>JADFFS010000086.1 GCA_022568195.1 Chloroflexota bacterium | reverse complement strand
GTGACCCGATGTCCAAGGCCCGGAGCGTCGTCCACGCCGCCCATGCCGTTCAATTCCCCGACGTATATGTGGTCCTGCCAGAGGACCATGGAGTCGGGGCGGTGGATGTTGTTCCACATGGTGATGAAGTTGCCCCGGGGGTCGAAAATCTGGATCCGGTGACATTCACGGTCCACCACGTAGACCCGGTCGTTGCTGTCCACGGCGATGTTGTGGGGGCGGATGAACTGGCCGGCGTCGATACCCGAACTGCCCCAGGAGAACTTGTACTCGCCGGAGCCGGTGTAGACGTGGATGCGGGCGTTGCCGTATCCGTCGGAGACGTAAACGTCGCCGTTGCTGGGCATGATGGCGGCGGAGGTGGGCCGGTTGAAGGGTTGGCCGCTCCATCTGGGGGCCGGAGCGTTCCGCTCGCCGATCTCCATCAGCTTGTCGCCTTCGCGGTTGAACTTCTGGATGGTGTGTATCCCGTCGTCGGCGGCCAGGATCGAGTCGTCGTGGGAGATGTACAGTCCGTGGGTGCGAGTGGCGCTGAATTGTCCCTCGCCGAAGGTGCGGATATAGTTTCCTTCCCGGTCGAAAACGATGATGGGATGCTCGCCCCGGGTCAGGACGTACACATTGTCTTGTGAGTCCACCGCCACCCCGGGACATTCTTTGAAGCTCATTCCGTCGGGCATCTTTTCCCAGTTGGCCACGTGCCTGTAGATGAACTCGCCGGTACCGAAAGTGTCAGCCATATCTCCCCCTGTTAGCTTGGCGTTTAGTTGGGTGATACCCCCACTCTAGCCCCCCATCAAAGGGGAGAAGACTAGTCCCTTCTCCCTCGACGGGGGTAAGTTAGAGCCTGCCCTGAGTCGGTCGAAGGGATGGGGGCGCTAGGCCATAAGTCAAAACCGGCCTGACCGAAGCATGGGGCTATCCTACGGGCTCGGATATAGGGTGTCAAATGACGGCGCTAGCCCAGCACCGTTCGCCCCTCGCCCTTGATGTAGTCGGCGGTACGCAGGGCCAGCGCCTGGATGGTGGCGGTCGGATTGATACTGGCCGCCGTGGTGAAGACGCTGCCATCAATGACGAAAAGGTTGGGAACGTCATGGGCCCGGCCCCACCGGTCCACCACCGATGTGTTTGGGTCGTCTCCCATGCGGGCGGTGCCCAACAGGTGCCAGCCGGCGTTGCGTCTTTGACGCGACCAAAACAGCTTTTTCGCCCCGGCGGCGTCCAGGGCCTCCTTGGCTCGCTCTACCCCGTGGTCCAGCATCCGGTTGCTGTTTTCGCTGAGGGTGTACCGGATCTTGGGGGAGGGGATGCCGTGTGCGTCCGTTAATTCGTCGTCCAAAGTAACCCGGTTGTGTTCTTCGGGAAGGTCCTCGGTCATGATGGTTAGGCTGACGGTATGGCCGAAGCGCTCATGCGCCTCCTGGTGGTGGTTGGGTCCCCAAGCCACCCGCTGTCCCATCAGGCCGCCCAGAGCCGACGACAGGGGGTTGGAACCCGCGCCCAGGACTTGGAGGTCGTAGCCGCGGACAAACCCGCGGCTGAGGTCGGTCTCGTAGAACTCCTGGCACAGCATCGTGCTACCCCGGGGGCCCTCGTCGGTGCCCAGCCATTCATCGAAAAGGCCGACGACGATGCCGCAGGGATGGTGCATCAGGTTCTTTCCCACCAGTCCGCTGCTGTTAGCCAGGCCGTCGGGGAAGAGGCTGGACCGGGAGTTGAGCAGCAACCGAGCAGTACCCACTCCGTTGCAAGCCAGGACCACCACCTTCGCCCGCTGCTCGCGCAAGGTGCCATTGTTGTCGTAATAGAGGGCTCCCGTGGCCCTCCCAGACGAGTCCACCATGATCTCGCGAACCCGGGCGTGGGTCTTCAGGCGTGCGCCCTGGCGCAGGGCCTTGGGCCAGTAAATGATGTCCGCACTGGCCAGAGAGCGCAGGAAGCCCCCGTTTTCGGGCTCGCGCCCGTCGTAAGCCACCGACGAGATGGCGGTGTCCGCAGACCACCAGTGCCAGCCCAGCTTGTCGAACCCCTTGGCCAGCACCTGGCCCCCCGGCCGGATAGACAGTGGGGGACAGGGACGCTGGGGTTTGGGCGGATAGGCCGGGTCGCCGTTGAGGCCGGAAACCCCGGTCATCCGGTCGTTCAAATCGTAGTAGGGCTCCAGCTCCTGGTAGGTCAAGGGCCAGTCGTCGGCCACGCCGTCCAGGGTCTTGACCCGAAAGTCGGAAGGGTGGAACCGGGGCATGTGGGAGCCCCAATGGATTTGGCTGCCGCCGACGGCGTTGTACATCAACGGCGCGATGGGCGTCTCGGATTCGTTTATTGGGTAGTCCTCGGGAAGTCCCCGAACGCTGGGGTTGGGGTGAAAGTCGGTCTGCGTCCGTATAAGGGCGCCGGGCTCGCTGACGGGGAAAGCGTTGGCCGGTACCCAGCCACCCTGCTCCAGGCACACCACTTTGATGCCCGCCTGACTGAGGCTCCAGGTAAACGCGCCACCCGAGGCCCCGGCTCCGATTACCAGGACGTCGGCAATGTCATTGTCGGGCATGACTACTCCAACTTTATAAAGCGGTCAGCAATCAGCCTTCAGCTATCAGCAGCCCCACCCACCTGTGAACCCAGGGGGTTGGGAGTACTGACGGCTGACTGCTGATTGCTGATTGCTCTAAATGCGCTCGAAGACAGCCGCCACGCCCTGACCCCCGCCGACGCACATGGTCTCCAGGCCCCACCGGGCGTCCCTTCTTTCCATCTCGTGGAGCAAGGTGGTCATGATGCGGGCGCCGGTGGCGGCGATGGGGTGGCCCAGCGAGATGCCCGAGCCGTTGACGTTCAGGTTGTCCTCGTTGGGCAGCTTCCACTCCCGCAGCACGGCGAGCACTTGGGCGGCGAAGGCCTCGTTCAACTCGATAACGTCCATGTCCGCCAGAGAGAGGTCGAGCTTGCCCATCACCTTGGCCACTGCGGCCACCGGCCCGATGCCCATGTAGGCGGGGTGGCAACCGGTGACAGCCCAACCCCGGAGATAGCCCATGGCGGTGAGCCCCAGCTCGTCCAACTTGTCGGCGGCCACTACCAGGCATACCGACGCGGCGTCGTTCTGGCTGCTGGCGTTGCCTGCGGTGACCGTGCCGTCGGGCATGATGGACCTGAGCCGGCCCAGCGCCTCGGTGGAAGTGTCGGCCCTGGGGCCCTCGTCGGTGTCGAAGTTCACCGGGTCGCCCCGGCGTTGAGGGATCGGTACAGGCACGATTTCCTTCTGGAACTTTCCGGCCTCGGTGGCGGCTACGGCCCGCTGGTGGCTGCGCAGGGCAAGGGCGTCCTGCTCTTCCCGGGGAATCTCATACTGCTTGGCCAGGTTCTCCGCCGTCTCGATCATGCCCGAGATGACGCCGAACCGCTCCTCCGGGGAGATGGTCTCCCGGGCCCGGGCCAACCGGTCGTGGAAGGTCACCGAACCGTACCGGGCGCCCCACCGCGACTCGTTGGAGTAGAACTCGGCGGTGCTCATGCTCTCCACACCGCCGGCGATAACCACGTCGGCGTTCTCCGTTTGCACCAGCATGGACGCGTTGAGGATGGCCTGGAGTCCCGAAGAACAGCGGCGGTCCAACTGGTAGCCGGGCACTTCTATAGGTAGCCCCGCCTTTAATGCCGCTAATCGTCCTATGGCCGGGTTTTCGCCGCTGGGATAGCCATGGCCCAGGATAACGTCGTCCACCTTTGCGGGGTCGAGGCCGCTGCGGTCCAGGGTCTCCTTGATCACGGTGCTGGCCAGCTCGGCCGCGGAAATGTCTTTTAGGGCGCCGCCGAAGCTCCCAACAGCGGTGCGCACCGGTGAAACAATCGCAACTTCTCGCATCATCAGCTCCTAGCTAGGTTGGCTCGAATTCAGGCTAACTTTAGATAGTAGGCGGCGCTTTGGGCGTCGGTGGGACAGGTCAGCCGTTATAATAACCCGTGAGCGAGAAGGTGTCGAATGGGAAGGTGGCGCCTCGATGACGGGCGGCGCCGCCGGCTCCTAGAGTGGGTTTCTCCATCAAGCCGAGTCGAAGAACGTGTAGCCGTTCTGCTGGAGGGTGGCTGTCGTTTCGATGCACCACCGGTAGGCCGCATCCATCGGCTGGGGTTCCAAACGAACTTCCCTCAGGTTGCGGGCCAGATGGTGGTTGATGACCGTCTCGGCGTTATTGGCACGGTTGTATATCTCCGAGCCCTCTCCGCTTTGGTCTTGCTCCCTTACCAAGCGCCACCGTATCAGCGACCAATTGGAGCGGATATATACAAAGGCCGCATCGATAGCCGTTTGCCTCAGCGCAGACTCCAACTCTTTGACCTGGTTTTCCAACGCCTCAATGCGTTGCTGCCATTCTTCCGCCACCAAAGTATTCCTCCTCAGCCGCCGTTTGTGGAGCCCCATCAAGATGCTTCGGCGTTCACTACCTGTGGCATATTCAGGCGCATGCTAGGGTCTCGACCTCAGTAATTCCAGCGCCAGCTCCGCCGTCTTCGTGGCATCGTACAGTGCGTCGTGCGCCCTCCCTCGGTCGAAGTGCACGCTGTAAAAATCGCACGACTCGCCCAGCCCCATATATTCCGAAAAACCCATTCGCGCTCGCGGAAGATGCCCCAAGCTTCGTACGTCGATCACCTTGTAGTGAAATGGTACGTCTCGACCTACCTGCCGGAATGCCTCTCGAAGGAACTTCGTCTCGAAATCCACGCCCCAAGCCGCCAGCACTGTCTCGTCCCAGTTCACATCCTGGCAGAAGTACTCCAACGCCAGATCGGGCGAGATTCCTTCGGCTTGAAGCTTACTCAAGGTAAGCCCGTTGACTTCCATTGCCTCGTCATCGCGCTGATCCCACCGCGTTGGCTGGATGTACTGGGACATTGTCAAACTGGTGACTATGTGGTGGTCCACGGTGTCGATAACCACCCGAGCAATCTGGATGATTTCATGCCGCTGGGGATCGAGGCCGGTGCATTCTAAGTCGGTAACGCACCAGTACCTGGCGATTGTCGGTTTAAAGGTAGTCAAGGTAATTCACCTAATTTGGGTTAATGCCCAGAGTAACACTTAATGCCCGCTGATATCCTCGGTTCACCTTGGTCAGGGACCGCCTACCGCCGCAAAAGGATGCCGCGCAGGTGCCTTTGGAGTTGTTCAATGGCGGTGGCGTGGACAGCACTCCGTTGACGCGCCGGATGACTATGCGCCAGGCTACGCGTCATTTTCGACACCAAACCGGTGGTTACGGTGAGGTGGGAGAGGGAGCAGGGATGAGCGACGAGAGTCCAAGTTCGTCCGATGTCTACCAGGAATACTCTGAGTTCTACGATCTGCACGTCGGCGGCCGCTTCGACGACCTGCCCATGTACAAGGAGCACGGGGCGGGGTTCGAGACCACACACGCGGATGAATTCGTTCAGACAAAGGAGTTCAGCGTCCAGCGTCGCCACTTTTTGCCGGGTGAGCTGGAGCAGCTAGCCGTCTCCCAGGGGTTCAAGGTGCTGGAAGTGTCCACCGGCTACAACGGTGACGCACCCAGGCCCAGCTCAGAGCAGTTGGTTTATGTTCTGGGACTGGCGTAGATTAGGGCAGGATCAGCGGCTCAAACTCCCCTGTGTCCGGCTCGTAACACCACAGGTCCTTCGTGCCCGGTTTGGTGGCAACCAGTGTGTTTACTATACGCATCTCTTCATCGTAGCTGAATATGTAAGGATTTTCCCATTCCCCCGGTGGTAGTGCCTCGAGGATTTTCTGTAGCTCCTCTTTCGTCGGGTCCATTTTTGGTCTCCATCCTCATTGTTCAGGCTACCGCGGTTTTCTGCGCGGTATTCTGTCAGGGCTTGGGCGGGTTTGTCCCGGCGTCGGCCAGCCTGGGCTTAACCAACGAGCCGCCCATTCAGGGCAACTTCAACACCTAAATCGAAACTAAATTGAAGTAGGTCACCGATCCAAAAATAGTGTACCATGCAGCTTCCTCACTCGTTGTGGGAGAGGATCGACCCGGCAAGGAGGAGCAGTCATGGTCAAATCAACCATCAATATGCTGGCCAGCGAGATTTCCCACATGCCTTTGCATTTGGTCTGGCGAGACTCCGGGGTCACCCAAAAGCATGGCTTCGACCTGACGGTCCATGTTGCCAACGCCGACGTGGCCGATCAACCCTTCGTCCAGATGAACGAACGAGCGCCAAAACTCCTGGAGGGTACCTACGATTTTCTGAGCGGCCTGCACCACGAGCCCTATCACTATCGAGCTCGGGGCGACAAACGGTTGGTCTACCTGGCCCAAGCCCAGAATGACTGGGACGACCGGGTTATCGCCTTGCCGGAGATCCAATCGGCCAAGGACCTGGAAGGCAAGCGATTCATCGTAACGTCACGGGCCCCATGCGTTTCAGGAAATCTGAAACACTCGCTGCAACTGGCCGGCGCGGATTTGAGCCAGATCGAGTTCATTGAGGTGTCCAGCACACCCGGGCGGAGGTGCGGAGCAGCGGTTGAGGCCTTGGCGGACGGCGTGGCCGTCGCCGCCAGTGTGGACCCTCCCTTTGACCTTCAAGGCGAGAAGCGCGGGCTGCATCGGTTGGAGTTGCCCAGCGTGCCCGTGATTCACAACGCGACTATTTGCGCCAACGGCGACTGGGTTCAGCAAGAAGAGGAGACTACCCTGGCTTTTTTGCGCTCGATGATTGATGCGATTTATTTCTTCAAGACCGAAAAATCGGCGTCGTGCGAGATCCTGGAGCGAAGCCTGACGCCGATGATCGGTCTGGAAGGCTTCGACGAGGTCGAGCACGTCTACGATGTTTGGGCCGGTCTGCTCAGCCCCAAACCGTTCCCCCATCCTCTGGCTGTTTGGAATGTTTACAACTTGGACGTTGCCCACGACCCCAGCGTCAACTTTATCGGTCCGTTCGAGATTTGGGACACGAGCTACCTTCGCGACATCGATAACAGCGGTTACATCGACGACCTGTACGGCAGCGCGCAAGCTGCGGAAAATCCGGCGATCAACGTGGCGATCTGAGGCTTCCCCAGTTAATTTCGCGTTGAGGTGGATCATGGCCAAAGAGATTGGGCTTTTTGAAGCGATGTACACTCAGCGGGCTTTGCGCTACATCAAGCCCGACCCAATACCCGATGAGTTGGTCCGCAAGGTACTGGACGCGGGAATCAGGGCCCCCAACGGCGGCAACACTCAGCGCTGGAGTTTCCTGGTAATCAAAGACCCGGAGACCAAGAAATGGATTGCCGAGCGTTATGCGATGACGCCCGTTCCCGAACACCCGCCGGCAGTAGATCGGCGGATGGCCCGGACTATGGCCCGAAACGATGCTGCCGCTTTGCACCTTTCGCAGCATTTGCACGAGGTGCCGGTGTTGATTCTGGCCTGTGTCCAGCACGATGGCTCGCCCGGAGACATCAGCCGCGGCGCCAGCATCTATCCGGCGGTCCAGAACATGCTCCTGGCCGCCCGGGGGTTGGGCCTGGCCAGTGTCCTCACCACGCGGCCCAGGCGGGGCTTCGAGAAGGAGATCAAGGAACTGTTGGGCATTCCGGACAACGTGGATACCGCCGCGCTGCTGCCGTTGGGCTATCCGGCCGAAGGCGTGCAGTACGGTCCTACCAGGCGGCGTCCGGTGGAAGAAGTTACTTACGGCGAGAAATGGGGTCAGGCGTGGGCGCCCACAGACACCGACAGCTAGTCTGACCCGCGGGAGAGGCCTTATGGAATACCGTAAATTCGGGACCACGGACTTCGAAGTTTCGCCCATGGGTCTGGGTTGCATGCGCATGTCCGGCCCCAACGGCGGCGTGGACGACCGGGAGTCCATTGCTACGCTGCACATGGCTTTTGACCTGGGAATAAATTTTCTGGATACGTCGGCCAGCTACGGCAGCGGCCACAACCATGAACTTATTGCGAAAGCCCTGAAAGGCAGGCGGGAGCGGGTCATCGTTCATACCAAGTCAGGTAGCCCCCGTACTCCCGACCAATCGGGTACCCGCGGCGGAGGTTCCCCCGAGTACCTGACGCGTATTTGCGAGGAGAGCCTCCGGCGCTTGGAGATCGAGACCCTAGACGTGTTCTGCATGTCCCGGGTGGACCCAAACGTGCCCATCGAGGAGTCGGTGGGCGCCATGGCCCGGTTGGTCGAGCAGGGCAAGACCCGCTACATCTCCTTGTCCGAGGCGGGGGCTGGGTCGATCCAACGGGCCAACAAAGTCCACCCCATCGTTTCTCTGCAAATGGAATATTCTCTCTGGTCGCGAGATGCGGAGAGCGGAAACATCCAGGCCTGTAGGGACCACGGCATGGGCTTCATGGCCTATGGGCCTTTGGGCCGCGGCTTTCTGGCGGGGGTGTACCGTGACCTGGGGCAAATTCCCGAGGACGACGAACGGCGGCGGTCGCCCCGCTTTCAGGAAGGAAATTTCGAGTACAACCTGGAGCTTCTCGCCGGGATTGAAGCCTTGGCCAAAGAGAAGTCGGCGACATTGGCGCAACTGGCCTTGGCCTGGCTGATGGCCCAGGGTACCGACATCATCCCGATACCGGGGGCCAAGTCCCGCAGTCACCTTGAGGAGAACGTCAAAGCCATCGACCTCGAGCTTACTGAAGAGGATCTTAGCCGGCTGAACGTTATCATGCCGCCCGGTGCCGCAGCCGGAACCAGAATGGCTGAGGCGCAGATGACCAGGGTTAATGTCTGATTCCGAAAAAGCAGCCACTGCCTATTCAATGGGGGACCTCCACGAGGAAGGGACCTGCTTGCGGAACTTCAACCTGGGAAATGGGTCCGCCCGCCTTTTGAGCGGGCGGATACAAGAGATTTTCGTTGTATACCGGCGACCGGACCGAATATTAAATGGGCAGTAGCGGCTCGGTGCGATCGTCGGGCAGGTCGATGGTGGCGGCGTTGGCGTTGAGGCCTATCATCCGGTAGTAGCCCATCAGGGTGGTGAACTCGGTCAGCCCTCTGACTCCCAACTGGGCTACGGCGGCATCGAAGGTCTTCTGACTTACTTTGTTGGTGCCGGTAAGCTCCAGCCCATATTCGACCACGGCCGCTTCGTCAGGGACCATTTGCGGGAGTTGCTTCTTGTCCCGCAGGGCGTCCACCAGAGCATCGTCGATACCGGCACGGCGGCCGGCCGCGGCATGGGCGTTCCAAACAAACTGGCAGTCGATGGAGCGGGCGGCGATCATAGCTCCCAGCCTCTTGAACTTCTCGGATAATTCGCTTCCGTCCGTCAAATATTCCGACAGTCGACCGACACGAACTGCCATTTCCGGACTATGGATCATTACCGAGGATGGACCTACCGTGGGAGCGCGTCCTCGTATGCCCGCAACCTCGTCGTACGCGGCTTTGTGCTCATCGGGCACTTCCTCCCGGGTTACAATCGGAATTCGTCTCGCCATGATGCCTCTGCCTTTCGCTGGCCGGTTAGGGCCATAAAATATTCGGAGTTGTTCGACTTACTCCCAGGCCCGGTTGTCGACCACCAACTCATAAGTTGCACCGGTGGTCACCAGGTCCGGATAGCCCAGCATCCACTGGTAGGTCCGTTCGAACCGCTGGCGGGTGTAGGGTGTTGGTGGAGCGTAGAGCAGCCGCCAGGTCTGAAGCTCGTGGGGTTCGATCCTACCGCCCGTTTCGTCTGTCATGTAATGGGCGTACTTGCCGGGATCGGCGTGTATCATTGCTGCTGCCCTGGCTTGGGCCCGAAAGTTGGCCGCCAGAGTCGGTCCGTCCATCTCGTCGCCGGCCGCCTCGCTGCGGGTGGAGTGGCTCTCCAGAATGATGCGGAAGCCTTCCTTCTGGGCGACGCTAATCCATGGCTCGTTGAAGGTGCAGGCCGCCAACTCTCCCTGGCGCACTGCCTCCAGCCGCTGCGGCATGGTCCCGATGTTGACCACCTGGATCTCCTCCTTTCGGAGAAATCCTTCCAGCATTTTCAGGGTGGTGAAGTGGGAGCCGTTGTAGATGGTCACGCCTATCGGGGTGTTGGCCAGTTGCTCTGGCTCCACGATGTTTCCGTTGGGGCTTGCTACGATGGCGAACTTGGACATGGCCGAGCCCAAGGCGACGATCTTGGCGGGCCGTTGGTCGCATTGCTCACCGTCGACCGCCCGTTTCATGACACCCCACTCGCAAAGCCGGAACTGGTCCATCCCCCCGCTGTTGTAGAGGGTCTCCAAGGGCCGGTCAAAGATAGCCTCGGGCCGGTCCACCGTGTTCACATGAGCCGAGCCCGCCGTCTTGATAAGCTCCACGTCCAGCCCTTCCTCACGAAACAGGCCTTCTTCGTGTGCCACCAAGACGGACAACGAGTGAACCGCGTTGCTCACGGAGAGCCGGACCTTCTTCAATTCGGTGTGTGTCGTCATGGCGTTTCTTCATCCCTGTTTGGGTCTGGTAGCGCCGGTTCAGGCAATCGTGCTAACTGCCGGTGTTGAACTGTGAGGTTACCGGTTGGTGGCCGGCGTGTTCGGTGTACGGCTCCTCCCGGTAAAGGGCCATGGACTTCATTATGGGAATATCCTGGATGGAGAACAGAATGGCTTCGCCGTCCGACGTGCTGGCGTGCTCATGCCACGCCCAAGACGGTACTATAAAAAAGTCCCCTTCCGTCCAGTCGAATCGCTGGCCGTCGATCACGGTGTACCCAGAGCCGCGGAACACCTGGTAGATTTTGCTGCTGGTATGGCGATGGGCCTTGGTCTGAATACCCGGCCGGATCAGCTGAATTCGGCAAGTCATAGTCCGCAGCACCGGACCGCCGGTGGAGGGGTCGGTGTACTCCATGGACACGTCGTCGAAGGGGTCGGAGCCAAGCTCAGCCAGGTTGGTAAGGGCGTCGTAGGTCCGGTCCCACTTGTAGTGCCACAGGGGAGAGTAGGGCGCGTCCGCTTCGCCCCAGGTCGGCTTGAGCGATCCGGAAGCGTACTTCCGCACCGAGTCCCCCACGCCGGTCACCGGCTGTTGGTCCTCGGGAAATGGCTCATAAAAATTGGCCTTCAGGTAACGCACCAGCGGTACGTCCAGACCGTCCAGCCAGATCATGGGCTCGGTGCCCTCGTTGGTGTGGTCGTGCCAGGTCCACGACGGTGTGAGGATCAGGTCTCCGGGCTCCATGTAGCACTTGTCGCCTTGAACGGTAGTATAGGCGCCGTGGCCTTTAAGTATCCAGCGAATGGCGGTAGGAGTATGGCGGTGCGCAGGAGCACACTCCCCAGGCAGCAGCAACTGGAGCGCGGCGATCAGAGTGTGGGTCGTCCCCCGCTTTAGTCCGGGGGTCGCCAGTCGCATCGTCCTTCTTTCCACGTCCCGATCGGGGGTAACCACCTCGCCGCTTTTCAGCACCAGAGGCTCCACTTCGGACCAACGCCACAAATAGGGCGCCAACTCCGGCGAAGCTTCCTCCTCGCCACCCAGCCATCCTGGCGACAGTCTAATGCCGTCGGCAGCGTTGTAGTATTGCTTCAGGTCTTCGGCGCCGAGCTTGTCCTGCACTGCCATGACTTACTCCCCCTGGTTGACTTTCTGAATTGCTATTGTACTAGAGCTTACCGGGCGGCGGCTAATTTTTCGGGACCGTCTAGGAGACCACCTCGCTGAGACGGATGGCTCCGCCATCCGGTATCATACCGGAAAATATCTCGGGGTGGATAATCTCCGCCATGATTTCCAGCCCGGTCACGAGCCGCGGCCCCAACCGGCTGGTGTACGCTGCGGCGTCGATGACGTAGACGCGGTCATTCCGCACCGCCGGCAGTGAATCCCAGCCGTCTTGCACGGTGAGCAACGGCAGGTCTTCTTTAGCGCGATCCAGGTCGAAGCCACACGGCATGAGCATTATAATCTCGGGCTGACTGGACATAACCTGGGCCCAATCCAAACGAAGAGCGCCGGTTTCTTTGCTCCCGAAACAGCTGATGCCCCCAGCCATCTCCACCATTTCCACAACCCAGTGTCCACCACACATCAATGGATCAGCCCACTCAAGTTGCAGCACCTTGGGCCGGTTGGCAGACCGGGAAGCCCGCTCCACCACAGCATCGATACGGGCTTGCATCCGCCCTGTTAACGCCTGCGCCGCGTCCTCGGTCCCGGTGGCCTGTCCAACCCGGCGAATATCATCCAGAACGTCCCCCAGGTACTTGGGGTCCAGCGATATCACCTGGGGCTCTTTGCGAAGGACCACGCTGAGCTCGGCCACCTGCCGGGCAGACAGGGCTCAAATATCGCAGATGGCTTGGGTTAAAAGCAGGTCCGGTTGGGTTGCCTGCAATGCTGCTTGATCGGTGTGGTACAGGCCCAGCCCTTGATTGATCCTTTCCGAGATGATACGGGTGATCTCCCCGCTGGTGTGATGGTCATCGTCGAAAATACTACGGACAATGACGGGCTTGTTGCTGGCCCCGGGTGGATAATCGCACTTGGAAGTAACCCCTTGTAGCTGGTCTTGCAGACCCAAGGCGTAGACGATCTCCGTGGCTCCGGGCTGGAAGCTACATATTCGCATGGGATCACTCCTGGCGCTTCCCGATTTTCAAGAAGACAACATCGAGTTAACGCAACCGGACCGGGGATCTGGTTCATCTAATTATAATTTATCTCGGGCGAGGCCGAGCGTTCTTCACGAGGACCATCTCCGGCCCTCATTTGTCGCTTTCGCGGTCAGGCAAAGCCTATCGTTGAAACGCGGTGAACAACTACTTCTCAGGTAGATTATCTAGAGCTAGGTCCAGCAACGCGGCCGGGATTATAGACATTTTCACCCGTCCTCGAATGGAGATAGTGACTTCTCCGTCGATAATTCCGTACAGGACCTTTTCCCTCGACCACCTCTTGGACAGGTCGATCCTGGGGCCATAGGTACAGCCAAGTATGCACTGGCACTGTGTGACTTGAACTCTCTCCTTGAGCCCATGCTGTTCAATAGCGGTCTTCAATTCTTCAAGGAGCTCGGGGCCATTGCGTCCATTGGACCGCAGGTACATGCATCTCCTCCGGTCGACGCACACAATGATGTTCAAATCAGGTTTAGGCATATCAATCCGACTCTTCTCCGGTCCAGGACTGTTCCGGTAAAGGGCTTACCTGATGGGAATCTTGACGTAGGGCAGGTTCTTGGACGCGTCTATCGGTCGCCTCTCTATGAAGGCCATCCGGCGTTCCCGAGTTTCCTCTGATGCTGAATAGTCGGGCATATATTCTTGAAAGGGGGTCAGTTCCGGTTCCTGAAAGTGGTCGTGGCGGTTGAAGGACATCTTCTGCATCTGAAGGATCACCGGGCTGACGTTTTTGATGTCGGCAATCCACCGGTCAACCTCGGTCCAAAGCTGGTCCGGCTCCACCACTGCGTTGACCAGTCCCATGTCATAGGCCTGCTGGGCGGTGTACTGGCGGCACAGCATCCAGATTTCCCGCGCCCGCTTCTGACCAACCCTGGCCGCCAGCATGGCCACGCTATGGCCGTTGGCCGGGCTGCCCACCCTGGGCCCGGTCTGTCCGAACCGGGACCGGGTGGTTGCCACGGTGAAGTCGCAGGTATAGGCCAAGATATTCCCGGAACCGATGGCGAAACCGTCCACCGCCGCGATTACCGGTTGAGGCATCTGCTGAATCACCTGGCTATAGCGCACCTCGGCCTCTCCCCGGTAATCGGAATGCTCCAACTCCGGGTCGTAACTCTGGTCGTTGCCGGTGCAAAAGCCGTTGGGGCCGGCTCCGGAAATCACCACCACGCGGATGCTGGAATCGCCCGCCGCATCCAGCAGGCTATCGGCCATCTCATCCATGGTGATGCCGCGCTTGGCGTTGTAGGTTTCCGGCCGGTTTAGGAGCAGCCATGCCACCCCGTCTTCTTTTCTATAGACAACGTCGGAATAAGAATCCGAGCCCATATTGGGGCCGACGATGGGGCTCAGGTAGTTGGAAAATTTTTGGTCCACCATGTCCAGGGCATCCCGGAATCCCTGGATGAGCTGGGGCGCGGTCAATTCGGCACGGGCCGCGGCGACTATCTCATCGTCGTTGCGGGTGGCTCGAAATCCCTTGGTGCCCAACCAGCGTGCGAAACCCCGGGTGAAATCGTGCACCGCCGGGCATGCCTGGTGGCTGAACGGCAGTCGTTGCCCCGTAGCCAAATCGTCCACCGTGATGCTGAATTGCGCCTGGTCCCCCTCTGGGGGAGTGGTTAAACTAAGGTTAAATCTCACCCCCGCCGTTTGATAACTTGCGCTGGTCTCCATGTTGATGTTGGATGACATTGTCCCCTCCGTGCCTCTTTTTGCTTGTTCTCTTTTTTAGGCCCTGGCTTATCTTCTGCCAGCTTCACGCCCATTGATTCCGCAAGTTCCTTTGATTCGCTTTCTGAAAGATTCGCATCTTTTGCGGCTTTCATGATTTCATCGAATTTCATTGTCTCTTCCTTTGTTTCAGGTTCATCATCAAGAATTCTTTTTATAGCCTGACGCTTTTTATCGCTTACGTCAAGGTCACTTAAAATTGCATCCATGCCTTTTACTCGCGGCCTATTCGTCAATCCCGCCCCATTTAACACCCCCCCGAAGCTTTTTCCAGTCTCGTTATCGCGGAAATTCATGTTAAAATCAGCAGATAAATAACGGAATTCTTTGGCTAATATTTT
>JADFFS010000252.1 GCA_022568195.1 Chloroflexota bacterium | reverse complement strand
AGCCGCCCTCTTCTCGACCAGCCCCAATTTCTCGATTGACACTGTCCAGGCTCCACCCTACACTGGCTTGGAATCATTCGGGGCTGATACGCTGCGCGGATTGTCCGGTACCCGCCAGCCCGTGTATGCGGGGGAGTTGGCGACTAAAAGCAGGCTCCGGCCCAGACTCCGGTCAATGAGAGGACCCGCTGTTACGATTGGATAACTGGCAGGACGTGGCCGTCGGTGACTCGTCGCCAGCTTACGTTTACGAGGTGACTGGGGAAAAAATCTTTGAGTTCTGCCGGGCGGCCCGCTACGAGAACCTGGCTTATACCAACCAGCCTGCCGCCAGGGAGATGGGCCTGCCGGGAATCGTGGCGCCCCCCTCCATGCTGTTTGCTTTTGCTCCCCTGCTGGTGGAAGGGCCTGCTCTCCAACAGGGCTTCGCTGTTGAAACTCAAGGGGAAGATCAGGGGAACGAAGCCGCGCTAGCCGGGACCGGAGCAGCGACATCCATCGAGTTTCAGGGAGCGCTGGTGACCCCGGGAGACATTATCACCAGCGTGACTTCGGTCAAAGACAAGTTGCAGGAGCAGGGTAACCGGTTCATTACGCTCCAGGTCGTGGCCCACAACCAGAGAGGCGATTTGGTAGCCGACTACTCCAGCACAATACCGTGGAACGCCCCATCGGAGTAAAAACCATATCGGGGCGCCGAGAAGAACCTACGAACGGTCAGGACCCCGGCGCAACGGCCTGACCGGCGTAAGAGCGTGAAAGGAAGGTAAAAGGTTATGGACGGAGTCACCGCGATCGTCAACGTTCTGAAATTGGAGGGGGTGGACTTCATCGCCTGCATCCCCTCGAATCCTCTCATCGAGGCCGCCGCAGTCGCTGGAATCCGGCCTATCGTCTTCCGCCAGGAGTGCACAGGGGTCCATATGGCCGACGGCTTTGCCCGGATAACCAACGGCAAGCGCACGGGCGTCTTCCTGATGCAGAGCGGGCCGGGGGCCGAAAACGCCTTCGGCGGGGTGGCGCAAGCCTACGCCGACTCGGTGCCGATACTGCTGTTGCCCGCGGCGGCGAACCGGGACCGTCTGGGCGTCGCGCCCACCTTCAGCCCGGCCCGGAGCTACGAGTCCATCACCAAATGGTCGGCTCAGATCACCTCCGCCCGCAGTGTTTCCGAGGTGATGCGCCGGGCCTTTACCAAACTCAGGAGCGGACGGCCGGGCCCGGTGCTGCTGGAAATCCCCCAGGATGTGGGGGCGGAAGAGCTGAGCGAGTTGGACTTCGACTACGAACCACCCCAATCGGTGCGTAGCGCCGGCGACCCAGACGCGATCCGCCGGGCCGCCCAGGCATTGCTGGCCGCCAAGGACCCGATTATCGACGCCGGACAGGGCGTCCTGTATGCCGAGGCTACCGACGAGTTGATAAAGGTGGCCGAGTTTTTGCAGGCCCCGGTGATGACTACTTTGGGTGGCAAGAGCGCATTCCCGGAGAACCACCCTCTGTTCGTGGGATGCGGCGGTTCCAGCACCACCTTGGGGGTTCACCGCCACCTGACCCGGGCGGACCTGGTATTCGGCATCGGTTGCAGTTTCGGCAAAACAAACTTCGGCGTTCCCATCCCACCTGGGAAAGTGATCGTCCACGCCACCAACGATGAAGACGACATCAACAAGGATATAAAGTCCCACTACCCGGTGGTGGGCGACGCCAAGCTGGTGCTGACCCAGCTTTTGGAGGAGTTGAAACTCCAGTCCGGCTCACAGGGCCGGCCCGCCAACCAAGCGCTGGTGGATGAGATCCGGTCGGGCAAACAGGAGTGGCTGGACCAGTGGATGCCCAAGCTTACCTCCAGCGAGGTGCCGATCAATCCCTACCGGGTGGTGTGGGACCTGATGCACACCGTGGACTTGGACAACGTCATCGTGACCCACGAGTCGGGCAGCGCCCGCGAGTACGTGGTGCCCTTCTGGGAGGCCCGCGCGCCCCGCTCCTTCATTGGCTGGGGCAAGTCCACCCAGTTGGGTTACAGCCTGGGTCTGGCCATGGGCGCCAAGATGGCGGCGCCGGAAAAGCAGGTCATCAACATCATGGGCGACTTCGCTTTCGGCTCCGTGGGAATGGACATCGAGACCGCGGTACGGGCCGAACTGCCCATCATCACCATCGTTCTGAACAACTCCACCATGGCGATCTATCAGGACAGCCGCTTCCCGGTGGCCGTGGAAAAGTACAACATCAAAGCAGTGGGCGGCCAATTTTCCGAAGTGGCCCAGGCCCTGGGAGCCTACAGCGAGAAGATCACCGACCCCCAGGAGATTATCCCGGCTATCCGGCGGGCCCTGGAGATCAACCGCTCGGGCAAGACGGTCCTGCTGGAGTTCATCACCAAAGAGGAAGGCGACTACTCCAAGTTCCAGTTTCGGTAGGGGATTAATTTCCGCCCAACCGCCCTTTAAGATGTGAGGGGCTGCACCAGAAGGCAACAAGCGGTGAATTTGTGGCTTTGCCATGGGGCGCAAGGCTAAGTAGCCTGCCATTCGTGGTTTAACCCATGTCATGCTGAGGAGCAGATCGACGAAGCATCTGAGGGGGCGCCACATTTGTCGTGGCCCCAGGCAGGCTCCATCCCCCGCCCCAGACCCTTCACTTCGTTCAGGGTGACATTCGTCAAATTCGTTCTGGCAACGTACTTAGTCGTCGGCAGACTGCGTTAATTCGTTTCCCTGGATTCGCCAGGCATCAATGCCGGCGGCTAGGTGCCATCCGCGGCCGCCGGGCGGCCAGGATCAGCAGGGAGCTGGCCACGCCGGTGAAGGCGAAGTAGACCAGCGCGGTCTGGTAGGTCCCCGAGGCGTCGTAGGCGATCCCCAGCACCAAGGGCCCCAGGGCGAAGCCGGCAACTTGGGCCGCCCGGCTTATACCGTGAAGGGACCCCAGGATTCCCCGGCCGTAGTAGCTGGCCCACAGCAGCGGGGCCAAGGTGTTCATGCCCCCCGACGCCAGACCGTGTAACACGGCGAAGGCATAGGCTTTGGCCAGGGAATCGGCGGACAGCAGGACGCCGATGGCCACCGCTATCAGCGAGAAGACCGCGGCCAGCAATATCCGCGGAGACACTCGTTCCGCCAGAAACCCCAGCGCCAGAATTCCCAACGCGCTGGAGGTGGAAAGCACGCTGATCACGCTCACGGCGGCTCCAGCGCCCAACCCCTGCTGGGTCAGGTAGGGCACCAGGTGTAAAGTGACCCCGGCGCTGGAAGTGCTGGCCACGAACAGGGAAACCAGCACCAGCCAGAAAGCAGGGGTCCGCACCGCCCTTGCCAACGGCCACTCCACCCCAGCCTCCGGGGAACCGGCGGTTGATCCCGCGGCCAGCGGCGTACTTTGTCCCGGCGTATTTTGGTCCACTGAATCTAGGGCCGGTCTCCCGTCCACTGCCAGGCCCAGGTCCTCGGGCTGCCGCCGGACTATCAAGAAGCTGGGGATTACCCCCAGTGCAAGCATCACCGCCCCCAGCACCAGCCAGGCGGCCCGCCAGCCCCAGGTGACCATCACTATCTGGACGACGGGAGCCAGGACAACGATCCCCGCACTACCCCCAAAGAAGACCAGGGCGACGGCTCTGCCCCGGTAGCGTTCAAACCATTTCCCCACGGCAGGAACGGCTCCGATCTTAATCAACCCTTGGTCGGCGGTACGGGACACCGTGAAAGCGATGTAGAAACCCAACAGAGTCTGCATCGCGGAAAGGTACACGCAGGCCA
>JADFFS010000085.1 GCA_022568195.1 Chloroflexota bacterium | reverse complement strand
TGGCGGTCTGGTCCATCATCGGCGGCATCATCGGGGCCCGGGTAATCCACATCATCGACTTTTGGGGTGAGTTTTACGCTGCCGACCCGATTAGGGTTATATATGTCTGGCAGGGAGGCATCGCCATCTACGGCGCCATACTGGGCGGATTTGCCGGCGGTTCGTTGTATCTGTTAATTCGTAACGCCGACCGTTTCTTGACTCTGTGGGGCCGGTTTTTTCGTTTCATGGGAGAGCCCCACAAGGCCACCCTGCCCGGCATCGGTCACCTGGCCGACATAACCGCGCCGGCGGTGCTCTTGGCCATGGCCATCGGCAGGATCGGGGACGTAATCAACGGAGAGCATTTCGCCAATCCAACTTCCTTGCCGTGGGGGGTAGTCTACACACACTTCAACAGCCCCGGTCTGTTGCGGCCGGCTTCCCACCCGGCGGTGGCCTACGAGCTGCTGTTCGACCTTATTCTTCTGGCCATTCTCTGGCCGTTACGCCATCGTCTACGGCCGAGGGGCATGTTCTTCGTGCTGTACGGAGGGCTATATTCCACGGGCCGGTTCTTCATCAGCTTTATGCGAGTTGAGAGCAACGTTTACTTCGCCGTGCTAAACCAGGCTCAAGTGTTGGCGCTGATTGTGATTTTGGTGGCCCTTGGGCTGCTGGTCTATAAGGCCCGGTTCGTGCGCCCAGAGCCCAGGCAAGCAAGTCGGGGGCAACGGACCCCTTAGAGGCGTCAGCCGCCGGAAAGGTGGAAGTCCACCACTCTGAGGGCCAGGGCGCCCGGCCCTTGAAACCGGTCTGAGATCACGGTGTAGACCAAGTCTACTTGGTCACCCTCGGAGATCCATCCACTGGCGTCCTCTCCTTGATTGAAGGCCAGGGCGTTCCATTCGTTGCCCTCATCGGATACCCGTAGCTTCAGATGTTGCCCGACGTTGCCCATGTAACGGATTCCCAGAATCCTAGCGCCAGTGGTCAAGAACAACGGAGCAGGATTGGTGGGACCGAAGGGCTCCAAGGTCGAAAGCCAATCGGTTACACCATTGCCCAGCTCCGAAAGCCTCACCTGGGCGTCGATGGCCAATCTAGGCTGTAGGTCTGTGTGGGCCAGGGCCTCTTCGGCGACTGCGGTCAGGTTTTCCGTCAACGCGGGCAAGTTGTCGCGTTCAACCGTGAACCCGGCCGCTTGGGCGTGGCCACCGTGACGGACCATCAGCGACTGGCACGCCTCAAAGGCTTCAACTATGTTGAATGCAGGGATGCTCCGCCCGCTGGCCACCAACCGGTCTCCATCGCCGCACACAACCACCGCTGGCCGGTGTAGCAGCTCGGCCAACCGTCCAGCCACCAGACCGGAGACACCAGGGTTGATTCGAGGGTCTTGGACGACCACGATTGGCGGCAATCCTCCGGAGTAACGAATATTTACTTGCTCCAGGGCAAGGGTAAAGGCTTTTTCAGATATGTCCCGGCGTTGCCGGTTCAAGTCTTCCAACTTATCGGCCAAACCCTCTGCCTCGGACTGGGATTCGGTGGTAAGGAGACGGAAGCTGTCCATGGCATGGGCCAAGCGCCCTGCCGAATTGAGGCGTGGCGCAATCTGGAAGGACACGGTCTCGGCGTTAAGACCCTCGGTCTCCACCCCGGCACGCCGGTACAAGGCTTGGAGACCCGGGCGCTTCGTATTAGCCAGTTCCCGCAATCCCTGCTGAACCAGGTAACGGTTCTCGTCCACCAAGGGCACCAGGTCGGCGATGGTACCCAGGGCCGCCAGCTCCAGCAGACCGGACGCCCAAGGTTGCCCGTAGAACTGATACAACCCCTGCATCAGTTTGAATGCCAGTCCGGCGCCGCATAGATCGAAAAACGGATAGCTTCCACCGGGTAGTTTGGGGTTGAGCACGGCTACGGCATCGGGCATCTCTGCGTGGGGAACGTGGTGGTCGGTGATTATGACGTCTGCCCCAATGTTCCGGGCGTGGGCCACTTCCTCGATGGAGGTTACCCCGGTGTCCACGGTAATTATCAGGCTGACTCCTTGCTGCACCAGGTTTTCCACGGCTGCTTTGGACAGGCCGTGGCCTTCAACCATTCGTTGGGGTAGGTACGGCACCACCTGGACGCCCAGGGAGGTCAACCCCTCGGCGACTATGGCGGTGCCGGTTACTCCGTCAACGTCAAAATCACCGAAAATTCCTACCTTCTCTTTGTTGCTCACGGCCTGGTACAGGCGTGCCAAGGCCTGCTCCATGCCGGCCAACCGCAGAGGGTCGTATGGCAGGCTTTGGGGTGGATCCAGGAAGTAACGCAGCTTCTCGGCGGTGTCGATGCCCCGGGCCAGCAAAATCTGAACCACGGGAAGAGGAACGTCCGAAGGCAGAGAATGGGCGCGGGGCGGAGAGGGCAATTGCCACTGTTTCGCAATCGTTGTGGTCATGGCGAGAGAAAGTCGCCCCTTCGCCGCCATTTATCAAAAGGGAGTTGGAAGGATTTCAGTCCACCTGTCAATGTGTTGAACATAGTTTGGCTGTTATAGGACCAGCCCACCGAAAGTGGGCAAAGGAGGGAAGGGGCGACGCGACTGCTTACCGGCCGCGTTCTGGGTTGGCGAACACCAGCACCGAGTTGTGCCCGCCGAACCCGAAGGAATTACTTATGGCCACGTCGATTTTGTGCTGTCGGGACTGGTTGGGAGTGTAGTCCAAGTCGCAGTCCGGATCCTGGTCGTTCAGGTTGATGGTGGGTGGCACCACGCCGTCTCGCATTGCCAATACGCAAAACGCCGCTTCCAGAGCGCCCCCGGCCCCCAGCAAATGCCCGGTCATAGACTTGGTGGAGCTGAGGGGAACCCGGTAAGCGTCTTCTCCCAGCGCCAGCTTGATCGCTTTGGTCTCCTGCCGGTCGTTGAGGGGGGTGGAGGTGCCATGGGCGTTCAGATAGTCCACCTCAGAGGGTTCGATGCCCGCGGAATTCAGTGCCAGCGTAATCGCGCGGGCCGCGCTCTGACCGGCGGGGCCCGGTTCGGTAAGGTGGTGGGCATCGGAAGTGGCGCCATAGCCCTTAATCTCGGCCAACGGCGTCACGCCCCTGCTTTCCGCGCTTTCCTGGCTTTCCAGAACCAGAACCGCCGCGCCTTCGGCCATGACAAAGCCGTCCCGGTTCGTATCGAAAGGACGGCTGGCCTTCTGAGGGTCTTCGTTGAAGCGGGACAGGGCCCGCATGGAATTGAACCCCGCGATGGCGATCGGATTGATGGGCGCCTCGCTGCCGCCAGCCAACACCACGTCTTCCTGGCCGCGGCGGATCATCTCCCAGCCTTGTCCCAATGCGTCCGCGCCGCTGGCGCAGGAGGAAACCACGCAATAGTTGGTGCCCATGCACCCGGTGACCATGGATACTTGGGCGGAGGCCATGTCGGCCAGCATCATGGGAATGAGGAAGGGACTGACCCGTTTGGGCCCCCGCTGGCTCAACACCTCCATCTGCTGGGAAAGGGTGATGATTCCGCCGATGCCGCTGCCGATGATTACCCCGACGCGATAGGGGTCGGGCTTTTTCGGGTCCAGCCCGGCTTGCCGGCAGGCTTCTAGGGCTGCCACTACGGCAAGCTGAGCAAAGCGGTCCATGTGACGGGACTCTTTTCTTTCCAGGTAGCTTTCCGGATCGAAGCCCTTTACCTCACCGGCGAACCGGGTATCGAATCCTTCGGAGTCAAAAGCGGTGATGTAGTCGATGCCGGAGTGGCCTTTTTGCAAGCGGCTCCAAGTGGAGTCCGTGTCGAGGCCCAAGGGGCTCACTATTCCCAGGCCTGTGATGAAAACCCGGTGAAGTCCGTTCATATAGGATCGGCCTCTAGGTTAGGGTAGTCGTTCTCCGTTGCCATATTGCTGCCGGAATGGGTTGGACGCCTGAAAGAAGATCGTGTATTGGGCGCTTTCCGGAGCTAGCCGGGAGGAGCAACACCGGATGGGGTTTGAGGTGCAACGGGGAAAGCAGCCTGGCGGAAAGCGGCGAAGGAGAGACCTACGGTATGTCTGGATCCACCAAGAATCCCACTAAACACCACTTAACAACCCCTTGGCTTCACCCCGTCCAGCTTCGTCGGCATCCAATCAGGGTCAGGATTCGGTAGTTAGGCTAGGCTCAGTTACGGACAGACCCTCTGATATGAGACTCGGTGACCACCCGGTTGAGCATTTCACTCAACTCGGTGATGCGGCCCGAAATGTCTGCGGCCAGTTCGTCGCTTGTCGGGCTTATAGGGCCCGCCAACGTCTTGAGGGAGACGCTCAGCTCGCTGACATGGTTGCCGATGGTGTCGGCCACCTCGCGGCGGGCATTTGCCAAAGGCTGAGACACGGACTTCAGCTTCTCAACCAACTCTCCTACCTGCTGGGAGATATTTTCTCCAAATTCCCGGCCAGCCATGGAAACAGGATCGGACCAGCTGCGAAGGCTCTCGGTAGCATCGGCCAACCTGGCCCCAATGGTGTCGCCAAGGTCACGGCTGGTGGTGGCCAGGCGGAGACGATAGGTTCGCAGAATCCGGAAGATTCGTTGGTACAGGTCGTCCACCGGTGTTAGCTTGGCGGAGTACCGGTCGAACAGGTCCTGACTCTCCTTCATGGACCATCTTTCGTCATAGTGGACAAACTGGCGGCCGGTATACAGGTGGTACGGCCGCATTTCCCCTTCTTGCAGAATATCCCCGTTTTCGTTCAGGGGCGTCAGGTCGTTCCAGTTGGATGTAGCCGGCAGCGGGGTGAGCCAGTTCACGGTCTGGTACTTGCTGATTGACGTAACCCAGTCCGCCAACCTCATGATGCTTTCTTCCGTGTCGTAGGGCAGCCCGATTATGGTCATTGCCACCACGGAGAACCCCATGCCGTTCAGGGTGGTCAGATCGGTGTGCACCTGACCGGGATCCTGACGTTTTTTGACCAGCTTCAAGTTCTCCGCGTTGTCAGACTCTACCCCGGCGTAAATCATCCGGATATTGGCGTCGGACATGGCGTTGGCCAACTCTGGGTCCTGGCCAATTTCCACGCGGGCCTGGCAAATCATGTTCATGTTCTGGACGTGGTCTTTCCAAATCCTGAGCCGTTCCAGGCGCTCGTTGCGATACTTGACCGCGCGCAGCGGCGGAGGATGGAGGTCATCCGAGATAAAGACCTGGAACTTGCCACTGCGGGACGCATGAATCAGGCCGTCGGCCGCCAGTTCAGTGAGTTGGTTCAGCCGCTTCACTTCAGTTTCTCGCTTGATCAAGCGGTAACCCAAAAACTGCTGAATCACCTGACAATACGTGCACTTTTCAGTGCAACCTCGGACCGTTTCGATGACTCCCCCGGCCATGGGGTTGGCTGTAGTCAGGTCCCGGATCGACCGGAAATCCGGCAACTCAACGAAATCGGGGTCGATCAGCCCGGTTCGGCGCGTCGGGATGACTTTGCCATCCCGCTTGTAGCTGATGCCCGGCACCTTGTCCAGGTAGGTGTCGCGCTGGCTGCCCTTGTAGGTCAGCAGAATATCGCTCAGCTGGCCGATGATGTCCTCGCCTTCCCGCTGTACGATTACATCGAAGTGGCCGTAGTCGAAAGCCTCTTCCGCCAACGGACCCATTTGAGGGCCGCCACCGATGGTGATGAGGTCCGGATGGTGCAGCTTGGCCATACGAGCAACCTGATAGCCACGGGGCGATTCATTGATCAGCGCCGTCACCATCAGGATGTCCACACCGTCCAGGTCTTTGTCGGGGTCGATCAAGCCACAGCGGTCTTCAAACCAAATCTCCCGTTCGTACAAGAACGGGCCTTCCCACTGGGCCAAGGCGCCGGACAGAAACAGCATGCCCTGCCGCGGTATGGCGATATATTCAAAATTCCCACCGGCAGACGCTGGTTGTAGCAGCATCACCCGTTTAATTTTCGACATTCTTGCCCCCATCACTTACACTCGGGACCATTCCCTGAATTGAGACCAGATTGGAAAAGAAAAAGGAACGGGCGCCACTGCCCGATTACACGCATCTTAAAACAGCCTGATGCTGGGACCCACTGGATACCAGACCGTCAACAATTATACCCCAACGATTAACGGAATAATATAGCATGTAGCCGGTGGGCGCACACATCGGGCATCGGGCCGCGTGTATTGACTAATCCCTGCTGTCGCCTGCAGTGGATCGATCATCAGTGTATGGTGGTCCTTTTTGCCGAGTCAAGGCCGTTGCTCTTAGTTCCTATCCGAAAACTACGGAACAGGGAAGTCTCGGGCCTTCGACAATGCTGGATTTTCGGATAGGCTATCAGTCCGTCGTAACTTGCTTGAACATAGGGATCAACTCTTTGGCGATGGTTTCCAGGTGGGATTCCCTATCTTCCTTCCGGCAAGCCACGCTGAATACTATGTGACGGGCGCCAGCATCGATGTACTCCTGAAGCCGGCTGGCACATCGGTCGACCGGACCCAATAGGCAGTAGTTTTTAACGATGTCGCGGAAACCTCCGCCGTGCAGATACCGGCCGCCCAGGGCCTCGGCCGCGACGTCGGCCGCTTCTTCCACAGTAGGATAGATGGAAATATAAGGGAAGTAGGCCCACTGGAACTGGGTTAGGTCCCGTCCACCGGATTCCGCAAACTTGTGAATTTTATCCACGCTGTCCCGGTAGCGCTGAGGGTCGTAAAAATAGGGCATCCAGCCGTCGCCGTACCTGGCTGCCCGCTTCATCGCTGCGTCCCGGCGTCCCGAGACCCAGACCGGCGGGTGTGGCTGCTGGATCGGTGAAGGGGTAAGGGTAACGTCTTCCAGTTGGAAATGCCTGCCCTGAAAATTCACGTTTGACTCGGTCCATAGACGAACCAAGGCTTCCAGGCATTCGTTGGTGCGTCGTCCCCGTTGGTTCACCTTTAACCCTGCCGCCTTGAACTCGACGGGAAACTCGCCGCCGATTCCTATACCCAGGGTAAGACGGCCGCCGGACGCAATGTCCAGGGTCGTGGTCAGCTTGGCCAGTACCGTGGGGTGGTAAAAGGGCACCAACAGGATGGAGGAGAGCAGCCGGATCTTGCTGGTTGCCCCGGCGGCAACGGCCAACAAGGGTAAGGCGGCATGGGTGGGCCCTGGGGGATTGCCCCGCATGTAGTGTTCCCCGGCGGCAAAGTACTCGTACCCCAGGTCCTCCATCCACCTGGCTTGGGAGGCTGTTTCCGCTGCTCCCAGGGCCATGCCCGCGCCGAAATGCAGTTGGTGCTCTCCGCCTGGTTCCATCGCCTGTTGGTCCTCCCGTGGGTGGATTAAAAGTTCGTATCTTCCCGGGCCGGCCGGTCAATCTTACATTACCCTTTGATTTCCACCAAGGGCAGAGGTTTTCTTGACACCCTGCGCAGCTTCTGATACTTGATGCTTGTAGTAGCGATATCGGACACGGTGTTGTCTCTTTTGGATGGCCGGCATCGCGAGGACAAATTTGGCCTCTGGGTAGTAAACTGGGTATCTAACATGCTAGTTCTGGTAACGGGGGCCACGGGATTCTTGGGGCGGCGGGTTGTACGAGAGCTACAAGACCGCCACCATCAGGTGCGTTGCCTGGTGCATACTCCGGGCCGGGAACGCTTGTTTCCCGACCGGTCGGTGGAAATCCACTACGGCAGCGTGTCCGACCCCGCCGCCTTGGCCGATGCGTTTTACGATGTTGAGGTGGTGGTCCACTTGGTGGGCATCATCCGGCAACGAAAACGGCTGACCTATGACCAGATAAACCGGCAGGGTGTGGCCAACGTGGTGGAGGCGGCCAAGGGCACCCGGCTCAAGCACTTCATTCAGGTCAGCGCCATAGGCGCGGACAACAGCCCTGCTTATCCATACCTTTACAGCAAATGGCGGGGGGAGCAAGAGGTCATCGGCGGCGGAGTCCCCTACACTATCATCCGGCCTTCCATCATATTTGGCCGCGGCGACGAGTTTCTCAACGCCTTGGCGGGTTTGGTCCGGATAGCCCCCGTGATGCCGGTGGTTGGCTCGGGGCGCAACCGATTCCAGCCGATTTCGGTGGGAGATGTTGCCCGGTGCATCGTCATTGCGGTGGACCGGCAGGACCTTAAGGGCAAGATCATCGAGATCGGTGGACCGGAACAGCTTAGTTACAACGAAATAATCTCCGTGGTGGTCAAGACCCTGGGCAAAAAGCGTCTGCGGGTGCACATCCCGGTGTGGTTGATGTACCTGGCTACCCTGGTGATGGAAAAGGTGCAGCCCCGCCCCCCCATAACCATCGACCAACTACGGATGCTGTCTATCCGCAACGTGGCGGAACCCGGTGTCGTCGAGGAGACCTTTGGCTTTACCCCACGTCGCCTGGAAGGTAACATAGACTTTGTGAGGTCGGTTGGGTTCTGGGACGGGGTCAAGATAACCCTCGGGTCCATGCCTCCTCATATCAGGGATCACTAACCGCGAGCCGCTGCTCACCAATGTCGGCCCTTCGACCGGAGACCGTTGGACTATCCTGATGCCATAGACCGATTGCTTACCCTGGTGGACCACGAGAGAACCGCGCCCGCCGGTCCCCGGCAGAAAGTCATCCCAGATCTGAGACGGATGGAGTGCTTTTTGGAGCGGCTGGGTAACCCCCAGGACGGAATCCCAACTGTTCACATTACCGGGACCAAGGGTAAAGGCAGCACCGCGGCTTTCTGCGACGCCGCCCTGCACGCCGCCGGATTCTCGACTGGGTTCTATTCTTCGCCCCATCTGCACAGCTTCCGGGAGCGCATCCGAAGAGACTCCCAGCCCATTGGCGAAGAGGAATTCGCCGGCCTGGTGGACCAGCTATGGTCCCACCAGCAGTGGGTCCGCGATGAGACTGACCTGGGAGCGGTGACCCTCTTCGAGTTCATGACGGGGATGGCTTTCCAAAGCTTCGCCCAGCAAAATGCCGGGTTCCAGACGGTGGAAGTTGGACTTGGTGGGCGTCTGGACGCAACCAACGTGGTCCGGCCCGAGGTATGCGTCATCACATCCATCAGTTTGGACCATACGGTTATACTGGGAGATACCATCGCCCAGATAGCTGAGGATAAGGCCGGAATTATTAAACCTGGAGCCAGCGTGGCCATCGCTCCACAGCGCCCGGAAGCCCTTTCGGTGATTTTGTCGGCCTGCCAAGACCAGGGCGCCGTTGCCATACAGGTGGGTCAAGAGATAACCTGGCAGGCGGGCGATTCTTCGTTGGAAGGCCAGTGCCTATCGGTGAATGGCCGTTTGGGCAATTACCAACTGCGCATTCCCTTGCTTGGTCAATACCAGCTGGAAAACGCCGCTACCGCCGTCGCGGCTCTGGAGGCATTGCAGGAGCGCGGGCACCCGGTTTCGGCACAAGCCATTGAACGCGGATTTCGCGAGGTGTCTTGGCCCTGTCGCCTGGAAGTCCTGTCCCGAGACCCGCTGGTGGTTGCCGACGGCGCGCACAACGCCTATTCCATGGGAGCCCTGATGGATACCCTGCCCAGGTACCTGGATTACCGGCGGTTGATTCTTTTAACGGGATTTTCCCGGGACAAGAGCGTTGATGAGATGATTGAGAGGCTGGTCCGGGCGGGTCCGGTGTCGGTGTTCGCCACCCGGTCCCGGCACCCCAGGTCAATGCCCCCGGCTCAAATCACGGCCATGTTTCGGGAGCACGGGTCGCCCGTGGAAGAGGTGGCCAACCCGGCCCAGGCGTTGGAGCAAGCTCTGCAACAAGCCCGGTCGGGAGACCTGATTCTGGCTACCGGCTCTCTATTCGTAGCGGCCGAGGTCCGGGAAGCTGTGTTGGGCATCCAGCCGGAGCTATACCCCGACCTGCTGCCTTCAGACTTGAGGACCGGGTAGCGCCCAGTGGCGAATGACGGCGGATGATGTTGGAGGACGAGGAGGTGGAACCGTGATCACTGGCCAGCCTAAAGTTGTCGTAACCGGCATGGGAGCCATCACGCCCCTGGGTCAAACCGCGGATGTCTTCTGGAAGAACCTGGTGGCAGGTAAGCCGGGCATCGGCCCAATGACCCTGTGCGACCCCACCGGCTACCCCTGCCAGATTGCCGGCGAAGTCCGGGATTTCGATCCGGGCCAATACCTGGACAACCGGGAGGCCCGGCGCATGGCCCGATTTTCCCAACTAGCGGTGGCCGCTGGGCTGACGGCAGTGGAGTCGGCCGGATTGAAAATGTCCAAGGAAGACCAATACCGGGTTGGGGTGGTCTTGGGCAACGGAAACGGTGGCCTTCCCACCCTTGAGGAAAACTGCAGGGTGTTGGCCAGCCGGGGCGGTATGCGCATGTCCCCCTTCTTCTTTCCCATGATTTTACCCAACATGGCCGCGTCCAACGTGAGCCGTTTTGTCGGCGCCCACGGCTACAACTCCACAGCCACCACCGCTTGCGCCGCCTCGAATCAAGCCATCGGCGAGGCCCTGGGGGTAATTCGCCACGGGATGGCCGACGTGATCCTGGCCGGCGGCACCGAGGCAGGCATCAGCCAGTTGGGGTTGGCTGGGTTCGCTGTGATGCGGGCTTTGAGCACCCGGAACGACCAGCCGGAAGAGGCCAGCCGTCCTTTCGATGCTGACCGGGATGGTTTTGTGCCTGCCGAAGGGTCGGTGATCCTGGTGTTGGAAAGCCTGGAGCATGCCCTGGCCAGAGACGCCAACATTTTGGCTGAAGTTGCCGGCTTCGGTTGCACCTCCGACGCGGGGCACCCGGTGCAACCCGAGGAGTCGGGCTCCAGCGCCGCCGAGGCCATGCGCTTGGCGCTGGCCGACGCCGGTGTCGAACTGGACCAAGTGGACTACATCAACGCCCACGGCACCTCCACACCGTTGAACGACACCCTGGAGACGGTGGCGATCAAGCGCTTGTTTGGCGACAGGGCCTATGACATCCCCATCAGCTCCACCAAGTCAATGATTGGCCATTCTCTCGGGGCCTCCGGCTCCTTGGAAGCATTAGCCTGTATCAAATCCATCACCGACGGAGTGGTGCACCCCACCATCAACTATCATGTGCCCGACCCGTCTTGCGACCTGGACTACGTGCCCAACAAGGCCAGGGAAGTGGACGTGCGGGTTGCTTTGTCCAACGCCTTTGGCTTCGGCGGCCAAAACGCTTGCCTGGTTTTCCGCAAGCTGGAGGAATAGCCGGAGCATGGCGCGCCAATAATGGTTTTTCTCGTGCCAGAGCTTCCTTGACGCTGATTGGACCCTAACCTAGAATGGAGCCCGCCGGGCCTGCAACTGAAAAGACCCCTGAAAGCGGCAATTGCACGATGCCCCCGGCGCCGAAGTGTGGTGGCTGAAGGGATAAGGATGGCTCAACGATTAGTCTCCGGGGAACTTCAACTAGACGACCAGGACCTTTCCCTGCGCCCCAGACGCTTGGCCGACTTCGTTGGACAAGCTCATGTTAAAGACAACCTGGGTATCGCCGTCCAGGCAGCCAAGATGCGCGGCGACCCCTTGGACCACGTCATCATCTACGGGCCTCCCGGACTGGGCAAGACTACTCTGGCCCACATAATTGCCCATGAAATGGAGGCGGAAATCCGTGTCACCTCCGGCCCGGCCATAGAGAGGGCCGGCGACATGGCGGCCATTCTCACGGGGCTACAGCCGGGGAGCGTATTATTCATTGACGAGATACACCGGCTGCACCGCGTGGTGGAAGAGGTGCTCTACTCAGCTATGGAGGACTTCTTTCTGTCGTGGATGGTGGGAAAAGGCCTGGCCGCCCGCAGCGTCAACCTCCGAATCAACCCATTTACCTTGGTTGGGGCCACCACCCGGTACTCCCTGATCAGCGCGCCCCTGCGGGACCGGTTTGGCTCCGTCTTCCGCTTGGAGTACTACCAGCCCGCCGACATGCAGGTGATCGTGCGTCGGTCAGCCCAGGTACTGGAGATAGAATCGGACCCGGAGGGTCTGGACGAAGTTGCTTCCCGCTCCCGGGGCACACCACGGATCGCCAACCGCTTGCTCAAGCGTACCCGAGACTACGCCTTGGTCATGGCCGACAACCGCATAAGCGGTCCGGTGGCCCAAGCGGCGCTGAACCAGATCAACGTGGACCGGATTGGGTTGGACCAGTCGGACCATCAGCTTCTGAACAGCCTGATCGACAAGTTTGATGGCGGCCCCGTGGGCCTGGAAACCCTGGCCGCTTCCATCAACGAGGATGCGGACACCATCATGGAAGTGTGGGAACCGTATCTGCTTCAGCTTGGCTTTCTGGAGCGCACGCCCCGCGGGCGCGTGGCCACCAGGTTGGCTTACGAGTACCTGGGTCGAACCTATGCCCAGCCCGATTCCCAAGACCAGGGCCGGCTTTCCGGATTCTAACCGGGGCGGTTCATCGGAACTCCACCATCTCCCGCTGCCAACAACCGCCTCAGTCTGTTTCCCAGTATTTTTGAAAGTTGCTAGCGCCCAGGTGACAAGCTACAATAGTGCCGTGCCCGCCTTGGAGAGAGTAACTCGAGCCGCTTCCTGTTACCATCCCCTTGTCTAGCGCCGATGGTAGGCGCTTTTTCATATCTTCGTTAGCGACGGGCTTAGCAGAGTTTAAAGTCGTGGCAACTAGGGAAAAAGTTCGCTCAGATACCTCCGTTCTGGCGCCTCTGGGCGAGGTGCTGGAGTTAGTGTTGGGCGGAGGGCAGGTTTCAGAGGTAGAGGCGCCGGTCTTGGCTTCGGCTGCCCAAGGCGACATGCCCAGCCTGTGCCGGACGGCTTCACAGCTCAGAGACCAAGGCAAAGGTAAAATAGTCACCTTCTCGCCCAAAGTATTCATCCCGCTGACCCGCTTGTGCCGGGACTTCTGCGGGTACTGCACCTTCCGTTTGGACCCGGCTTCCGCTGGCGACAAGCTGTACCTGAGCCCCGAGGAGGTGCTGGATGTGGCCCGGGCCGGGCAACGCTTGGGTTGCACTGAAGCCCTATTCACCTTGGGCGAACGGCCGGAACAGCGTTACTCCGAGGCCAAGGACTGGCTGAGCCAACGAGGGTACCGGACCACCCTGGAATACCTGGCCGACATGTGCAAGCTGGTGCTGGAAGAGACTTCATTGCTACCCCACGCCAATCCAGGCACCATGAGCCGCCAGGAAATGGCCGCGCTGCAACCGTACAACCCTTCCATGGGATTGATGCTGGAAAGCACCAGCGACCGGTTGTATCAGCCGGGAGGGCCCCACGAGTTTGCGCCAAGCAAGCGCCCGCGAGTGCGCCTGCGCACCACCGAAATCGCTGGGGAGTTGGGTGTTCCCTTCACCAGCGGAATCCTGATCGGCATCGGAGAGACCCGCCAAGAACGCATCGACGCTCTGCTGGCTATCCGGCGGCTTAACCGCACCTACGGCCACATTCAAGAGGTCATAATTCAAAACTTCAGGGCCAAGCCGGACACGCCGATGAGCCTTAGCGCCGACGCCGAGGCCAGCGAGCTGCTATGGACTGTGGCGGTGGCAAGAATCCTGCTGGGCCCAGAAATCAATCTCCAGGTACCTCCCAATCTGAGCCGGAAAGACTATCATGTGTACCTGGAGGCGGGCATCAACGATTGGGGCGGAGTCTCGCCCTTGACCATCGACTATGTGAATCCGGAAGCACCGTGGCCTGGCCTGGCTGATCTCCGTGACCGTACCCGGTCCATGGGGTTTGAGCTGCGGCCAAGGCTGCCTGTGTATCCCGAGTATTTTGTCGACTCGGACAACTTTCTACCGCCACATCTAAAATCCAAGGTGATGGGCCTGGCCGACGCCGAGGGGTACGTCCGAGGGGGGACTCAAAGATATGCCGGAACCTGTTGAGAATCGGCCGGAAGCGGCCAATGTTGGAGCTTTACTCAGCCTCCTGAGGCCTGAGGTTGCCCGGGTATTGGACCACGCCCTGGAGGGCAGGGACATCACCGTCGATGACGCGATATCCTTGTTCGAAACGACCGGCCTGGAATACTCCGCCATGGTTATGACCGCCGATGAACTGCGGCGGCGGGCCGTGGGGGACTTGGTCACCTACGTGGTCAACCGCAACATCAACTTTACCAACGTGTGTATCAAACGTTGTGGCTTTTGCGCCTTCAGCCGGGATTTCCGGGAAGAGGAAGGCTACTTCCTGCCGGTGAACGAGATCGTCCGCCGGGCGAAAGAGGCTTGGGACTACGGAGCCACCGAGGTGTGCATACAAGCAGGCCTGCCTCCGCAGATGGAAGGCGACCTCTACATCCGCTTGTGCGAGGCAATAAAGGAAGAGCTGCCGGATATCCACATCCACGGCTTTTCTCCCGAAGAGGTGCTGTACGGGGCGGTTCGATCCCGGTGCACCATCCGGGAATACCTGGAAGGGTTGAAGGCCGCCGGTGTGGGCAGCCTGCCCGGTACGTCCGCTGAAATCCTGGACCAGGAACTACGTGACGAGATCTCACCGGGCAGGATTCGTGTGGACCAGTGGGTTGAAGTCATCACCACCGCCCATGAATTGGGAATACCCACCACCTCGACCATCATGTTCGGGCACGTGGAGACCACGGGCCACATCGCCAGGCACATTGCCCTGCTGCGGGACATCCAACAACAGACCGGTGGAATCACCGAGTTTGTTCCCTTGAGCTTCGTCCACACCGAGGCGCCCATGTTCATGAAGGAACTGGTGGACGGCGTCCGCTCGGGTCCAACGGGAATGGACGTGATCAAGGTTCACGCGATAGCCCGTATCATGCTGAATAATTGGATTCCCAACGTCCAAGCGTCCTGGGTGAAAGAGGGTTCCCGCATGTCCCAGCTATTGCTGACCGCGGGGGTCAACGACCT
>JADFFS010000251.1 GCA_022568195.1 Chloroflexota bacterium | reverse complement strand
TAATGGTGACACCGGCCGGTCAACACTGGCCCATTTGAGTCAGGCGCCCTTCCTTCCACGCCACTTCCCCGGCTCTAACGGTTAGGAAGGTGTCCAAGCGGACCTTACCCTCTACCTTGTTCGCCGCCGAGTCGTGCCAAACGAACCGCCCCTCCCGCAGGTCGTAGACCGCCGCGTCTCCGGACATTCCGGGCGCCAAGGAACCCAGGGAGTCTTGCAGACCCAGTACCTCGGCCGGGCGGCTGGTGCTGGCGGCCACCGCATCCTTCAATGGTAGCCCCATGGCATGGAACTGGCTGATCAGGTCATTCATCAGATAGACGGTGCGGCCTGGGGGCGGAACGTGCAGGTCTGTGCTGATGGTGTCAGGAGGAAGCTCCTGTTGCAGCGCAGCCTTGGCCACCTCGAAGTCGCAGTGGACGCCGGCGTGGGCTAGATCCATGATCACGCCCCGCTCGGCGGCGGCCCTCACTTCCGGGCGCACCTTTCCGTTCCGGTCCAGTATGGACTCGTGGTCGCCGTTGAAAGCGTGGGTGACGATGTCTCCCGGGCCCAGGTACTCCAGTACTTGGGGCAGTGGTATGGGTGTGCCGCTTACGTGGACCATTAGCCGGCTGCCAGACTGGTCCGCAGCGGCCCGAGCTTGCTTCATGGCTTCGGGGGCGTTCCAGCGGGCGACGGCGTTGTAGTGCATACGCACCTTCACCCCGAAACAGAAGCCTGGGTTGTCCTTGATGGCGTCGGCGGTCTGGTCGACGTCGATCACCCTCATGTCGTGCAGCCCACCGCCCAGAACGCGGTTGGCCGCCAATCCCACGGCGCCGATGTGGAGGAAGGCCAGCAGACGTGTCCGATGAGCAGGGAACACATAGTCCCGCATGGCCCCATAGTTCAGAAACCCGGCGCTACCGGCGTCGACCCCGGTGGTTGTACCGGCCGACAAGCATTTCTCGTCGGCGTGGACCGCGCTGCCGTTGCCGCCGTGGTAGAAATGGCCGTGCAAGTCGATCAGCCCCGGGGTAATCAGCTTTCCCGACACGTCGACGCTCATGGAGGCGGAGGTTGGATCGATGTGCTGGGCCACCAAGGCCACCAACCCGTCTTTGAAAGCGATGTCACGGCGGTCATGGATGCCTTGGGCAGGGTCCAGCAATGTGCCGCCGGTTAGCGCCAGGTCGTAGATTTCGGGCGTCGTCGTCATCACTTCCCCTATCCTATTCTTCCCAATGCTCTGGCTCGGTATATTCCAAGTGTCTCAACCGGGGATAAACCAGTTGCTTGGGGTGCTCGAAGTCGGCCTCCGAGATGTTGGACGACTCCGGCAACTGGCTGGTGCCCCAACTGTCGATGGACTGCTGTATCAACAAGCCGACCACCTGGGGCGATCGCCCTTCCAGACGTCCCAACTGGTAAGCCAGGGTTATGGCCACTTGGTTCCTGGTAATTTGGTCGAAGGAGTCGGGCTCGTTCAGGTCCTCGGGCATACCACCGCACTGCTCCAGGAAATCGTCCAGGACCTGGCCCATGATGTCGGACAACCCGCCCAACTCTATCTCGGCCATGTAGCCCATCAGCTTGTCGCTGAGGTCGACGATCCCCTCCTCGGGCAGCAACAGACCCTCCAGGTCCCGCTGGGAGCCTCCGTTTGGGTCATTGGTCATGGCGTATCGTTTCCCCCTTTTCGCGTCCCAGACTTCGCCCCCGGACTTCGCCTGGGGGAGTGAAGAGAGCCTATATTCTAGCACCAAGGCCCGTGCGCCGAGCGGCAGTAAGCGCGACTGGCCGGACGAAGGGTTTTTGTGTTGGTTGGACCCGGACGTAGGGGCGGGTTTCAAACCCGCCCCTATAGCTTGCGACCCTGCCAAGATGGTGACGGTGATCGTGGCGGCAGAAGTAAGCAGCTGTGGACCGGCAGCCCGGGGCCTCGGGGGAAATTCAGTATCCCGTGGCGATGGAGAGTAGGACGTCGATTACGGGGCCGATAACCCACGATAGCAGGCTAAATGGTAGAACGTAGTTCATCATGATCAGCGTGACCAGAAGAACTGGACCGTAGCGTTGGAACCGGGCGTAGCCCGCTTCCCTATGCCTGGGGATGAATACGGCGAGCACCCGGGACCCGTCCAGGGGCGCCAGGGGTATCAGATTGAAGACCGCCAGCAACAGGTTGAACAGGATCATCAACACCAGGATGGCCGACAGGAACTCATCTAAGCCGCCGCTCAACAGGTCGGTGACCCGGTCCACCCTGAGCGTGGTGTAATCTAGCAGGCCCACCTTAATGGGGATGGCCATCAGAAAAGCCACCACCAGGTTGGAAAAGGGCCCAGCGGCGGCTACCAGTGACATGCCGGTGGTGCCGTGGGACAGCTGATGCTGGTTGACCGGCACCGGCTTACCCCAGCCGAACCCGGCCATCAGGAACATCAAGCTCCCCCCCGGGTCCAGATGCCTGATGGGGTTCAACGACAATCGGCCCTGGTGCTTGGCTGTTTGGTCGCCAAGGCCGTTGGCCACCAAGGCGTGGCTGAACTCGTGCACGGTGATGGCGACTACCAGGGCGAGGGCCGTCAGCGCCACCAGGAGTAAAAAGCTCAATGGGTCATAGAGCAATAGCTGGTAGGAGCCTAGGAGCATGAAACCCTATCCCGGATGCCGCTGGGCCAGTTGACCCCGGAGGTCCCTACCACATCCTGGGACCAAGGGCGCCGGCCGATGGCAGGCGAATAGCAGGCTGATTCGTTCAGATATCATCATCGTCATCGTCTTCGTCGGGTTCCTCGGGCGCTGGCCCCTGCCCCGACGGGAACACCGATGAGGGTACGATCGCGGTTGCTCGTTCCCGCCGCCCCAGCCGTGCACGGGGCATGTCCAATAGAGCTTCTTTAAGCTCGGCTAAACTCTCCGCGGAGACCGCCCCTACGTCCAATACCAGACCGTGTACTCCTGCTTTTCTAATGGCCTCCAGGTCCTTCTTTCCCGGCGGCGTAGAGACCTCAACCAGCACGTATTTGTTCACCCGCCGGCTGATGGCGGCGATGGAGGCCAGGTCGGCCAGGGTCCAGGGCGCTGCCTGACCGGTGAGACTGAGCAATAGAACGTCCACCGGCAGGGGGTCGATGGAGCGAAGCTGCCGTTCGTCGGCGTCCAGGTCCAGGCAAAGCACCCGGGCGATTTCATCGGAAGACACAGCGGCCACCGGTGTGCCCTCCAGGGAGAAAGCCAGGAGGTCACAACCACTTTCCTGGTAGGCCTGGGCCGATTCGTCGGTCAACTGGCCGGACCGGACTCCCCACGGTACTTTCGGCAAAGCCGAAGCCAATTTCTTGATAGACGCAGGGCCGGCAATCCCCTCAAGCAATACAGCGTCTGGGGCTAGGCCGGCAACAGCCCGACAGCCAGTGGTGTGCTTGCTGGAGACCAGGGCCACCAGGGCCATCCCCGGGGTTTTTCCGGCGCGTGATACCCCGAAGCCTATGGGCGCCGCCGAGCCAAGGCTAATCTGTTCAAGACGGTCCAAAAATTTGCTCATCCAACCCTTCTCGCTCTAAATGCTAGCCCGCTACCCGCTACATAAAACAATCGGCAATACTGGGGTGACCGCGGGCATTGATGGGTAAACTACCAGGTCCGGTCCAGATTATTCGTGATTATACTCTATCCAGGTTTGTTTGTGGTTGCTGCCTCACCCCGCGCCTTTTGAGGCTAACCAGGTTTAGCCGGCCTTGCCCCAAAACTGTCATCCTGAGAGCTTGTGAATAAATCGGTCTGTCATTCATTCCGCTGCCGGCCTGGATTATAGGATAATAGGGGAAACCGGTGCCTTGGGGGAAGTGATGAGTGAAGGGACATTGTTTGA
>JADFFS010000084.1 GCA_022568195.1 Chloroflexota bacterium | reverse complement strand
CCGGGCGGGCCAGGTCGTACCCCAACCGGCGTAGTTTCGCTGCTTCCGGCGTGGTGAAGTCGACATTCTGCATGAAAAAGCCCGAGAGGCCGATGCCCAACTGACCGTTGCCCAGGTCGAGTTGGGGCCCCCGGGCAGGGTCCACGGTAACCATTCGGGGCGCTTTGTCACCGAAAAGCTCTTGAAGCGGCTCGAAAAACTCAGCCGGCTCAACGACGTGGGAATCCGATGAGATGCACAGTTGATTACCCATCCGACTATTCTCCCCTTACATGTTTTCGCAATTTCGTATTTATTCCAAGGACTGGCGGCTACCGTGTTGCGCCGTGCGCCAGCCTAATTCGCAGGCTTTTGCACAATGTCTATGTTGACGTGCCGCTGGGACTGGACGGTGAAGGTCAATGCAGCCGGGCCGCCGTTGGCAGGCCCGTGCAAGTAGTAGGTCTTCTCCCTACCCAGACGGAACTGGTGGCACAATTTTCCCCGGCGGCGGCGCGTTGAAGTGCGGCCCCAAGCCTTTCCCCAGGCGCTGATAGACAGCCGTGACGCAGAGATCGAGACAGCGATTCACGAGCTTCCGGGCTTGGAGATGTGCTCCGGCCTGACGGCGAGGCGCAAATCTAACCGGCGATCACCTGGGCAACCAGCTCTTTGGAGCTCTTTTCCAAGTCGATAGGCCCGCTATAGCCTCGCCGGCCCTCCATCGGTATGTCGGCGAAGACCTCGAGCCGGTTATCTTCCGGATCATAGAAGTAGCAGGAGACACCCGCCCCGTGGCTTACGGTTTGCTGGATGGTAACGCCCATGTCCTTGAAGGTTTTGTAGAAGGCGCGGACGTCTTCTACGCTGCCCACCCGGAAAGATAGCTGTTGAATGATCTTGGCGTCGCCATCGCGTCCCCTGACCAAGACAACCTCGTGGTCCTCTCGCTCAATGTCCGCGGTCAGGAAAACCATCCGGTCTTCGTTCCGGTGCGACACGGTTAGACCAAGGGTATCGCAGTAGAATTGGGTCATGCTCTCCAAGTCCTTTACGAACACGCCCACATGACTGAGCCCACTAATTCTGCCCATGCTGTTCTCCTCCGTTTGTGCTGCTTATACTACCTGGGTCTTTAAGCTGCTCTCGGTATCCGGTCAAAGGCGATACCGTAGCGCTACCCCACGCCTATATTGGCCGGAATTGTAAACTCTGATCGGACAGCGGTCAACTTGCGAGCCGGCTACAAGCTCATCTCCCACACCAACGTGGGAAGGACAGCCGCGTTAACGGCAGGGGCGCCATCGCGAACGTGCTTAACACAGCGCCGTCGGTCAGGACGTGGACCTCAGGCGGATTGCATCCGTCATGGAGTTTCAGCGGGGGCTGGTTCGGCGGGAGAATGGCTCGGATATATCAGACCCGCGATAACCCCGAGACCCGTCAACAGGCACAGAACCACCAGCCCGGTTTGGAGAGAGCCGGTAAGTTGGGCTACCACGCCGGTAATTACGGGTCCGGCGGCGAATCCCAGGCCGGAAAAGGTGACCACCAAAGAAGCGATTACCGCTACTTCTCGAGGCCGTATACCGGGAAACTCGAAGGGTAGAACCTGCAACGCCGGTGTCGCGACCCAAACCAGTCCCAGTCCGGTAATCAATGCCATGAGCAATATTGGGTACGGGGTCAATGTGATGGCCAATCCCAACAACACGTTGAGCAGCGCCGGTACCCACAGCAGCAGCTTGCGATTGCGGACTCGCTGAGCCAGAGTACCTCCCAGAACCCCACTGGGGATCAGCCCGTAGTACAAGAACCCCAACAGGGGCCCACCCAAGGTCAACGGGACACCGCGCTCCTCCAACCATAGGGTTGGCAGAAAGGTCACCATGGCGGTCCAGGTGGCCGAAAGGGCGAACATGGTTGCTGCCAGGAGCCAACATTGAGGGTAGGACCTGATGGCGTCAATGGGGCTCCCCGGCTGCTCCTCTAGTCTCTTCTGAAATTCCCTGACTGGCGCCGACCGTTCATTTGCAATCACCGCCCAGGCGGCGATCTGGGCGAGGAAGAGACCGCCCAGGATCATGTAGGCGATACGCCAGCTTCCAACACTGGTGATCAGTAAAGCGCTGGTGCTCACCGCTATCGCCAGAATGATGCTGTGCTGGGATAGGCCCACGGCATTAACCAGGGCGTATTGGCGCGGAGCAGCCCATTGTTGCAATAGCAGGGTGCGCGCTGGGGTGGCTATTGTGTAGAAGAGAACGAAGAACATGCGGCTCAGCAGCAGGATAACGAAGCTGGACGCCAGGGCTTGCAAAAACAGGAAGGGTACCGCCAACAGTAGCGATACCAACACCAAAGGAACGGGGCGAAACCTGGAGAACCAGATGCCTGCGGGCAAGGCACACAGCGACGCGGTTGCCCACCACACTCCCTGGAGCAGGCCCGCCTGCAATGGTGATACACCCAAGTCTCGATTTATGAAGGGGAGGAACAAGCCGAAGGTGTAAGAAACGAGGATGACGCTGCTGCTCTGGGCGCGGAACAGTAGCAACACGGCCCAACTCCGGGCCGGAGTACGAGTTAGTCCTACTTCGAGGTGGTCGGAGGCCTCTATTATCGGCTCCTAATGTTGTGCAGACGAAGGTGGTCCAGGTCCGCCACGAATTCCTACAAACTCATCTCCTCCACCAATGTGGGAAGGACAGCCGCGATAACGGCAGGCGTACCATTGCGAACGTGCTCAAGACCGCGCCGTATGGCCGGCCCTACCTCCTCGGGTTGGCTAACCGTCTCGCCGTAGCCGTTGGCGGCTTCGGCCAGCTTGGCGAAATCCGGTGGCGGGTCGAACAGACCGCCTTCATATTCCCCGGCGCTGATGGCAACTCCTTCCGGGTAGGTGCCCCTAAGACCCCGGGTGCCGGTGCTGTAGGAGCGGTTGACGAAGACCACGGACAGGAAGGGCGCCCCGTGGTGGCCGGCAGCCCAAAGAGCGGCCAACGGGGTGCCAAACATGAAATACCCATCGCCGCTGGCCAGGATCACGTCGCTCTGGGGCCGGGCCAGCTTGGCGCCGAAGGCCGCGCCGCTGCCCCAACCACCGCTGCTGCCACCGCTCTTGAAATAAGTGCCCGGCTGGGTGCGGCCACGGTAAGCCTGGACGAATGGGGCGCTGCTCAATGCATCGTCCAGGAGAATCGTATCCGGCTCCAAAACCTGGCCCAGCTGGTAAGCCACCCACCGGGGGTGTAGGGGGTTGCGCTTCCCGGCTTGCAACGCTTGTTCCTCGTCGGCGGCCTCCAGTTCCAGCTTGCGTTGCTCCAGTCTAGCCCGCCGGTCGGCAATCCGGGACATATCAGCGGTGGTCAGCAGGTTGGTGGCGGCCTCGTAGATGGCCTGGGCCGCGCCTGATGCCGAGACCGGCAGCCACAGGTCGGCCCGGTGCTCCATGGTCTTGTAGCGAGAATAGACCGGGTCCACGTCCACCCAGATGATCTTGGCGTCTGACTTTGGTGAGGGGAGGCCCGGGCTGAAGGGGATAGGTGACTCAATCACCAGCAGAGCGTCCGAGTCCTTGGGTTCCGGGCCGGTGCCGAACAAGGGATGGGTGGTGGGAAAGTTCAGCCGGTCGGTGTGGTTCTCGGCCACCGGCAAGGCCAGCAGCTCCGCCAGCCGGACGATGTGCTCCACGGATTCGGGATTGCGCCCGGACTTGGCCAGGCAAAGGAGCGGGTTGTCCGACTTGATCAGCCACTCGGCGGCCTGGCGAGCGTCGGCCGGGTCGGGCCAGGCAGGCCGGGCCAGCCCCATCTGGTCCCGGGTGGGGAAATGCGTGGCGCCGGGCATGGGTAGCATGGCCGTTTCACGAGGGACCGTTAGGTACACCGGGCCTTTTGGCTCGCTCATGGCTAACTGGAGCAGCCGGCTGATCATCAGCCCAGGGTTGTCCTGATGTTCCAACCGGTGGTCTACCTTGGTGTACTGGCGCATAGTCTCGCCTTGGTCCCGCGGTTCCTGCACCCACTGGACGGCGCCGTCCCTGCCTCCGGTCATCGAGCCGGGAAAGGCCCGCGGGCCGGTGCCCGCAGTGATCAGCACCGGGTACGAACCCCGCCAGGCAGTATGGATGGCGCCCCCGTAGTTCAGAGTGCCAACGTCCACGTGGACCGCCGTGGCCGAGGGTTGCCCTGACACCATGGCATCGCCCAGGGCGGCGTTCAAGGCTACACCCTCGTGGGTCACGGTAATCAGACGAGGAGTGGGCCACTCTCGCTCACGGGCTTTGGCCACGGCCTCTTGCCAGAAGGCGATCTCCGAGCCGGAGACGAAATAGAGGTTATCCACCCCTCCCAACTTCATGGAGGCAACCAGGGCGTCAGACCACTCGTCCGCACCGTACTGACCCCAGCTTGCTTCATAAGTTCCGATAGGCTGTTGTGCCATGGTTGTACTCCTTCTAGATAGCCGTTAGTAAGCCACGATGGAGAAGGGAGTCGACCAGACTACTCCGGTTGTGCAGCGCAGGTACGATACCGCCCTGTCTTTGGCTGTGTCAATCACTCCCCAGCGCTAGCCCAGGCAAGCGATCTCGTTGGTCCGTGTCTAATCGGCCCACAGGCCGCGAAACTGGGTGGCCACGACCTGATCGTAGGCCACCGGTTGGGATAACAGCCCGATGTCTCGAGCAAACCGGTTCATGCTCACCACTACATCTTCCGAGATGGAGGCGTCGTAGTATGGCAGGTCCCGCTCCACCAGGCCTGCGATGAGCGCTGCTTGCTCGGATGGGAACAAGCGCTGCCCCACCTCGGTGGCCAGGGACGGGTCAGCCCGCAGGGCCTTTTGAGCCTTCACCACCGCCCGCACCGCGGCGGCCACGCCGCCCGCGTCTTGGGCGATCTTGCTGTCGGTGGTCACCAAGGCCGGGAAGGTATATTGCTGGGACGCCGCAGGGCCCAGGCCCCTCCGGACATCCAGAATCACCGTGCCGGCGCCGCTGCGGACCGCGACCTCGCATCCCATGGCGTTGGCCCAGAACCCATCGATGCTGCCCCTTTCCAGCAAGCCCGCCGCGTGGACGCCAAAGGAAACGCCGGGACCGCCTGCACCGGGAACGGGGCCTATCTCGACTCGGTCTTTCACAAGGTCTATCCCCTCTTCGGTCAAGAGCCGCCGCAAGGCCAGGTCAGGGCCTGGCGCGGCGCCGATGCGCAGCCCTTTGACGGCCTGCACGTCCCCCTTGGCCGCACCCAGGTCCGACCGTAGCACCAGCAGCCAGTACATCCTTTGGGACAGGGCGGCAACCAGCTTGGCGCCTTTCCAGTCTGGGAATGCCGCCAGCGTGGCGTGGGCGGAACCTGCCACGAAGTCCACTTCGTTGTCCCGCAGCGCTTCCATGGTCTTGGGCAAGGGAAAGATGTGCTGTAACTCCGCGTTTAACCCCTCGGCCTTGAAAAATCCTAGCTCCACGGCGGCGACGGCGGGGAAATAGGAATTGGAGATCAGGTCGGGCACGGCGATGCGCATGGGCGGTCTTCCTCCGGTAATCACGTCCCATGTTATCACCTCCCTCCGGTAGCGAGACGGCCCACCCGCCCGAAGCCTACCCAACCTGTTCAAATCCGGGCATTACCGTTAACATAGACGGAATCGCCGCTGCCAAGGAACTCAACCGATGAAGCAGGCCAAAGCTGGCAAGCCGCCTCTGTACTACGGCTGGTACATCGTTTTCACGTGCATGTTCATTGCCCTGTTAACCAATGGTGTGCGAAACAGCTTTACCGTCTTCATCATCCCGTTGGAGACCGACTTTGGCTGGAGCCGGGGAACGATTTCAACAGCTGCTGCTGTAGGGTTCTTTGTCAACGCGTTGACCCAGCCCTTCCTCGGCCGCATTTTTGACTTGCTGGGCGGCCGCCGGGTGCTGCTGTTCAGCATGATCGCCTTTGGCCTGGCCACGGTGCTCCTGAGCCTGACTTTCCACTTCCTGTTCCTGGTATTCCTGTTTGGTGTCGTATCGGGAATCGCCACCAGCGGCACCTCCTTGTCCAACACCATGGCGCTGGTCAGCCGGTGGTTCCGCCGAAGACGCGGCACGGTAACGGGTATCAACGCCACAGGCCTGGCTGCGGGCGGCTTCTTGATCGTCCCCTTCGCCGCCTACATGTTACAGGCGACCAACTGGCGGATCACCTGGGCGATTCTGGGCATGTTGGTCCTGGGATTGGGCGTACCCTTGGCTTACCTGTTCCTGCGAGACGACCCATCCCAGATGGGGCTGCAACCCGACGGGGACCCCAACCCCCCCGATGATGAGCCGGCCCAGACCCCGGACCGGTTGCGCGGACCGCTGGAGGTGGACCGGTGGGCACAGGCCTTTCGTTCCTTGCCCATCTGGCAGCTGTCCGGCTCCTATTTCGTGTGCGGATTTACCACGTCGATCATTTCGATTCACTTCGTGCCCTTTGCCATTGACCAAGGGATTTCCCCGATTTTGGCAGCCACCATCTTCAGCTTCATGATGGCCTTGAATATGGTCGGCAGTTTGAGTGCGGGGTTCGTCTCCGACCGGTTCGGCGGAAGCAAGAACTGGCTGGCCCTGGTTTACTTCTGCCGGGGCGGCGCCTATGTCCTGCTGTTGCTGGTTCCGGGGGCCATGGGATTGTGGGTATTCGCCGCCGTAGCCGGACTGTCTTGGGTCGCCACCAACCCGCTGACCACTACCCTGACGGCCGACGTTTACGGACTGCGGGCCCTGGGGACCATCGGGGGAATTTCTTTCTTCTTCCACGCCATGGGGGCCGTCATCAGCGTGCCCATGGCTGGATTCATTTACGACGCCACCGGCTCCTACACCATTCCTTTCGCGATAGCTGGGGCACTGCTTTTCCCGGCGGCCATTTCGGCGTTTACCATTCAGGAGCGCAAATACTCGATGCGGTACGCACCGGCGGCGGCCGTCGCGGGGACCTCCGGCGCCTCCGGAGATTGATCCTCCGCCATGTTGTGGGGATCGCTTTTGTCAATCGCGGCGCACCAGGGCGAGCTGGATGTCCACCTGCTGGGCTGGATCAAAGACCTGTTGGACGACCTGCTGGGCTTGAGCGACTGGGCCGTAGTTGCGTTGACCGGCGCGGTGATTCTGATCATTCCCCTGGGTCTGATTTTGCTGTACTTCTCCCAGCGTAGACGCGGGAGCTACGATCCGGCGGGCGACGACTTATGAAGGGCGTCGTGGCCCGCGACGCATTGCATTCTTAGTGTGACAGATCGTGTTACGAGAGAATTTACGCTATGGACCTTTTTATCATCCGGCATGGCCAATCGGGTAACAACGCTCTGTCTGATATCCGGACCCGAGAAGTAGATCCGCCATTAACGGACCTGGGTCAACAACAAGCCCGAGTCCTTGCTGAACATCTGGCCAACGGGGCAACCCACGATATCGATATCGACTCGACGCGAGGAACCTCCAAGGCCCGCTTGCGAATGGGATTCGGTATCACGTCTTTGTTTTGCAGTCCCATGTACCGCAGTCTCCAAACGGTTCAGCCGGTAGGGAAGGCCTTGGGATTGGCGCCCCGGGTCTGGACCGACCTTCATGAAGAAGGTGGAATGTATCTAAATCATGGTGGGGACAAGGGCGTGGTCGGCTATCCCGGAAGGACGCGGACCGAGATTTTGGACGAATTCCCCGACTTCGAGCTACCCGATGGCATCACCGAACATGGCTGGTGGAACAAGGATCATGAAGACCCACCGTCTTGTGCCGGTAGGGCCATAAAGGTCTCGCAACAACTGCTAAATATGGCCGAAAGCAATGACCGGGTTGCCCTTGTTACCCACGGGTTGTTTATGGGCGCGCTATTAAAGGCCCTACTGAACCAACTGCCGGGTGAAAATATCTACTACCGGCATCACAACACAGGGATTACTCGATTCAGTATTCGGACCGGTGGCCGAGTCGAGCTACGTTACATGAACCGTGTCAACCACCTGGACCCAAATTTAGTTTCCTGAATTCTTGGCACGGCCATCGCCGGGCATCGCGCTTAGTCAACCATGGCAAATCGAAAGTAGCCCACTGGAGTCAACGGCGGCCGGGTTGTAATATATATCTACGAGCATTTGGTCTCCGGACCTTGAAATAACATTTCCAGGAGAGAGTCTAAAACATGCAGTCTAATATCGTGCTTTCCAATGTTGAGTACAAAGTGGTCGGCAAGAGGCCGATACGCCACGACGGTGTGGACAAGGTCACGGGCAAAGCCCGCTACGCGGCGGATGTGCAGCTCCCAGGTGCTCTCCACGGCAAGGTATTGCGCAGTCCCCACGCCCACGCCATCATAAAGTCCATCGACACCTCCAAAGCCGAAGCCCTACCTGGGGTGATGGCGGTGGTCACTTCTAAAGACCTGGCCGTTGTACCGGACCGGTTGGCCCAAGTGGGAGAAGATGCCTTCCTCAGCCTGAGGTACCTGAGCAACAATGTTTTGGCGGGGGACAAGGTTCTGTACAAGGGCCACGCCGTGGCTGCGGTGGCGGCCGAAAACCCCCACGACGCCGAAGAAGCCTTGAAGCTGATTCAGGTGGACTACGAAGTGTTGCCTGCGGTTACCAACGTCGAAGATGCGATGAAACCCGATGCGCCGATTCTTCACGAGCACATGACCACCGCCAGCTTCGACGACAGATACCCTCAGAAAACCAACATCGCCGGCTATCAGCAGTTCAAGCAGGGTGATGTGGAAAAGGGATTCGAAGAGGCGGACGTGGTGGTGGAACGGGAGTTCCGGACCAAGACGGTGCACCAAGGGTACATCGAGCCCCAAAGCGCCACCGCCTCCTGGAGCCACGACGGCCGTATCACCATCTGGAACAGCTCCCAGAACCCCTTCGGGATACGAGACAACACCGCCCGTATCCTGGGGATACGGTCTTCGAAGATCAAGCTGATCCCCATGGAAATCGGCGGAGGTTTCGGAGGGAAGCTTGGTACTTACCTGGAGCCTGTAGCAGCGGTCTTGTCCAAGAAGAGCGGGCGTTCGGTCACGCTTACCATGAGCCGGGTGGATGTCATGGAAGCCACCGGCCCGGCCCCTGGAAGCTACATGAAGGCCAAGATAGGCGTCACCAAAGACGGTCGAATCACTGCGGTCGAGGCCTACCTGGCGTTTGAGGCCGGCGCGTATCCTGGGTCCCCCATCGGCGGCGCGACAGCGTGCATGCTCACTCCTTACGACATTCCCAACCTGGTGCTGGATGCCTACGACGTGGTGGACAACAAGCCCAAGACAGCGGCTTATCGGGCTCCCGGCGCTCCCTTGGGCGCTTTCGCCATCGAGATTCTGTTGGACGAGCTTAGCGAAAAATTGGGCATGGACCCCATTGAATTCCGGCTGCTAAACGCCGCCAAAGAGGGGACACGGCGGGCCGATGGAACCCTCAACCCCCCCATTGGGGTGGTCGAGGTAATGGAAGCGGTAAAGTCCCATCCCCACTACTCCGCCCCACTGGAAGGGCCCAACCGGGGACGCGGCGTGGCCGTGGGCTTCTGGCGAAACAACACCGGACCGTCCTGCGCCGTGGCCAACGTCAACGGCGATGGGACAGTCATGCTGGTGGAGGGCTCGGTGGACATTGGAGGGTCTCGCGTTGCGGTGGCCCAGCAACTGGCCGAGGTCCTGGGGATACCGGTGGAAGACGTGTTCCCCGAGGTGGCCGATACTGACAGCATAGGCTTCACCTCGCTTACGGCAGGCAGCGGTGTGGCGTTCAAGACGGGGTGGGCGGCTATTACAGCAGCCCGGGACATCAAGGACCAGCTGATCTGCCGGGCGGCATTGTTGTGGGAGACCGAGCCGGAAAACGTGGAATACGTGGACGGTGTGCTGCAACACAAGGCCGATCCCGAGCTTCGTATGTCTTTCAAGGAGATCGCGCCCAAGCTTAACGACACCGGTGGCCCGGTGGTGGGACGGGGCAACGTCAATCCCGGGGGGGCCGGCGGCTCTGCCGCCGCTACATTGGTGGATCTGGAGATAGACCCGGAGACGGGCAAGACCCAAGTACTTCGGTGCACGGTCTTCCAGGACGCTGGCAAGGCAATCCATCCCAGCTACGTGGAAGGGCAGATGCAAGGGGGCACCGCTCAAGGTCTGGGCTGGGCCATCAACGAAGAGTACTTCATGAGCGATCAAGGTCAGCTGCTCAACTCCAGCCTGCTGGACTACCGGATGATGACCAGCCTGGACGTCCCCATGATCGACACCGTGATCGTGGAGGTGGCCAACCCGGGGCACCCCTTCGGCGTCAGGGGTGTGGGCGAAGGGTCCATCGTCCCGCCCATGGCAGCGGTGGCCAACGCTGTTTATCGGGCCACGGGGATCAGGATGACCGAGCTTCCCATGTCCCCCGGCGTTTTGCTGGAAGCAGCCGAGAACAAGTCCAAGGGCTGACCCTGCGGCGTTCTGGAAATCCGTTAGAACGGGATTTTAAGACCGGATAACGGGAAGGAGCATTCATGTCGACACCTGCCCGCGACCGGTTCCGCGCCGTGCTCTCGCGACCCACGTGTACCTTGGCGGCCAACATCTTCGACCCCTTGTCCGCCCGCATCGCCGATATCCTGGACTACGAGGTCTGTTTCCTGTCCGGCTCCGTCGGTAAGGTGGCAAACCTGGGGGTGCCGGACATCGTTATGTACAATATGTCCGACTTGGTGGACGTTTGCCGCCGCATCACCCGCATGGCCGACGTGAGCCTGATGCTGGACGGGGAAGACGGATTCGGCAATGCCGTAAACACGGTTCGTACCGTGAGGGAATTGGAAGCAGCCGGTGTTTCGGCCATCGAGATCGAAGACAATATCGGCCGTAAGCAGTTCGGTGGCGAAGACCCAGGACTCTATTCCAAAGCGGAGCAGGTGGGCAAGCTGGAGGCAGCGGTGGCCGCTCGGACCGACCCGGCAACCGTCATCGTAGCCCGGACCGCCGCCCTGGCATATTGCCCTCTGGACGAGGCTTTGGACCGGATCGATGCCTACGCCCAGACAGGGGTGGAAGCTGTGAGGCTGGCGGGCCTGCGAACCCTGGAGCAGCTTGAGGCGGTGCACCGAACGACCACGCTACCGTTGACCGTGTTAAGCCCGCCGGCGGACGTTGGCAACGATCCGGCTATTCTTGCCGCCAACGGGGTCAGAATCCTGATGGCCGGAAATCCTGCATTCTCCGTGGTCGTCAAGGCCATCTACGACTGCTTCAAACACCTCAAGGAAGGCGGCGCGCTGGAGGACCTGAACTCTAAGGAAGCTACCCCGGACTTGCTGCGGTTGGTGAACCGGACCGACGAGTTTATCCAATTACAGGAAAAATACTTCCGCTCCTAACCCAAAAACAAAGCCTCGGTACCGGCGCGATCATCGTGACCCATTCAGGAAGAGTAGGCCCTTTTACCAAAGCCGCTCCGTCGCCAGGGCCGCGCCCTCCGTCAAGGCCTGCAGCTTGGCCCACATGATGGATGAGTGGACCCTTGGGGTGAAGGCACCCTGAGAGAAGCCGCAGTCGGTCCCAGCAATTACGTTTTCCCTCCCCAACATCCGAGCGTAGGTCGCGATGCGCTGGGCCACCAGCTCGGGATGCTCTACCAGGTTGGTGGTGTGGGCCACCACCCCGGGGATGAGGATCTTTCCGTCGGGGAGTTTGACATTCTCCCAGACCTGCCACTCATGCCCGTGCCGCGGGTTTGCGGCCTCCACGCAATAGGCGCCGGCGCGAACCCGAAGAATTATGTCGACGATGTCCTTCAGAGGCACATCGGTGACGTGGGGGCCGTGCCAGCTTCCCCAGCACAGGTGGTAGCGAACACGATCCTCCGGAATGCCTTCTAGCGCGTGATTGATGGCCTCCACACGGAGCTCGGCAAATTTCCGATACTCTTCTATCGCCGGGGCCGGGTCCGGCATACCGTACTGGGTTACCACCCGCGGGTCGTCGATCTGGAGCAGGAAGCCGGAATCCACGATGGCCTTATACTCCTCCCGCATGGCATCGGCAATGGCGAACAGGTACTCCTCGTCCGTCGAGTAGTACTCGTTCTTCCGCTGGAGCTCGATTGTGCCGGGCGCCACTGCGGGGATGAACGCCTCTACCGGATTCTTTCCGGCCAGTGCAGCTTTGAAGTTCTCGATGTCGCTCTGAACGGCTGCGTGGCCCTGATATGTGATGGGGCTGGTGCAGACGACAGGTTGCCCGCGACCCGCAGCTTCAGCGATAGGGGTTTGTCGGTAAGTGTTTCCCGTCGCCCCTTCGTACTCCTCGTAGAACTCTCGGAACATCTGTCTCTCTCTGCCCCAGTTCAGCAACGGGCTCTCGTTGGGGTCCCGGGGCCTCAGCTCGAACCCCGATAGGCGCTCGTTCACGTAGCCGGAAAAGCTTGGCTTTCCGTACTCCCCGTCGCTGGGGATGTCGACACCGGACTCCAGCTGTTTCTGTACTACGTCCCTTGTTGAGTCGCGGACCTGGGCAGCCAGTTCCTCACGGTCATAGGACTGGCCGCTCTCTTTCGCCCGCATGATCTCCACCAGGGCAGTAGGCCGGACCAGGCTGCCTATGTGGGTGGTCAAGATGCGTGAAGAACTGTTTTTCATCGAAGGCTCCTTGTATTAACGTAGTACTACATCAGGTTATTTGTGATGGATTGACCGCTTTCGATGACCTGTCATTCCGAGGAGCGAAGCAACGAGGAATCTTGGGTGGGGCCGATCCCCTCATCCCCACCCCGATGTAATCGGGGTCCCTGCGGTCGGAATGACATTTGTCACTTTCACCTGGACGCAGTACTAGCACGGCTAGATGGCCCATCAGAGCGTGACAACGGGCGTGCTGCCGCACAGGGATTTCTCTGGTGTAGGGAGCTTCTAGCCCCACAGTTCCTTGGTCGCGATCCGCGCGCCTTCGGCCATGGCCTGGAACTTGGCCCACACCACGGTGGGATGGATTTCCGGTTGGGTGGTGGCCTGGGAGGAGAAACCGCAGTCACTGCCGGCGATCACGCTTTCCCGGCCCACCACGCTGGCGTACTTCAACAGACGCTCGGCGACCAGCTCGGGATGTTCCACCAGGTTGGTTGTATGGGAGATCATGCCCGGGATCAACACCTTACCTTCGGGCAGCCCGGCCGTCTCCCATACTTTCCACTCGTGCTCGTGGCGAGGGTTGGCGGCTTCGAAGGAGTAGGCGCCGGCGTTGACCCGGAGCATGATGTCCACGATGTCCTTCAAGGCCATGTCGTGGACCCGCGGTCCGATGTTGATACCGTAGCAGGTGTGGAAGCGCACTTTATCCGGGGGGATGTCTCTTAGGGCATAGTTCAGCGCCTCAACCCGAGGCTCGGCCCACCGGCGGCAGTCTTCGATGCTCAAGCCCGGATTGGACACATAGTAGGTAACCAGCCGAGGGTCGTCTATCTGCAAAAGGAATCCGGCGTCAACGATACCGAGGTACTCTTCCCGCATGGCGTCGGCAATGGCGTACAGGTACTCTTCCTCGTTAGAGTAATACTCGTTCCTGCGCTGGGCCTCGATGTTGGTTGGAGAGCTGGCGGGAACAAAAACTTCTTCGGCCTTCACTCCTTCAAGGGCCTGGCTCAAATTTTCCAGGTCGGTCTGGAGTTGCTGCTGGCCCTGATAGTTCACGGGGCCGGTGCACACCATACCGAAGGGCGCGGAAATCCTGCCGGAGCTGCCGCTGGCATACCATTGGTAATATTCCGGGAACGACTCTACCTCGCGGGACCCATCCCAGGGCCCGGCCCGCTGAGGCACGTCGCCGGGTTCAAACCCGCTGAGCCGCTCGCTGACGTAGGTGAAAAAGCCGGGCTTGCTCTGCTCACCATCGCATATGATGTCCACACCGGTTTCCGCCTGTTTCCGGACAACTTCGGCCACCGCCTGACGGACCAGGTCCGCGTAGGCCTCCCGGTCGTAAGGCTGGCCGTCCTCTTTGGTTTTCATCATCCCCAGCAGGCCGTCCGGGCGCGCCAAACTACCGGTGTGGGTGGTAAGAAACCGTTCGGTGCTGTGCTTCATGCCGTTGCTCCTATCGCCAAAGCCGGCGCCTGTCCGGCGGCCGATGACCGCCCCCGATCACCAGAGTTGCTTGGTAGCCAGTGCTGCCCCGTCAGATAAGGCCCGGAGCTTGGCCCAGACGATGGAGGGATGTAACCGAGGGTTGAGGGCTCGCTGGGAGAACCCGCAATCGGTGCCCGCGATTACGTTTTCCTTGCCCACCAATCGAGCAAAATTGACGATACGCGCAGCCACCAACTCGGGGTGCTCGATGGTGTTGGTGGTGTGGGCAATGACCCCTGGAATCAGAATCTTCCCTTCGGGGAACTTGGTCTCCTCCCAGACCCGCCACTCGTGTTCGTGGCGGGGGTTGGCGCCTTCAATCGAGTAGGCGCCGGCAGTTACTTGAAGCAAAAGGCCGAGCACGTCCTTAAGAGGGATGTCGGTGGAATGGGGACCGTGCCAGCTTCCCCAACAGATGTGATAGCGCACCCTGTCTTGAGGCAGTCCGGCCAAGGCATGGTTCAATGCCTCTATGCGCACAGCGGCGTACTTTTGGTATTCCGCAACGGTTGGCACCGGCTCCAGCGTGTCCCATGTGTCGGGCAGCCCTGGGTCGTCGATTTGCAGGATAAATCCGGCGTCGATGATGGCCCGGTACTCCTCCTTCATAGCCTCGGCGATGGCAAAGAGAAACTCGGCCTCGCTGGAGTAATATCGGTTCTGGCCGCGGCCAAAGGTCCCCGGTGCGATGGCCGGTATGAACGCTTCCTCTGTGTCGACGCCTTGGAGGGCTCCCTTGAAGGTCTCTATGTCCCTCTGGACCGCGTCCTGGCCGATATAAGTTATAGGCCCGGAGCACACCGGTTGCCGGCGGTTGCCGCCGTCCCCCTCGGTCTTGAAATACTCCTCGTAGAATTCGGCGAAGGCCAACTGGTCCCTACGCGGTGCCCTCGGCGTCTGCCCGGGTTGCAGTTCCACCAGTTCGAACCCGTCGAGCCGCC
>JADFFS010000250.1 GCA_022568195.1 Chloroflexota bacterium | reverse complement strand
TATTTTCCGGGGTGAAGTTGTGGGTGCACATCACCACCCGGGAGTCATGCCCCATCTCCCGGAACAATGCGTCTAGAAGATAGTGTTTCCCCGAGCAGGTCCCCCGCCATTCCCGAATGATGGCCTCCGGCTCCCGGGAACTGGCCCGCTGGTAGGGCATGTCCCGGATCAACGCAAACACCCCGCCGGCATCCACCCTGGCGTCCCGGGAGAGCAATCCGCGGTTCTCCGCTTCTAAGCGCAGCAGAGATATCAAGGGCATTTGGGAACCATCAGCCATCTGTGTCACGTGATCCGCCATCTACTGGGAAACCAGTCTGGCCCACTCTTGAGACCGGCGCGCCGGGACGTCCGGGGTGGTTACTCCGCCGGGCAGCCCTTAGCTGGCGGCCAAGGCCATGCCCAGGCTACCCTTGATCTCCTCCACCCGCCGCCCGAACTCCGCATCGGAGAGCACCGGTTGCAGGCCGTCCAGGTTTACCCGGTCCAGGATATCCACCCAGGAGGTACAGCCGCCGTACTCCTTGAGGTATGGCACGCTGACCGGTTGCCCAATCTCGTAAACCCGCAGCAGAAGCACCGACAAGGATAGCATCGGCTTCCAGTGCAGGCGGGACTGGGCGTACTCCTTGGTCCAGATGAAATGGGGCGACAGGCCGTCGACCTTATCTTGTTCCGAGATCTCGATCAACTCCTCCACCTTGGCCCAGTGGGAGAAGACAATCTGATCGGAGTTACGTGGCTCGTCGAGTAAGTATCGCAGCCCCGGCTGGTAATCCGGCTGGAGCAGGTCTTCCCGCTGATGCTCGAAGGTGGGATACAGGAGGAACTCGGGATGGACCACGCGGAAGTCTTTGCTTCCTTCGTGGATTCCTCCCTTGCGCAGCAGGAGGGTCTGTTGGCCTTGAGCCAAAGCCCGGACGGTTACCGCCCATTCCTTCAGGGCTACCTGGCACTGATTCGGCAACATCGCACCCGTCTCCGCTATCAAGAATCGGTGGCTAAGAGCGTCCTAATCTTACCATTTGGGCGGGCCGGTCTCAAACGCCTGGGCCGACAATGCCCTTGCGATCATCCAAACACCGAGCCATGTACCTCTGGTATCGAGCCCCCTCGGCCCGATAAAATCAGGCTACGACGCCCTATCCAGACTCCACCAGGTGTTCCAGGCCCAGCAGCCGGGTCAAATTGCCCGTGGTGACCCTGGCCACCTCTTCCAGGGTGATCCCCTTCAATTCTGCCAGCTTCTGCGCCACCGGTTGTACGTGGCGGGGCTCGGTCCAATTGTGGCGATACTTTTTGAAAGGTTGGGGCGAAGCGTCGGTTTCTAGAACGATGTTTTCCAGGGGGATGGCCTTGGCCGTTTCTTGCAAGTCGGGCAAGCGCAATAAGGGCCGGGCCAAGGAGATGAAAAACCCGCAGTCGATGGCTTCCCGAGCGGTCGCATCGTCGCCCTGAAAGTAGTGCATCACCCCGCCTACCTCGCCGGCTTTTTCTTCCCGGAGGGTTTGGAACACCTCCGGATGAGACTCTCGGGAGTGAAAGATGATCGGCAGCTTCCGCTGGCGGGCCAGGCGTATTTGCTCGCGAAACACCTGGTACTGGATGTCATGGGGCGGAGATTCCGGTAGGAAGTCCAAGCCGATTTCGCTGATGCACACGACCTTGTCCGAGGATGCCACCAGGCCATCCAGTTCCCGGTACGTGGCCTCGTCGATCAGGCTGTCGGCTTGCATGGGGTGTATGCCAACCCCGGCATAAAGCATGTCGTACTGACCGGAAATCTCTATGCAGGTGCGGGTGGATTCCACAGTGGTGCCAGCCAAAACCACGAAAGCGACGCCGGCCTCACGGGCCCGCTCCAAAATCTCCGGCATCTCCTGGGCACCGTAGTTGTCCAGATGGGTGTGGCAATCGCCTAGGATTGGGGGCTTAGCCATGGTTTCCTTCCTGCCCTCTGTCCGACTTTGTCGCCATTTTAGCGATTATACTATCAGGCCGGGTATACTATCAGGGAGGCGCTCCATTCAGTCAACGGGAGTTTGGGCAACGGGAGTTAGCGCTTGGGCGCTCGGCTTGGATTCCGCTGGGCGGTGACTGGGTCCGGCCAGGCGAGTTTCAATGCCAAGGGCGGGGAGATTCGCTGCTCCATAGTGCGTCGAAAATCGTTGACAGGCTTGGCCCGCGATGCTAGGATAATTGTTGACTAAATAGGTCGACAATACCAACAATGCCCAGGATTCTTACCAGGCCAGGTTCGCTCCCGGACTGCGAACCGGCACCGAATTTCCGGAGGATTGCTTAATGACCGCACCCAAGGTCATCTCGCGGACCACTACCTCCAGCGACCTGGACACCGACTACAAGTGGGGATTCACCATCGACATCGATTCGGACCTGATCCCCAAGGGTCTCGATGAGGACGTCGTTCGTTTAATTTCCGCCAAAAAGGGCGATCCCGAATGGATGCTGGAATGGCGGCTCAAGGCTTTCCGCCACTGGATCAAGCTGAAGTACCAGGAGCCCACCTGGGCCAACATTCATCACGACGAGATCGACTTCCAGGACATTTATTACTACGCTGCGCCCAAATCGAAAGACGATGCCCCCAAGAGCTTGGACGAGGTGGACCCAGAGATACTGGCCGCTTTTGAGAAGCTGGGCGTGCCCTTGGCGGAGCGGGAGAAGTTGGCCGGTGTGGCCGTGGACGCCGTACTGGACAGCGTTTCCGTGAGCACGACCTACCAGGAGAGCCTGGAAAAAGCCGGGGTCATCTTTTGCTCCATGAGCGACGCCATCAAAAACCACCCGGACCTGGTGCGAAAGTATCTGGGCTCGGTGGTACCCTACGGCGACAACTTTTACGCCAGCCTCAACTCCGCGGTTTTCAGCGACGGCTCCTTCGCCTACATTCCCAAGGGTGTTCGCTGTCCCATGGAGCTAATGACCTATTTCCGGATCAACCAGGCCGACTCCGGCCAGTTCGAGCGCACGCTGATCATTGCCGAGGAAGGGGCCTACGTTAGCTACCTGGAAGGTTGCACCGCCCCGGCCCGAAAGACCCACCAGTTACACGCCGCGGTGGTCGAGTTGATTGCTCTGGACGACGCGGAAATCAAGTATTCCACCCTTCAAAACTGGTTCCCCGGGGACAAGGAAGGCAAAGGCGGCGTCTACAACTTCGTCACAAAACGGGCAAAGGCCCTGGGCCGCAACTCTAAAATCTCCTGGACCCAGGTCGAAACCGGCTCCGCTATCACCTGGAAGTACCCCAGCGTGATCTTGCAAGGGGATAACTCGGTGGGCGAGTTCTTCTCGGTGGCGCTGGTCAACAACTACCAGCAAGCGGATACCGGAACCAAGATGATTCACATCGGCAAGAACACCCGCAGCACCATCGTCGCCAAAGGCATATCCGCGGGCCATGGCAACGGCACCTACCGCGGGCTGGTTAAAATCATGCCGTCGGCCGAAAACGCCAGGAACTTCACCCAGTGCGACTCGCTGCTGGTTGGCGACCAGTGCGGCGCCCACACCGTGCCCTACATCGAGGTCCGAAACCCCACAGCCCAGATAGAGCACGAAGCATCTACCTCCAAAGTAAGCGACGACCAGCTTTTCTACTGCCAGCAACGGGGCATCTCCATGGAGGAGTCCCACTACATGATCATCAACGGGTTCTGCCGGGGTATCTTCCAGGAGTTGCCCTTTGAGTTTGCCATGGAGGCATCCCAACTCCTCAAGGTCAGCCTGGAAGGGGCCGTAGGCTAAATGAGCGACAACAGTAAGGGCAGCCCCATGTTGGTGGTGAAAAACCTTCATGTCTCTGCCGGGGAGTTGGAAATCCTGCGAGGCGTGGACCTGGAGGTCAATGC
>JADFFS010000249.1 GCA_022568195.1 Chloroflexota bacterium | reverse complement strand
CTGCCAGAAGCGGGCGAACTCCAGCGGCACGGAGAAAGGAAAGTCCAGGGCGGCCACCGACCCTCCGGGCAACGCTTCCAAAGTGCTGAGCAGGTCGGCCCGCTTGACGGCCCGGCACCCGTGCAGCGTCAGTTCCCGACCAGTCAAGCTACCGCTGGCCATCCAGGTAACGTTATCGGCTTTAGAGCCGCTGAAGTCTACGCCTACGATGTCCACGTTTACCCCTAGCTTGAGGTTCTTTAGGAGGGGTTTTGGGGAACCCTTTCTTGCAAGAAAGGGTTCCCCAAGCCCTTCTCAAAGAACTCTCCTCTTCTAGATTATGGTAGAATTGGCCACTACCAAACCAGCCGCCTGTAAGTATATCCCAGCGATAGAAAGGAGCCGTATGAACCTGACCCAACGCCGCGAAAACTATAGAGCAGTGCTGGCCGGCGACCAGTGTATCCATCCCGCCTCGGTGTTCGACCCCATCTCCGCTCGAATCGCCGAGGATTTGGGATTCGAGGTGGGGATGTTGGCCGGCTCCATCGCTTCGTTTACCGTACTGGGAGCCCCCGACATTATTGTCCTGACCCTGACCGAGTTCGCCCAACAAATACATCGCATCTGCCGGGCGGGCAACCTCAGCCTGATGGTGGACGCCGACCACGGCTACGGCAACGCATTCAACGTTAAGCGCACCGTGGAAGAACTGGAAACCGCCGGTGTATCCGCTTTGACCATCGAAGACACCGTCCTTCCCCGCCGGTTCGGCACTGCTGAGCCGGAGTTGATATCCTTGGAGGAAGGAGTCGGCAAAATGAAGGCCGCGTTGGCGGGCCGGCAGGATCCCACCCTGGTGATCGCCGGGCGCACCAGCGCCCTGCAGGTGTCGGGAGTGGAGGAGACTATTCGCCGGGCCAAGGCCTACGAGGCCGCCGGGGTCGATGCCATGTTCCTGGCCGGCGCCAGCACGAAGGAGCAGGTGCAAGCAGTACACGCCGAAGTCAAAATTCCTTTGATGTTGGGTGGCGCCGGCGGCGAATTGTCGGACCGTGCCTTCCTGGCGGCCAACGGCGTTCGCATCGCGTTGCAAGGCCATTTGTCATTCCAAGCCTCGGTGAAGGCCGTCTACGATACGCTGAAAGCTTTGCGCGACGGAGTCCAGCCCGCCGAATTGGGACCCAACATGGCCTCGGCCGACCTGCTGAGTCAGGTCACCCGTAGAGATGAATACGCCCAATGGACCAAGGAGTTCATGAGTTGACCCGCGGGTGGTAATCAAAATTAGTCGCATAAAGGAGAAGCGCCGTGAATTTCACCTATAACCACCTACACTTTCGCAGCGAGGATCCCGATGCTGCCGCCAAGTTCTACTGCGACAACTTTGGGGCGGCGATAACCTCGGAAAGGCCCTTGTCCACCACGAAGTCGATCCAACTTGAGCTAAACGGCAAGCACCTGATGACCATCTCGGGCCGGGCCGAGGGGGAAGACCCAGTGCCTGGTTCCAACGACCCTCGCTACGGGCTGGACCACTTTGGCTTCGAAGTGGACGACATGGAAGAGGCGGCCGCCCACCTGAGGGCCCACGGCGCCCACTTCATCTGCGAGCCTTGGACCATGCCCTCGGGCTCCACCGTGGCCTTCATCGAGGCCCCGGACCATGTGAGCGTGGAGATTATACAAAGGCCCAAGGGCTAAGGGGCCGTTTCCGGCTGGATGCTCGACGTGCGCTCCGAGCAGAGAGATGTGCGGTGGAGCCCAACATGTCTAAGGACAGAACCGTTGGCCAAATCCCCCTCAATCCCCCTTTATAAAAGGGGGATTGAGGGGGATTTACCGGTGCCCCTATTCCTCCGGGGTCAACCCGGCGAAGAAATCGGCCGGGACAATATCTCCGGAGGACACCTCAGGGAAGGCCCGGATGTAGTACTCCCGGCCCAGAACCGTGAGCGCCACTTCCCGGGATACCCGGTGGTAGGGCCAGTCGGGAGCAACCTGGGTGCGGTGGCACAGGATGCACGCCATCTTGGTCTCCAACTGGCGGTCCAGGTGCATCTCCAGGTGGATGGTCTCCGGTGGAGTCCCTTCCTCAGCCCGTTCCGGGGATGGCAGGGGGACGTCTACCCCGGCGCCCCGAAGGGCCAGGGCCCACTCCATACGAAACCCTTTGGGGCGGGCGCTGTAAAACAAGCGGTCTGGGGCGTGGGGCGTGACGCCGTCCACCAGTTGGTGGGGGTAAGCGGTCTCATCGGAAGCCCGGCGGAATGCCTGGGTGGTGTGGTTGGAAATGGCTATATGGTCTGGGTGACCGTACAGGCCGCCGGGCTCGAAGGTCAGGACCACCTGGGGCCGGTACCGGCGGATCTCCCCCACCAATAGCTCCACCACTTCCTCGGCCGGAGCGTTGATGAAGGCCCGTGGATGTTTGTTGGAGGGAGCCCCGGCCATCCCCGAATCGCGGTAGCCCAGCACCTCCAGCTCGGCCAGCCCCAAGGCCCGCACGGCGCAGGACAGCTCGACCCGGCGTATGGAGCCCAGGGTTTCCCGGGTGGCGGCGCCTTCCTGCCGTATCTCCCCTTCCTCCCCGGAAGTCGTGGTGACCAAGCGGATCGCCACGCCCCGCTCGGCATGGGAGGCCAGCGCGCCGCCCACGGGGAAAGCCTCATCGTCGGGATGAGCGAAAAGAGCCAACAAACGAAACCCGGACATACAACCTCGTTGATTACCCCATCCGACTGTTTAGCCGGGAGGGATTTAGACCTATCGACAATCCCGTCAGCCGTCATTCTGAGCGCACGAAGAATCTCCCCCGGAGCCGCACATGGTACACCCGTCGCTGGGGAGATCCTTCGTCCCTGCGGTCCTCAGGATGACACTGTCGGAATTTTGTTGCAGTCCCTTAGCTTGTCACGCTCCGTGGGGTGCTCCGATTCAGACAGTACGGGACTCGGTAGCTACAGACCTCACCAGGCTGCGGCGTGTCCGTCGCCCCGGGGGTCCGATGCGCCCATCATTACCCCAGTCTCTTGGTCGAATACAATGAGTTGCACCTTGCCGTCATGCACCCCTTCCGCACGCCGCGCCACCCGGTGACCCAGGGCTTCCAGCGCCGACGTGGTTTCCTTGGGCATTTCCGCCTCCACCCGCAGCTCCAGCGGCGTGTCGATGCTGGCCGGGTCGGTGCCCGGGAAGCTCCACCAGCGGGGCGCCTCCACGGCATCCTGGGGGTCCATGCGGTAGTCGATCAGGTTGGTCAAGATCTGCAGACCACACTGGGGCTGGAAATCGCCGCCCGGCGTGCCGCCGACTATGGCGGCTTTGCCATTGACGGTGGTCAGGTAGCAGTTGAGGGTGTGCATCGTCCGCTTGCCCGGCGCGATGACGTTGGGATGGCCGGGGACCAGGCTGAACCCCCGTCCGGCCCGGTTGTTCAACAGTATCCCGGTGCCCGGGGCCATGAAGCCGGAACCGAAGGCGTTGGAAAGGCTGTGGACCCAGGACACGGCGTTGCCTTCGCCGTCGGCGACGCAGAAGTAGGTTGTATCCCCATCGCCGTCCACCGGTTGTAGCAAAGGCTCCCCGGCGGCTGCCCGGCGCGGGTCTATCTCGCCCCGGCGCCGGCCGGCGTACTCCTTGGAGATCAGCTCTTCCAATGGCCATTCCACGAACTTGGGGTCTCCGGCAAAACGGTTGCGATCGGTGTAAGCAACCTTCTTGGCCTCGGCCATCAAGTGGATGGCGTTGGCGCTGTTTTGACCCGGCGAGGTCAGGTCGAAGCCCTCCACCAGGTTCAGCATCTCCAGCAAAAGGAAGCCCTGGGAAGGAGGCCTGGTCTGGTACACCGCGTGATTCCGGTAGGTGGTGGTGATGGGGTCATAGACCTCGGCTTGGTG
>JADFFS010000083.1 GCA_022568195.1 Chloroflexota bacterium | reverse complement strand
GCCTTCGATACCGTCAACGTGGCAATTAGGTTCCCGCTCCTCAGCTTCCTGGGGCGTCATCAACTGGTAGGGATAATCCAGTTCGTCTAGTTCCGAGGCCAGGTTTTGCATGTCCGCCAGGCCCTGGGCTCCCGGGGCAGGCCAATGGAGCCCGCCGCCTTCGCCGATACCGGCGTTGGGGCCCAGGTCCTCCAGCAACGAGGAGTAGGCGTCCACGCTCAACCGGCTGAAGTGGTGGTAGTGTTGGGGCCGTTTGCCCAGGGCGTTGATCCAGGCAAAGGACACCTTCGACGTCCGGGATCCTGGGGCGTCGCGGTCTATCAGAGTAACCCCCGCCCCGGACTTCGCCAGGTGATACCCGATGGACGCACCAACCACCCCGGCGCCTATGACTACCACGTCTGAACTTGATGTCGTCACATTAATACCCTTGGGACACGCCAAATCGGCAATTCCCCCTTCCGGGGGAAGGTTAGAGCCTGCCCTGAGCTTGTCGAAGGGATGGGGGTCGCCTTATTCCCCGCGAACCTCTCAGGAGCAGAAATCCAGGGCGGTCAAAGCCAGCACCCGGGCGCAGAGCACCATCTCGTCGATGCTGGAATAATCCTCGCCGTAGGAGCCTCCCGCCGGGCCGTAGATCGGCGCGGGGATGCCCGACAGCCACAGATGAGCATCGTCGTCTCCGTACCTGGCGCTCAACTCGGAAGCGGGGGCCCCGATGCCCCGGAGTTCCTGACCGGTCACCTTCCTGTAACCTGCCGCCACCGTCTGGACGATCTCTTGGTCCACCGGCATATCCATGGGAGGATGGTCCATGATCCAGGTGTGGAACTTCCTTTCCACCGGGTTCACCAGCTGGTACTCCAGGTCCGGTTCCTGCTCCTTGAGGGCTCCCAGGGTCCGCTCCAGGTCCCGCCGGATGGTCTGAGCCGTCATTCCCGGCACGGTACTGACTGCCACGAAGGCAGTGCAGAGGTCCGAGTTGCGGCTCACCGAGCGGAGGTCGTAGTCTTCGCCGCGTCCGCCGATGATGGAACCGATCTTGACCCAGGGCAGTCCGGGAACGTCCCACGGTTGGAAGGTCAGCTTGGTCTTGTAGATGGCGTCGATGGCCCGCAGCATCAAGGGAATGGCGTCGACCCCGTCCACATCCTCGCCCGCCGGGTGCCGCCCCCTGATGTGCAGGGAAAACACCGACATTCCGCCGTGCTTGGTCACAACGTTGTGGGCGCCGTAAGGCTCGGTAACGACGGCAGCGTCGGGCTTGTAACCCCGGTCGATCAGGTGTTTGGTTCCCACGCCGCCCTGGAGCTCACCCAACACGCAGGCGACCACGATGTCTCCGGCCAGACTCACCCCGGATCGGCGTATTGCCTCGGCTGCGTGGATCATAGCCGCCACGCCGCTTTTCATGTTGCGTATGCCCGCACCGTAAAGGCGGTCGCCCTCTTCCCAAGGGTCGAAGGGATCCCGGGTCCAACCGGTGGCCAGAGGGTTGATGTCCAGGTGGCCGTTTAGCATGAGGCTGCGGCCACCACCCGACCCCTTTAGAGTGGCCACTGTCTGGAACCACCCTTTCTCAACTTCTTGAAGGTCGACTTCGTAGCCGCGAGACGACAGGTAGCTGGCAACCCAACGAGCAGCCGGAGTCTCCTCTCCGATAAAGCTGGGGATGCGCACCAGGGACTTACCCAGCTCCACCAGCTCCGTTTGGTCGATTTGACCGAGCACCGCATGTTCCGCCGCTGGATCAGCCATCACTGCCTACGTCGTCGGATGCCGGCCTTCCGAGGCTACGCTTCCAGCGCGAGCCGGTCCGGCTTTGGACCTTTTACGGTTGAGCAGGTACCATCCGGCAGCCAGGGCGACGACGAAATACCCGCCGGCGATGCCGTACACCAGTCCGGTGTTGGCCGCCAGAATGGCTCCGGCTCCAGTGCCTGCCATCAGGCCGATAACAATGGGTAGGGTTATGACCAGGTGGCAGGGGCAGGCAATAAAGCCGGTAACGACCAGGACACCACCCCAGGCTTTGCTCATGATTGCCTCCCTTTGATGATCGTCTACGGGCAGTTCATGTCGGATAGGCGACGATCTTGACATCGCCGGCTTTCACGTTGAAGTTGCCCATCGCCGGTCCTCTTAGTACCATTCCAATATTAAGACGACCAATGTCATTGGTACGAAAATGTCATGCTGAGCCAGCCGCAGCGGCGAAGTATCTGGGGCGGGGCGTCTCCTCCGCCACCCCAGATCCCTCGTCCTTCCCGCGAAGGACTCGGGGTGACAGGGTGGTGCCCATTTTCGTGGGCCGTGGTGCCCGGATGCAATCTGGGCATGATAGATTCCGACTGTAGGGTGGAATCTGGGGATGGGTGGAACAGCCGCACCCCAGATTCCTCGTCGCTGCGCTCCTCGGAATGACAGGTAGTCAAGCCTGGCCAATCCATCACAATCAACTCTACGCTGTACTACGAGCCCAGGATTTCTATCAGTCTCTGGGCGATGATTTGCTCACCGCCTTCCCGCAGGGTTTGCATCCGGACCGCAAAGGAGTCGGCGCCGGGTGGATAGTAATCCGGGCGGCCGTATGGAGAGCGGACCCATATGCTGGGGTTTCCGGCCCGAAGCTCGGCTACCACGTCTTCGGCGTTTTTACCCAGTTTTGCTACGTCCAGCTTTACCAACAATCCTTCCACCGGTCCTCGCTCCGGGTAATCGGATAGCTCGATGTTGGAAACCCCTCTTAGCTCTTCCCGCATGTCAGCAACCCGAACTTCGTAGCCGGCGAACCGGTCTTCGTGGTTCATAGACAGCCACTCCCGCAGGGCAGCGTACACCGCTACAACCTCTTGGCGGTCGATTTTCATCGGCCTGCCGAAGGCGTTTGAATCGGCGGACTCGAACCCGATGAAGCTGTGGCTGCGAGCAGCGTCTATCAGGTCCTTCCGCCCGGTTAGTAGCCCGCTGGAGTTCACCGCTCCAAAGTACTTGGCCCCGTAAGCCACCAGGTCGGCGCCCATCTTCACGTACTTGCTCAGCTTGTCCGTGGGGTAGACTTCGCCGGCAGCATCCACGACGATGGGTATGTTATGGGAGTGGCCGATGCGAATGACCTCTTCCAGAGGCAAAGCCCCGGGCAGCCGGTCACCCGGCGCCAGATAGTGAATGCCCGCTGTGTTGGGGCCGATGGCGGCCTCTATGTGCTCCGGCCGGGTTTCTTCAGTGTCTCCCACCTCGATCAGCTTGCCGCCGGGGATGCTCATGCAACGGTCGTACCTGACCCGCAACTGCTTCTGGATGATGAACTCGTGGGGCATGCCGGTTACGTCAGGGATCTGGCCGATTTTGTCGGGGTCGTTGCCGGTCATGCAGGCCGCCGCGCCCACCGCAAGAGCCGCGGAGCAGCCCGAAGTAACCAGCGCGGCCTCCACACCCAGCATGTCTGAGACCCTCTCGGCCACGTTGTCCATCAGGTCGCTCATGTCCACGTAGTAATCATCGGCCGCATCCATGATCGCCCGAACGGCCGCCGAGGGCGTAGTCCCGCCTAGCAGGGTACGGTTGCCCTGGGCATTGAGCACCGGCGCGACTCCCAGCTCGTCGTATATGTTGCTCACGTTCGTCTCCTTTGCATTGCGGAGCGATTGGCCCTTCAGCGGCCACCTGAGCCGGCCGGCAAGGGCGCCGCTGCGGGGAAATACTCGGCGACGGGAATTTCGATCACGCTGGGTCCCTGGAGGCTCAACGCTTCGGTCACCGCGTCTCCAATGTCCTCGGGGCGTTCCACGTAATATCCCTTGGCCCCGTAAACCTCCGCCAGCTTGTCGAACCTGGGATTGACCAGGTCCACGCCGATGTAGCGTTCGTTGTAGAACTTCTGCTGTTGCGCCTTTTCCGCCCCGTGGCAGCTATTGTTTAGCACGATGCTCACCAACGGTATTTCCCAACGAACCGCTGTATTCAGCTCCTGGGACGTGTATAGGAACCCACCGTCGCCCTGGATACTGATGGCCGGTCTGTCGGGCCGGCCCAGCTTGGTCCCCAACCCGACGGACAGGCCCATGCCCAAGCCGCCCTGGCCGGCGTAGTTAAACATGGTGCGGGGCACTTCAAAATGTATCCGGTCATAGGCCAGGCCCGCCGCCACTCCTGCGTCGATGGTCACCATGCAGTCCCGCGGCATTACCTTGGCCAACTCCGTGTAGAACCGCTGGGGCATCATCGGATCACCGGTAAGCTCCACCTCGGCGTCCAGCCGGGCCCGGCGCGCTTCCGCCAACTCCTCCACCCGGGCTCGCCACTCTGGATTCGAACGTCCCTCGGGGAAATCCCGGCGCAGTGCGTCAATCAGTTGCTGCGCCACTGCCTTGGCATCGCCGACGATTCCCACCGCCACCGGATAGTTGTGCCCGATCTCCAGGGGGTCGATGTCGATCTGAATAATCTTGGTCTGGGGGTTGACCACGCTGTAGTTCCACGAGGTCGTGGACTGGGTGAGGCGGGTACCCAGGGCCAGGATAACGTCGGCTTGATTGATGGCTTCCGCCGCCTCTCCCGCGCCCCGGCCGCCGGGCGGGCCGACGTATAGACGGTGGCTGTTGGGCACGGCGTCGTTGTGGCCGTAGGAGGGCACCATGGCCATGTCCAGCAGCTCGGCCAGGGCAACGGCCTGGTCGCTGGCTTCCGAGTCGATGACGCCGCCTCCCACCAGCAGCAGGGGACGCCGGGCCTGGCTCAGCAACGTGGCCGCTTGCTTCACCGCGTCGGCGTCACCCGTCACTCGGCTGTTGACCGCCCGGTAAGCTTCCGGCGGCAGACCTTCCCATTCCACGGTCTGGCCCTCCATCAGGTCCCGGGGGATGTCCAGCAAAACCGGACCCTTCTTGCCGGAAAGCGCGGTGCGGAAGGCGTCGTGGAACATCTCCGGGATGCGCTCGGTCTTGTTCACTTGAACCGCCATGTTGGTGATGGGCTTGAACAGTCCCACCAGATCGAACGCCTGTGAGCCGTCCCGGTTTATATAGTCCCGGGCCGTGTCTCCCGCAATGACCACCACCGGGGCATGCCCCTTTTGGGCCAGGGAAATGCCGGTGATCAGGTTGATGGTGCCTGGCCCCGAGGTGGTAAGGCAGGCCACCGGTTTCCCCGAGGCCTTGGCGTAGCCGTAGGCCATGAAGGCAGCGCCCTCTTCGTGCCTGGTGTCGACGAACTGGATGTCGGTGCGCCCGTACATCTCGGTGACGATGCTGTTGGTGGTGGTGCCGACCAATCCGAAGACGTATTCCACGCCTTCGGCTCTGAGGGCCTCGATTATCGCTTGCCCGGCAGGCATCTGAGCCATGGCGTCCTCCCCGGAGATTGCAGGGTACAGGAGCGAATCCCAGGGCATTGTAGCACAGGGGCAGACCGGAGCTGAGAGAGTAAATTTGAGGCTTGGGGTGAAGCGCGTTACAGGGAAGCCGGTGGATGAATGAGTGGGACCGGGGCCTAGGACCGGGGAGGGAAATCCAGAGCCAGGAGGGTCATTGGGTTGAGGATCGTGGGGTTTCGGCGCTCATTCCCGGGGTCGCCGACAAGCTCAGGTGGTGTACTGCCGGAAGGGGAACGGCTTCCCCCATCCCTTGGTGTTGCCCGGGCGTATGGTCCACTGGTAGGTAATCCCAGGTTCCAGGTCGATGGGAATGGTTAAAGACGTGTCGGTAATGTCCTCTTGCATGAAGACAAGGTCATCCCTACCGTACGGGGGGCCGCAAACGTACAGGCCGTAGCGGGTGGCTCCGGGGACGCTCTTCCAACGGAAGGTGGGTCGGGCCTTTTTGGCCGGCGGAGCCGCGCCGCTGTTTGGACCAAACCTGTTAGCGGGGTGGTTGGCGGACTGACCTTGCCGGCCTTGGCTTGCTACAGAGGAGTGTTCCCCCGGGTGAGCGGCTGCGGCGCCGGCAACGCCGCCAAACCCTTTAGTCCGGGGATTAGCTTTTCCCCTCAGTTTTTCCGCCGGGGCTGGGGGCCCCAAGACCAACTCCCGCGCCCTCTGATCCGCCAAAATGGCGGTGCTGGCGGCCTCGCGGCCGGCTGCGGTCTTGGCTTCCTTGACCAGGTTGATTGCCCGCTCTTCGGCGGCGGCAATTATTTTGCGTGCCCGTACATTGGCTGATGAGACAATCTGCTCGGCGGTGTCGCCAGCGTCTTGGGACAGCTTCTGCGCCTCTTCCACGGTTCGGGTGGCCAGGGCATGTAGTGCATCTACGTTCTCCAGCCGGTTCTCGGTTTCCCGCTGCTCGGCCAGAAGCTGCTCGACGAAGGCGGACACATCTCCCTCCGACAGTCCATCAGGGACCGTGGCGAATTCCCTGCCCCACAGGTTTTTAACCTTTTTTGCTATGACCGGACTCCCGAACAGCGATGCAGACTGGAAATCGTTGAACCGGTCTAATGCGACGCCGGACTGGGACGCGACAGGTTAGCAGGATTTCCAGCCGATTTTACGATGCAAACACCAAAGTCAGAAGACTCTCTCCAGCGGACACCCTAGGACGTTTTGCGAGATCGGGCTGGAGATGCCGCTCTGCTCCTACCGGATGGCTTGTCCGTGGTCTGTCCCTGCGAGGGATTGGTTCCCGTAGGCGTCTGATCATTCTGCGGCTCGGTGGAAGCCTTGAGAAGTCGATCCTCTGCGGTGTTGTTGGCCAAACCAATTTGCGCCAACAAATCGGCGTCGACAGTTACGCCCCTGTCCTTGGGGTCAGGAGCGAACTTTTCCAGTTGCTGGGTGCCGATAGCATTGAGCTCGGGCAGCAGGTTGTTGCAAATTTGCAGGACCGCCCGTTTTATTTCGTCCGCCGCATTTTGGCTCATTTGCCAGATCATGAATTCAGCCCGCGTGGTCGCATTGGACTCAATGCTCTCTACGCCGGCCTTTGAGGCGTCGACCAGGGTTTGAGCCTCGGACTGGGCTTTATTGATTATCTCTTGCTCTCCGGCGCGGGCCCTTGCTGAGATCTCCTGCTCGTCCTTGTGGGCCTGTCCTAGGATAGATTCTTTCTCGGCGTTGGCGCTGGCTAGGATGGCCTTCTGCTTTTCCTGAGCTTGTTCCAAGATCTTGAGCCCATCGGACTCGGCCTCGACCTTTGTCTCGGACAGGATGTCGGCGCGGCTTTTCTTGGCCTCATTGATAATCCGACGGGATTCGTCCTTGGCCTCTTCGATAATCTGCCTGGCCTCATCTTTGGCCTCGGCGTTGGACCGCTCCAGAATCTTGATCCCTTCGGATTCACTGGCTCGTTTGGCCCGGTCGGTTATCTCCTGGGCCAGAGCCTCGGCTTGTAGGACGGTGCGCTCAGCAAGCTGGAGCAACAGCGTTTGCTTCCCTTGGTCGACAGAGGAACTCTCGTCCTGCGGGCCCACCCCCGGATCGTTCAACTCATTATCAATTTTCGCCATCAAGGCTCCTTTCCGCGTGTCGCGGGTGCGCCGAGTCCAGGTTCCTGGATTTGGTCACCGGAACGAAAGAATTATGACAAGTGTGAACTATTCTTGCAACGACATCGGTTAAACATGAGTGTAATTCGGATTTTATAGGTTGTCAACCCTTTGTACCTGTTTCGCCTTCCAACACCTGGTGAAACAGTGAATTAGTGTTGTCCTGAACCAATGCTGTGCTGCGTCGAACATCGGTTGAAATGCTACGAATTACGTTAACATAACCTGCCGGCGAAATGACCCGGTTTTGCCCCTGGCGGGGACCGTTGCCGGGGCTGACAGTCCAGGGCGCAGCCTACCTATACTTGACACCGCAGCGCATCAAGAATAGATTCCCCGTGCCGGCCCAATAATCGCCGCCGGTTGACCAAGATATATTCAGCCCGCAGAGGAGGCTGTGTGACAACCACATTAAACCAAAATAGCGAGGCGCTACCCCAGTACAAGGTAATTGGCACCAGGCCCATCCGCCACGACGGTTTGGAGAAGGTGACCGGCGCGGCGAAGTACGGTGCGGATACTCAACTGTCGGGGATGCTGCACGGCAAGATCCTGCGCAGCGCCCATGCTCATGCCCGCATCCGGTCCATTGATACCAGCAAAGCCGAGGCCCTGCCTGGGGTGTTTGCTGTTGCTACCTCCAAGGACTTTCCCATTATTGAAGACCAGATCATGGACCTGGCGGAGACCCAGGGCAACATCCGCTTGATGGCGGAGCACGTGATGGCCCACGACAAGGTATTGTACAAAGGCCACGCTCTGGCGGCGGTGGCGGCGGCCAACCCGCACATCGCGGAACAAGCCGTGGGCCTGATCGAGGTGGACTACGAAGTTCTTCCCACGGTCCTCACCCTCCACGACGCCCTCAAGCCCGATGCGCCCCTGCTCCACGAAAACTTGACCACTATGTTCAAAGTGGAGCGGTTCGGCAGAGGGGATGATACCGGTGTTCAGAGCAACGTGGCGGGCCACATTCAGCACAAGCTGGGCGACATAGAAAAGGGGTTCGCCGAGGCCGACATAATCGTGGAGCGGGAGTTCGAAACCCAGACGGTGCACCAAGGTTACATCGAGCCCCATGCCGCCACCGCTGTTTGGGCAACCGATGGCCGGGTCACCATTTGGACCTGTACTCAAGGGGCCTTCGCTATCCGCTCTTCCAGCGCCGCCATGCTGGGCATACCCGAGTCTGCGGTCAAGGTTGTACCGACCGAGATCGGTGGCGGGTTCGGCGCCAAGATCACTACTTACTTGGAACCCGTTGTCGCTGTCCTGGCTCGGAAGACCGGCCGGCCGGTCAAGATAGTCATGGACCGCAAAGAGGTGTTCGAGGGCACCGGACCTACCTCCGGCACCCACATACGTTGCAAGATAGGGGCGAATAAAAACGGGAAAATCACCGCGGCCCAGCTATACATGGCCTACGAAGCTGGCGCCTACCCAGGGTCTCCGGTGGGCGGCGGAACACTGTGCGCCACAGGGCCCTACAACATAGAGAATCTTCTGGTGGACGGATATGACATTGTTTGCAACAAGCAGAAAGTGCAAGCCTACCGCGCGCCGGGCCAACCCCAGGGCTGCTTCGCCGTCGAGTCCGTCATCGACGAGCTGGCCGAAAAGCTGGGTATGGATTCCATGGAATTCAGGCTGAAGAACGCTGTCAAAGAAGGCGACCGGATGCCCACCGGGGTCCCTCACGCCGTGTTTGGCTGCCGGGAGATGGAAGAGGCTATGATGGCCCATCCCCATTACAGCGCTCCTCTGGAGGGACCCAACACCGGGCGGGGCATGGCCGTGGGCTTCCGCTGGCAAGGAGGCCAGTCCTCGTCGGCCACTATCAACGTGAACAATAACGGCACCATTAACCTTATAACCGGCTCGGTGGACATCGGTGGTACCCGCACAGCCGTGGCCATGCAGGCTGCCGAGGTGTTGGGACTGAGGGCCGAGGACGTGTGGCCTACCGTGGTGGACACCGACGCCATCGGCTACACCGCCACCACCGGGGGCAGCCGCACTGCCTTCGACACCGGACTGGCCGCCATTGCCGCGTCGGAAGAGGTTAAGCGCCAGATGGCTGCTCGGGCAGCTTTGATCTGGGAGGTTCAGCCGGAAGACGTGGAATTCCAAGACGGCACGTTTATCTGCACTCGGAATCCCGACGACCGGTTGACCTTCAAAGAATTGTCCGGCAGGCTCATGCGTACCGGCGGCCCCATCACTTGCTCCGTCGGCGTCAATTCCACGGGGGTCGGCCCGATTATCGCCGGCAATATCATCGACGTACGGGTGGACCCCGAAACCGGCAAGGTCGATGTCTTGCGCTGCACGGCTTTTATCGACTCTGGAAAAGCCGTGCATCCCAGCTACGTGGAGGGGCAAATGCAGGGCGGCACTGTCCAGGGCATCGGCTGGGCCCTGAACGAGGAGTATTTTTACAACCCAGACGGCACCATGATGAACTCCAGCTTTTTGGACTATCGCATGCCCACCATCTTGGATGTGCCCATGATCGATACCGTTATCACCGAAGTTCCCAACCCACGCCATCCCTTCGGCCTTCGTGGCGTTGGTGAAGCGCCAATCATTCCGCCACTGGCAGCTATGTCCAACGCGATTTACCACGCTGTGGGAGTCCGTCTCACCAAGCTGCCCATGAGCCCAGGGGCGATTTTGGACGCCCTGGACGAGAAGAAGAACCAGGGATAGTCTTGTCTGTTTAGCGGGCGAGCCCCACTCATCATGCAAGGGGTCGCCCGCCCCCCCTCCCCAGAATCCACAGGGTAGTCCTAGCTCCTCGGAGGCGGCAATTCACCGCCATTATTCCCGTATATGCGCATGCATCGATTTATATGTTTACAATTATTGACACATAATATTTTATCATATAGACTATTTATAAGATACATATAAAAGGAGTGTGACGTATGGCACGGATCAGCATAAGCATCCCGGACAAATTAATGAAGCGCCTGGAGCCCATCAAAGACAGCATAAACATTTCCAGGTTGTGCCGCGAAGCCCTGGAGCAACGGATCAGTGCCTTTGAGCGCGCCGCCAGGCGGGAAGGAGACGTCCTAGACCTGGACAGCTTGGTGGTGCGTCTGCGGGAGGAGAAAGACGCTTCTGGGGTCCAATTCGAGGAGGTGGGCAGGCAAAACGCGTTGGCCTGGCTGAACACTGTATCCTATGTGGAGTTCAAAAACGTCGCCGAGGCGTCAGAATCGTCCAACATGGAAAAGTACAAGTTGCCCCGCTCGGCATTTCGGGACATGAAGCAGGTTATGGGGGAAGCCAACGCTGGATGTGAAGGCGCCCCAGCCATCACCTACAAAACGGCCTGGCTGGACCATGTGCGCTCGGTTTGGGCACAGGTCGTGGACCGCTTGGAGGACACCAACCATAAGGAACCGGTGGCAGCCGCCACGGAGGGACAGGAGTAGCGCCCGCCTGGGCTTAACAGCCCCTCGGCAACCTCGCTTGCTGGGTGGTCCACCGAATAGAGCTGGCGCCAGAGCGGTTTTTACCGCGCCTTCTACGAATCCAGGGGCCGCCGGGCCCAAGTTCCGGCGGCCCCTGGGTTTGTTTCCCCCGGTTGCTCATTTTCCGGACAGTATCCTCTATGCTACACAGGACTGCGTCTTTCCCCGCGGGATGATAAAATATGAACACGGCCTGAAGCGAGCGAATCCGGTGGAGGTGGGAGAGAGAACCATGGCCAATGAATTGGTGATTCTCCACGAGAAACCGATAGCCACTCACATGATTGCCGGTTGGCGGCGGCAATGGTCCGACGGAGGGGAGATCTCCGGCGGTCTCACCCGCTATCTGGTGCGCCGGTCGAACGCCAAGCAGATCGGTGAAATGAGCCCGGAAGTTTCCAAAATGTGCTACCCCTTTCAAGTGCCGGGAACCCACGACACCTACAGGCCGCGGGTGGCCTACGAGGACGGTCTTCCGGTCAAAGAGATGCACCGGGAGAACATCTTTTACGATGCTGGGAATGGACTAATAATATTTCGTGGAGAAGAGCCCTGGTTTCGGATAGACATCTACGGTGAGGCCTTTTTCGCTGCGGTGAAAGGGTTGGGCGTTCGGGAAACCGTAGCCGTTGAGGGCTACAACGGCGCCGCCCCTCCCGACATGGAGAGGAGCGTCAACTGTGTCTATAGTCAGCCCCACATGAAACAGGAGTTGGAGAAGTACGGTCTCAGCTTTTCCAGCTACGGCAGCCAGGGCAGGAACGGGCCGACGGTGGGCATGGCGCTGATTACCATGGCCCACGAACTGCATCCCGACCTGAATATGTTCCGTTTGGGAGCCATGGCGCCCATGTTTCCCTTCTTGACTTCCAGCAACCAGCCGGTGGGCATCACACGAGACCACCGGTCCTTCTACGACATAATGCGCAGGCTTAAGTCAATGTTTAATTTGGACATAGACTTGGCCGAGCTTATGACCCTGGCCGATACCGAGTGCCGGGAAATGCAGGAGACCCTGGAAAGGATTAGCTCGTCGAATCCTCAGGCCAAAGAGATAATCGAGCGAGCTAGGGCGGATTACCGGTACAGTCCGTTTTTGGACCCGATGGAATTGGACCCGGCATTGGAGCGGAACCTGGACGACATTATTCAGAACGCTCCCGATAGCCCAACCGAGCCCGAATGAGTAGGCCAGCTCCGATGCCTCTGGCCCGATGACGCAGTTTAGATGAGCCCTTCTTCCTCCGCCGCTTTGCTCAGCATTTCCCAACCTTCGGAGATCCCGGGCACGAAGGACTTGCATCCTTCGGCGTCCAGAACCTCCTTGCCCAAGGGGTCGGAGTAGTCCACGGACAAGAAGGCCTGCTCAATCTCGCGGGATACGTTGGGGTCCATCTCCCTCTGGGCGGTAAAGCAGCAGTGGCTGTAGCCGGGACTGGTCCAGAACGTGCGTACACTATCCTGCTGCAGAGTTCCATTTTCCGACAGCGTTTGGAGAGTCCGCTGGGCGACGGAACCGGCGTCGTACTCACCGCTGCGAACCCTTTCGATCACGTCCCGCTCGCCGGTTAAGGTGCCTGGCTTTCGGTCCTCAAAAAAGGTGGACAGGGCCAGGTCCTTCCGGGGGTCGATGCCCACCTGCTTGAGGAAGTAGTAGGGCAGCAGCCCGGCTTGCTCGGAGGACCGGCTACCGAAGGCGAAGCTCCGCCCCTTCAGGTCTTCCACCGTGATGATGTCCGAATCCGGCCGGGTAATGAAGCAGGTCGTGAAGTTGATATCCACGTCACGCATGGCAATCACCTGGCAGGGCTGATCCAGCCGGCTCTGTATCTTGACGTAACCCAGAGGGCCGTTCCAAGCCAGGTCGATTTTGCCTTCCACGAAATCGTCGATCATGGAGTCGTAGTCCGAATACAAGACCCAGTCGATATCGATACCCTTTCGCTTGAATAGGGTTTCCAATCCCTGAAATACGGTCATATGGGAAGGGGAAGCTACGCCGCCGAGCCTCATGATCTGTCCTCCTGTGCGGAGCGAATCGTGCAACCGAGGTAATTATACCCACCCCCACCCGTCTACACCACTACCCTTTCGCCGGCCTCCAACCCGTCCAAGACAGCCACCCATTCGTCGTTGCCATTGCCCAAAACCACGGGTCTGCGCTGGATGGCGCCGTCTTGGAAAACCAAGACCACCGGCTTGCCATCCCCACTTTGGACCGCGTTTCGGGGCACCAGCAGCACGCCCTTCTCCTGATGAGTTACCACCACGGTGATGCTGCTGAGGCCGATGGGAATCTGTACGCCGTCGGGTATCTCCACCCGGATTTTCACAGGGTAGCTTACCACCCCTCGCTCGGTCCTGGGGGATGTAGACACGGCTATCACTTTTCCGCTTAACACCCGGCCCGCCAGAGAACCTATGGTCACTTTGGCTGTGGCTCCGTTAGCCACCCGGCTTACGTCGGCGGCGTTCACCAAGCCGGCTACCTCAACCACCGAGGGGTCCACCAGCTCGATGACCCGGGAGTTTTCGTCCACCTGGTCATCCGGGTCGACGTTGACCAAGGAGACGATGCCGTCAAAGGGAGCCCGGATGGTGGCCCCTTGGAAGTCTTCCAGCGCGTCCCTTGAGGTCTCTTCGGCCAGAAGCACTTCGGCCTCACGGAGAGCTACTTCCAAAGGAATCTGGTCGCGAATTGCCGAGAGGTGGGTCTCCGCCTTATGCAGGCTGGCTTGGGCTTGCCTAACCTGGGCTTGCCTGAGCTGGATCTGTAGAGGGTCGATGTTCGTGGTCAAGTCGTCCAGATCCTCTTCCGCTTGAGCCAGGTTGGCTCGGGCCAGTTCCATCTTCTGCCGTTCGAGGTCGAGGTCCAGAGGGTCCAGGCCGTCCAGCAATTCAGCCAGGTCCTTCTCTGCTTCCCTCAAGTCTGCTAACGCCTTGGTCACCTGGGACGCCTTTAAGTAAACCTCCAGCGGGTCAGTCCCGGCGGCCAGCGCCCCCAAGGCGTCCTGTGCAGTGGCCAACTCTACCTGAGCGTCGGCCAACGCTTCACCCTGAGTGCCCGCACTGGACTGGGCCACCTCAGACGAGCGAGACACGGCGGCCGCTACTACGTTGGCCTGGCGTTGCGCCGCTTCAGGATCGGCTCGTGTCAGGATGTCCGCCACCGACTCCGATGCCGCCCGAAAGTCGGCTTCGGCCACAGCCGCCGCCGTCTTCAACTGTTGACGCTTCAGCGGGTCAGGGCCGTCCTCCAGATCGGCCAGGTCGGCCAAATCGTCTCGTTCTTTGTCCAAGTCGGCTTGGGCCAGGTCCAAGGCAGCCAGAAGCCGGATGCGCTCTATCGGGTCCGCGCCTTCTTCCAGCCGCTTCAAAGCTTCCAGTTTTTTGGCGGCATCGGACTCAGCGACGTCCAGGGCTGACGACAACCGCTGGCGTTTGAGGGTGCCTTTGCCCTCCTGCAGGTCGAGCAAAGCCTGCGTGGCAGTGTCCAGCTTGGCCCGGGCCAAAGCCGCCTGCGCTTCCAGTTGATCCAAAGTGAACTGGTCGCCGCTCTCAATTAGTTTGGCAAGGGAGTCGGCCGCCTTGTCCAAATCAGACTGGGCCAGCGCCTCCGCCGCACGCAGGTTTTTGGTGTCGTTGTCCGAATCCTCGTCGATGGGACGGCTGGAGTTGATGGCAAATTGCAGGTCCTTCAGCTTATCTTGTGACGCTTTCAAGGCGACCTTCGCCTTGGTCTCGGTCTCCCGGGCCTTGGCCAACCTTTGAGCAAAATCGATGTCGAAATTGGCCAGGTTTTCCTCGGCGGTATCCCGCGCTACCTCGGCCTTGGCCCTGACCTCTCGGGCAACGGCGACCTCTTGAGTGTGGTCCGGAGCGAATTCATCCAACGCCTGCTGGGCCTGATCCAGAGTCACATCGGCTTTAGCCTTGGCTTCCCGGGCCTTGGCCAGGGCCTGAGCGTGGTCTACATCGAAGTCTTCCAGGTTATCCCGTGCATCGTCCAAGGCGAGCCCGGCTTGCGCTGTGGCCTGGCGCTGCGCAGCAAGTTCCTGAGCGTAAGATATCTCAAACTGAGCCAGGGCGTCTCTGGCGTTGTCCAGAGCTACCTCGGCTTGGGCCTGGGCTTGGAGCGCCTTGGTCAACTCCTGGGCATGGGTTACGTCCAAGTCCTCCAGAGCGTCGCTGGCTCGGTCCAGCGCGACTTCCGCCCTGGCTTTGGTTTGCTGGGCCTGGCTCAGCTTCTGGGAAT
>JADFFS010000082.1 GCA_022568195.1 Chloroflexota bacterium | reverse complement strand
CACCCCGACTGCCACACCCCCACCTACGCCAACCGCCCTACCACCGCCAACACCTGAGCCTACCGCTACACCCACGCCCACCCCAGCGCCAAATCCGCCGCCCACTCCCCCGTCCACGGCCGAGCCGCAAAAGCCGCTGCTCCTGCGGGTGTGGCATCCCGTCGACAATAGCGAAGTGCCAAGTAACGCCGTGGTGGTCGTAGGCCTCACCAGCCCCGGCGCTACCGTGACGATAAACGATAGGATCGTGAAGATACTAGAAGACGGCGGGTTCCAAGCCGAGGCCTTTTTGGAGCCAGGCAGAAACTTGATCCGAGTCAAGGCCACCGATTCCCAGGGAAACCAGGAGGAAACGGAGTTGACCGTGATCTCGTTGGCGCTGCCTCCCCAGCCATTCACACTCCTCGTCACTGAACCTGCAGACCAGAGCCGGGTTTTTGACTCCAGCGTTAGGCTGGTTGGGCGCACGAATCCAGAATCGGAGGTGCAAGTCAACGGCGTGGGTATTCCGGTGGACCCTTTGCTGGGGATCTTCTCCACCGAGATCGCCTTGGTGCCTGGTCCAAACGTCATCAACGTGAAGGCCACCGCTCGTGATGGGCGGGAGATTAACAAGGTGATAGCCGTCATACGTAGATAGTTTCTTGTGGCCATCGGGCAAACGCGGCGTGAGCACGTTAGGACCGGCACCCAATTCGACCACGGCATGGCCTTGGCGCTCCCCCGCTAACATCTATTCAACTGAAAATGGTCTAAGCCGCCATCCACAACCGTTGCAAAGTTGCGAGTCAGGTTTCACGATATAAGCTGGTGAAGCGGTTAATTGTTGAATGCTCGACCCTGCGTTGAACTCCAGGAGGTGTGGTGGTGGGAAGGAAGCTTGCGTCCCTGGTTACGATTTTGATTATTTCACTGGCTGTTTTGCCCATGTTGGGCGCAGGTCCCAGCCAGGCGAAACCGCCCCAGCCTTTCGGCCCCGACTCTTTCTCCGGTCAGGTAGTGGTTCAAGGCCAGTTGGCTCTTCGCGGCATGCAGCTTTATGCTTGCATAGACAACTGCGAAGTTTACCTGAGCGTCCCCGTGAGGATCAGCCAAGGAGGCATGTACAATCAGTTGGTGGTCTCTCCACCGGACCGGGCTCTGGTGGGGCATCCTATCCTCTTCTATTTGTCCAATGAATTTGGACGCATACAGGCGGATGAAGTGGTAGATTTCGAAGGCGCGACTCAAATATTCACTCATAATCTCAACTTCAAAGACCCGGTTCCTTTCCCAACCGCCACACCAACGATCACACCCACGGCCTCTTTGCCGGCACCGGGAGATCCTTCGGTGACGGCTATTCCCAGGATGGCTCTGATTTTAGGTGGCGTGACCCTTTTGGCGGGATCGGGGGTGTTGTTGATACTGCGCCGCCGTGCCGCCTAGAGGTCATTTCTTTCAAGCTTTGGCGTCAAGATACCGATCGGGTCTGTTTCAAAGTAAATAGATTGTGCCAAAGTCTGGGCGGGCCCCATGACTCCTTTAGAAATTGGAGCGGCTATAGGGGGCCTTGTTACCGGCGCTGCCACGATCGTCCAGTGCCTTCGGGGTAGGGTTGGGCCGAGGCCGTTGTGGCCAATCGTGGTAGCCGCTTTTGTGCTTGGTGCTGTCGTTGGCGGCGGACTTGGACTAATAATTCAGTTAGCATTGTCAGCCGCTGGTATTGTCGAACCAGTGATCTATCGCTGATATCGGTCCCCGAAAGAGGCAACAGCGAAGGTCTTTGGGGCTGGTAGGATCATCCGCTATTTCGGTGAACCCGAACCAACATGCTCGAGCACCGCATAGGATGGCTGGGTCCGGTTAAGCCACCAGCCGGCAACGTGCTTCTCTGGAGCCTGTTGTCTGGCCGAGGCATCAAGGAAGATACCGCGCTCAAAAATCCAAGACTCCTTGTCCAAGACCGATAGCCTCCTCTGCTTCTCTATGGGTATAAACTCCGTGGTGCTCCAATCCGTTGGGACCGCGCGTGGGAATGAATAACTGGTCCAACGAGTTCGCTGCTTCAACGAAGCCTCCAGGTACGGCGATATGTCCGGTTAGATCGCCCATTGCAGCCCGCCGGGCACTTTTGCCAGGCCACCGATTATGAATGGGCGTGTTTTGCCGGGCGCCAAGGGCCGGACAAGCAGTAATAACCATGTTCCAAAAATCCATTTGGAAGCCCGGGGCCACTCCGTCATATTGTTACCGGCTCTGCTTCACCTCGGAGCCCATCGTCCCAAGGGACCCCAACATTTCAGCTGGACAGGTTATTGGGGAGCGGCCCTAACAGGCTTAGACTTCACAGTAACTGCTTAAATTTAGCGGACCGGCGTTGGGATATCCAACCAATCGCATGGGATTGGTAAAATGGCCACGATGAATTTCCTTGATTATATATCCAGCGCACGACAGAATCGCTCATGACAATGGTAGGCACAACTCCAATTAGCATGTCGCAACGTATCTCCGGCTGGCCAGGGTGGGGCATGGAAGGCCTGTGGCTCCTGACCGTGGTCCTAGTGCCCGTAGCTTTCCTAGGCCGGGATCAGATCTACTCGGAGACCGTCATCGCCTATTTCGAGGTTCCCAAGATCGCCCTTCTGCGCACTCTGACCGGGCTGATGGCCGCGCTCTGGCTCATCGAATGGGGAATACAGAGCCGATTTTCTTTCAACCGCCCCTCAAATCTCAGAAACACCTGGCTGTGGCCGCCGACCTGGCCCGCCAGGCTCCGAAATTGGATCCAGGGCCAGCCCGCCCGATGGCTGTCGTTGGCTGTGGGTTTCTTCCTGGCAACCACCCTTTTGAGCACGGCGCTATCGGGGTCGTTTCGGGTCAGCATGTGGGGGGAAATACCTGGTCAAGACGGGTACTCAGCCTACACTATCATGGCTTATGTGCTGCTCTATGCGGTAATCGCCACCCATCTTAAATCTCGGCCTCAATTGTGGCGACTCCTCACAGCCATACTGACGATGGGCCTGTTGGTCAGCGGTTACGCGATATTGCAACAATTCGGCCACGATTTCTTGGATTTGAGAGAGATCACTGGGGGAGGAGTCACCTCTTTCATGGGCAACAGGATATTCGCAGCGGCTGTCATGATGATGGCAATCCCCATTTCCTTGGCGGCCGCGCTAGTTTCAGTGGCCAAGCTAGGTAACCGCACGACCCAAAATTGGATGTACCGATGGCCCGCGACTGCGGGTGTTGTGGCAATTTTTGGGTTGGTGCTAGCCATCCAGGTTCTGGGGCTGAACTATACCTTTAGCCGCGGGCCCTGGCTGGGCGCCATTCTTGCTTTAGTGGTCTTTGTTGGCCTGGTGGCGGTTTTTGTTGGCCTCAGGACCATGGTTAGGTCTGTTGCGGTTCTTCTACTGGCCGGCGTGATGGTCTTCATCGTGCTCCAATGGCAGACGGTCGCGCGAGTTTTCGAAATGGGATTCAAAGATGGGGGACAAACGGTCAGCGAGGGGCCAAGCGCCATCACGGGAGATGCCAGTGCCAGCATCCCTCCAACTTCTGGCGGTGGTGGATCAATGGTCACTGTGGCTCCAAGTACGACCGCTGCAGATGCCAGTGGATTATCAAAAACGTTTGCCTTAGATCTTAGCTCTGCACAGCGGCTCGCCTCGGTAAAGGCGGAGGTATCCAGCGGTTTTGCAGGAGGCCGAGGCACCCACTGGAAGGTGTCATGGCGGCTCATTCGGGATCACCCTTGGTTCGAGTTCGACAGCCTCAACGTTCCGTGGCTACGCCCCATCGTTGGATATGGCCCGGACCTGTTTCGATTCACCTACCTCTTACAGAGCCCCAACGAGGGCGAAGACCTGCGGCCGTTAGAGCCGGACCACGCGCACAATTTCTTTATCCACCAAACCGTAGAGCAAGGTCTTCTTGGCCTGATTAGCGCGCTGGGCATTTTCGGGACCGCTTTCTTGATCGGTGGCCGAATGCTCTGGCGTACTCGGAGTGGGTGTCCCGAGGAGTACAAGCTCGTGTTGGCCGGATTGCTGGCAGTATTGGTAGGCCGTTTCTTGGAAATGATGGTCGGCGTCGCCCGTGTCTCGGATTTGACCGTATTATGGGTATTATTTGGCACATTGGCGGCAATGTCCACGGTAATGCGGGCGCCGGCAGCGGCAACACCATCTCTTGCCACAGCTGGGGACGCCCCTGGGGAAGAACAACTTCAGGCTCAGCGACCCTCCGCAGCGCTATCCAGAGATTGGCTCTGGAGGTTAGCGTTGGTGACCTGGTTGGTGGCAGGCATTACCATGCTGACTTGGGTGAAGGCAGTCAACTATCCCCGGGCAGCCATGAAGATAAGCGAGGCCGTGGAGCACATTGGCTCGGGGGATGGTCAATCGACGTTGGCCGCCCTCGATAGGGCAATCGAGCTGGCGCCCGATGTCCCTGTTTACTACATCTGGCGGGCCGACTTGTATTCAGCCTATTTGGAAAACCCAGAGGCAACTCCCGAGGAGGGCTGCAGCCTACAGCGGGACTTGGAATATCGAGCATGTTTGGCCACCAGGTCTTACCAGAGTCATCTCACCGGGTCGCAACAAAGCCCTTTTTACTACCGTTCTCGCCAGGCGCTCGCCAATTCAGCCTTCAGATTTAAACGATACGAAGACTCGGTTGAGCAATACCGGCAGGTCCTGGAGATGGTCCCGTCAAGCTGGCAACTGCGAATTAGACTGGCCGACGCCTATATACAAAACGGACAACCCCAAGCCGCCCTGCAACCGTTGCACGAGTCTCTGGCGATGAAGGAGTCCACCCAGGCGCTGTTCCTGCGCGGGAGAGCCTATGCCGCGTTGGGACGATATCGGGACGCCATTCTTGATCTGGATCAGGCGCTCCAGTCAGACCCCAAGTTGGCACAGGGCTACGTCGTCAGAGCCTTGGTCTACGCCAAGCTGGGCCGGGCGGCGAAGTCCCAGGAAGACATTGACCGCGCGGTGGATTTGGGGTTTGATCGCGCTCAGCTGGAGCGTTCAATCAGGAACGCAATGCGCGGAAGTTCCGGGAGGCAATAAGCGATCAACCCTTCAGACTTTCATTCATTTAATCTGCCGAATCCTTCTTCCGTGGCTTGCACCTTCGAAGGTCGCGAAAAGCCGCATATCGACAACTTCCAATTCTGTTTCCGAACTAATTGCTCGCTGGCCAAGGGATAACACGCCCAGCACATCGGAGCCACGGTCCGAAATCATATTTCCACGTAGACCAGACCGAAGACGCGGTCAACAATGCGTTTGGGGAAAGGATTTCCGAGTCTCGCCAGCCATGGTTCCCGTTGGTTTGGGGATAGTTTGACACCGAGTCTGGGCCTGGCCACAACACCGGCAACACGAAGGGATTAACATTGTAGCTCGGTCTACCGATCGGGCTTCAATACCCGGAAAACTGGGTGGCGGTGGGCCTCTGCAGCGAAGGCTTCGATGGGCGCACCCGGCTTAGCATCAAAGAAGCGCCGGGTAATGGGTTCTTGATCGAAGTACAGTTTGAGGACTGGACCGCATCGCGTTGGGTCGTGTTCTTCCTCAACAGTTAGCACTTCCGAATGGGCACCCCTGCTCAACCTGACCTGCCCTGCGGCCCTGGCGTTCTTGACCCAATTTCTGGGTCCATAGGGCGCAACCAGCCATCGTTTCCCGTTAACCACCACTACAGACACGGGAGTAGAATGGGACCTCCCGCTGCGGCGGCCTTTGACTGTGAGGACGTGGTATTTGCGGGGTGGTAGCCCAAGGCGAATCCAGAGCCGCACGATGCGGTTCAGAACACGCCTAGGCAATGTCAGGCGGTAAGCCGTATGAATCTGCAATTGCTGAATCCTCGTGATTCCATTATCTCGTGGCTCACCGTGTGAGCGTTGATTCGGCCCAATAAGCAAGTGTTGCTGACAATAGCCCGCAGGCGAAGTATATCCCAGAAGGCAGACACAAGCGTTGAAGCCTCGGATCGTACGGAGGCCGTGAAATTTCGGGGTGTCTCGGTCAAACGGGTGGAAGCCCCGCTGAAGCGGGTTTTCAGAGGCGGTACATTCCAGGTGCCCAGTCACTGCACCATCATCGTGCGTCTGGAGACCGCCGGGGAAATCAATGGGGGAAGTCGATAGAGGAACCCCGCCCGGCGAATCGGCTAGTAACATAGCAGGATCACCTTCCCGTTGCCAGGCGGTGTGACCAATGGATACCGTACTCCGAATGACTTCTCCCGCTTAGACTGCGGGGACCCGGTAACTATCATCTCAGGACGCTACCGGGGATGTACGGGGGTTGTGGACAGCGCGGTGTTCCAACGCACCGTGGACTGCGCGGATCAGAGTGCACCTGGCTAGCATGTTGTCCTGGACACCGGGCCGGTGGTCACGGTGCGGTGGGACCAATTGGCATCTCTTAGGTTAGTCCTTCATTGGTTGAGGCGCCTAGCTAGGGTCCAGGGGGATTTACAGGGGCGTTGTTTTTCTGCGTCTTAGAACTCGGCCCTCACGCCGTCCTTTTAGTTTTGTGCACAGACATTACCCTTGCTATTCCAACAGTAATAGAACCTGGTCGTGGTCTTTCCGAAGACGCCATCCAACGACGTCACATCAGGGCCCTCTGGCAGCGCCGTCCACGTATCTACACCGAGGCTCCCAGTATTGTCGTCGTTGGCGGACACAGCCGTGATGTTTTGTCCACCATCTTGGCGTTCATCGCGGTCTGCATAGTTTCCCGTTCCGCTACCATAGCTCCCTGGTGTGGCCATTCCCGTTTTGCTTACCCTGAAGAATCTCATATTAGCATTGACCCACCAACCGGTAGCTGCGCTGTTTTACGGGTGACTTACTAGGTCGTCCTAGAGGCGGCCAGCAGGCTTGGTGATAAGAAAAAGCCCCGGCCTCGAGAGGCCGGGGCTACAAGAACGTCTTCGCCCGGAGGCGGCAGGACAAAGACGGCGGGTCTAATTCAGGGACATGATCTTTTTGATTTCCCCCGGTATGGTCCTATTCACAATCACCACGGCGCCCTTGTTTGGTTTGACCTGGATGGTGAACTCCTTACCCTTAACCAGCGCACTCAGTAGCGTGAGAGTCACGGTCATGTCGACCTGCTCCCCCGGGTCCAACAAGTCTTTGGTGCCGATGATCCATTTGGTGGACCACGAGCAGCTGGGGGAGCCACTGCCTGTGCAGTTGATGGCCGCGTCGTCGTCCAGATAACCACCACGCCGTCGGTGGAAAGGTCCACGGGATCGGACGCCTGGGCGGCGCTGCTCAAGGTGAACGTGATGGAGTCAATAGCGGTTTTATTTGTGTTGGCGGTGGCGATGATGTCACCGCGTATGCTTATGGTGGACGAGGTTTCCGCCAGGCCACCGAGAACCGTTTCCTTGCTCTTTTCGGAGCTGAGCAGACCGGTGCTCAAAACCGCGAAGGCGAATACCGAGGCGACCACCACGAAGGCAATGAGAACGATGGCCGTCTCAAGGCCGGTGATTCCTCGCTGGTCTCTCATGAAGCTCTTGCCAGATAAAAAGCTTGTGATTTCCATGTTCAGTCCTCCTTGTGAACAGCAATTCCGAAAAGAGGCTCCGCATCGCCTTGCTTGCCTATGGACGACCTGGGTCCCCTTGGATCAAATCCCCAGGGAGTGCATCCACTTGTCAGACGAATGCGCAGTGTCCGGGATTCAGAGCCCGACCAGGCTGACGGGCCGGCATGGGAACTGGGGTGAGGGGAACAATTGCCAGGTCCTCTCATTCCGACCTTGGCTGGTTGCTCCCACACCTGAATTGGCTTCGGATCTTTTATTGGGGCGTATGGGACTATCCCAGTGGCCCGGACCGTGGCTCCTTGCCTTGTTTGGAGCTAGAACGACGAGCACTCGATCCATCAAAATATTCGGACAACTTCATGGACGATTTACCTGAACCAAAGGAGGTTCCGGTGTTGCCCGTTCCCGCAGCCGTAGGTGGCTCGCCTGAGCTCGAGGTGGCTGGCGCCCCGGGATCTGGAGCAGGGCGAGTTTGGTTATCATTGCCAAAACGGTCCTATCCCGATTGGGCAACGACCGGGCCGGGATGGTGGGCATGTCGGTCATCGACCGGCTGTGCAACTACTTCAATTGCCAGCCAGGAGAACTTTTCGTGTTTGTGCCGGAACGGGAAGTGTAAGGCTAACGGCCTATCAATTGTAGACGGCGTGATGGACTGGATGGAACCCTCAAGACCGTTGGAATCTGTTGCTGGGCCACCTATTAGGGTGGTTGACGAGGAACAGTACCAAGAAATAAGGATTTCCATCACGCCGAGGTTTCGCGCACGCGCTCGCCGCATGCATATTGTTTCAATGGTGTGTCATGCTGGTTACACTTTTCATCGTCGTAGCACCATGGAGCTAGCCTAATGGATCATCGTGTTAGCACGGTCCAGACGTTAGGGAAGCCCCGATGTTCGGCTCAGGTAAAGGGTGATAATGTGGTCGTGGGTGGAAGTGAAGATTCGGCAGCTGTTGCAGGAGGCACTCGGGCGGCGGTCATACCATCAGAGTTTCCCCGAGCCGGATTGCTCCACGAATCGCTTGCAACATCCGGGGAAGGTTTTACAAAACGAAGCCAAAGTCGGCGCCAAATTACAGGGTTGGAAGATAGGCGGGGACCGGATTTCTAGATCATTTGCGACGATTTTCAAAACGGACCCGCGGAGGGACGGACATTCGCGGGTTCCAAAAAGAACTGGCCCGATGGTAAAGTTGTTGAACCAACACGAGTGCCGATGCCTTGAGGCTCAGGAATCGCTGGAATCCACCGATCCGCTCAAGGAGATCATGTAGTAGGGAACCCTACGAGACAGCCGGCAACCCTGCAACGATCGGGGCGGCGCACCTTGGTTTACCTGGTCGGCAGCAGTCCAATAATTTGGCGGTGGCACCCGTCTGAAGAAGCCCATTCTCCGTCAATCAGCGCCCCAAAGGGGTATGCTGCCGGTATTTACTTGGCCAAAATCGCTATTTTAAATACACCTCTGGAGATCATATTCGTAGCTGAATCGCTAATCATTCCTATACGTTTCTATAACTTCTTGGCCATGGAAAAGGAAACGTTTTGGTAGCAAAGGGGGCCTCCGACCGCCTGGACAATGTCCAATCCGATCCCTATGTCTCAGCCGTCCGCATTCCGGAATCCCGCGGACACTTCCCGAGGCCTATACCGCACGGCCTTGGGGCGCCAGCACCACCACCTTCATGTCCGCCGGGAGGTTGGATGCGGTGACTATCAACCTGGGCTGGGGCTGGGCATCGCTCAAGCCGGTGCGATTCAGAAACACATCCAGGCCTTGCAGTGGCACGTCGACCCCGGGTGTGCTGTGGTGCATAGGGATAACAAGCTTGGGGTCCATATCCTGCATCGTCTGGAACACCTTGTCCATATCCAGCGTGCAACCGCCCCCCGTGGGTATCAGCAAGACGTCCACCGGGGAAAGCTCGTCTATCTGGTGGGTCGTCAGTGGAGCCGTCAGGTCTCCCAGGTGGCAAATATTGATCCCGTCAAGCTCGATCGTAAAAGCAACGCTGCGGTGATCCCGAGACGCCTCGGGGAGCAGCGGAGTCATTACACCACGCACGGGAATGCTATGAAATTCATACTCTCCCGGAGCATCAAATACCCGAGGGTCTCCCTCAACTTCTTGCCAGTTGCTGTGATTGGGGTGATGATTGCTCACCGTCACCACCATTGCGGTGCGGGTGTCGGGCCGCAGGCCGATGGAAGCGGGGTAGGGATCGGTGACAACAATCATGTCATCGGCCCGGAGTCGGAAACACGAATGCCCCAGCCAGGTTATATCCACAGTAGCCTCCCCTCCCTTCGAGATAGCAATTCGCGTTTTTCCGCGGGCATATTTGCGCGTCGGGCTTGTCGGTGAGCCGCTCGAGCTAGGCCAGGTCGCCGGCGAGTATACCAACTGGAGAGCAGCGTTGCCCCTCAGGTTGAATCCAGGACAGCCGCTCTTCTCCGGGAAAATCTCTAGAGGTTAAGTCCTTCAATGGGTATAGTAGTATAATTACCCCACGAAGGACAGGTCAACGCATTACATTCCATATTGTATCAAAGGGTCTATCCAGTCGATAACACCTCCACCCTTTCCGGTAACTGAGCCGGTCACTTCCACCACCCACAAGTACATTACCTCACCATGCCAGCCAACAACGAAGACATAGCCCAACTCTTCGAGAACATGGCCACCCTTCTGGAAATGAAGGGGGATTCGGTGTTCAAGATTCGGGCCTACCAGCGGGCAGCCCGCACCATCGAACACCTCTCTTTGCCTTTGTCTCAAGCCGTGGCGGAGGACGCAGATTTAAAAAAGATCCCCGGGATCGGGAAGGCCATCAGCGACAAGATTCAGGAACTGCTCAAGACAGGCAAGGTTTCAGCTTACGACAGGCTGGTGGCCGAACTCCCCAAAGGGGTGCTGGACCTGATGGCGATCCCAGGTGTCGGCCCTAAAACCGCGATGCTGCTGACCCAAGAATTGGGCCTCGATTCCGTCGATCAGGTTGAAGCCGCCATACATGACGGCCGTGTGGCTGCTCTTCCCCGGATGGGAACGAAAGCAGCCGATACCCTTCTGCGGCACATACAGGCCATATCGTTGAGAGGAGACCGGACTCCCATCGGAGATGCCCTGTCCCTCGCCGAAGATGTCATCGCCTCTCTGCGTGCCGAGTGCCCCGCCTTGGGAAGCCTCTTCCCGGCTGGCAGCCTGCGCCGTTGGGAAGAGACAATCGGCGACATTGACTTGATAGGTACAACGTCCGAGCCCCAGCAGGTAGGCCAGGCCCTGGCGTCTCTACCCGTGGTCCGAGAGGTCTTGGTATCCGGCCCCAAAAAGACCAGCGTGGTCGTCGAGCCGGGGATGCAAATCGATCTGCGCATAGGCGAAGACGCCTCCTTTGGCGCGATGCTGCAATATTTCACCGGCAGCCAACAGCACAACATCCGGCTTAGGGACTACGCCAACCACCTGGGGCTATCGCTGAACGAGTACGGTATCACCGACCTGAATACGGGACAGGTCCAGAGCTTTCCCGACGAAGCGTCCTTCTATGCCCGGCTGGGATTGCCCTACATCCCGCCCGAGTTGCGCGGAGGTATTTGGGAGTTGGAAGCAGCCCTGGAAGACCGGTTGCCTACCCTGGTTGAAACGAAAGACCTGCGCGGCGACCTGCACTTGCACAGCCTCTGGAGTGACGGAAAAGACACCATCGAGACCATGGTAGAGGCGGTGGCGGCCCAAGGCTATGAATATATGGCTATGACCGACCACTCATCGGGCAGGGGCATCGCCAACGGGTTATCCAATGAGCGGTTGACCGAGCAGATCCAGCTTCTCCGGTCCATGGACGGCAAGTACCCGATTACCATCCTGTGCGGGTCCGAAGTAGACATCCGGGCCGATGGCACCCTGGACTACCCAGACGACTTGCTAAGCGAACTGGATGTGGTGGTGGCCTCGGTCCACTCGGCCATGGGCCAGGACAGCGCTACCATGACCCGGCGTATCATCAAGGCCATGCACCACCCGGCGGTGACCATCATCGGCCACCTTTCCACCAGGCTGTTGGGACACCGTGAGCCTACCGAGTTCGACTTGGAGCAGGTTCTACAAGCAGCCAGGGAAACCGGAACGGCGTTGGAAATCAACGCGTCACCGGAGCGGTTGGACCTGAAGGACACCCACGCTTACCGGGCGCGTGAGTTGGGCGTGCCCCTGGTAATCAACACGGATTCCCATCACCACTCCAGCATCGCAAATCGCCGTTTCGGGGTCGCGGTGGCGCGCCGGGCCTGGTGCGAGCCTAAACACATATTGAACACTCTGCCTCGGGACCAGTTTCTCAGGTTCATTCACACGCCCAAGCCGGAGCGCATCAAGGTATTCGATGAGACGCTGCTCCAGGAAGCCCAAACATGAGTCAGGCCGACTGGGTTAGCCAACCGGGACAGCCGCCGTCTTCCGATCTGGCGGAGCAAGAGTCTGAGGCGTTGCGGCACCTCAAATCGGCGGTGCGGTTGGGGGTACCCTGGCACCAGGCGTTGCTGGAAGCCGTGGGTCTGTGGACGTTGCCCCAAGAGGTATACCAGGACCGGACCTATCAATACCTGATCGAGGGTGAGGCATTTGACTGGCTGGTGCTGGCGGAAAGGCTGTGCGCCGAGATGGACGGTGTCATACCAGCCGAAGAAAAGGAGCGGTTGCTATTCCGGGGCGTGTTGCCCCTGAAAGAGGACGCAGCGGCCTTCCGAGACTTGCTTGGCGCCAGCAAGTACCGGGGCTACCTGAATTACTGGTACGGCGTCGTGGTGGAGGAAGCGTTGCAGCTTGCCGTGGAGGATGAGGTTCGCAAGAGACACCGGGCCCGCGGCTACTCCGACAGCGAAGACCTGGTGGAGGATGCCTTTACCCAACTGTACGGGGAGACACGAACTGCTCTCTTGGAGGAGTTTCGCCTCCACGCCCACATCCGCCGGAACCGCGGCCTGACCCTGTCTGACCTGAAGGGGTTTACCTACTGGCTGTTTAAACGCCGTGTAAACATGTGGGACCCGGCACGGGTGGGCAGCGACGCCCGCAAGGGCATGCGGCGGCTACAGGCTCTGGAGAGCAGCCAAGAGCCGCCGCATGGGCCGGAGACCATTGAAGCTCAGCCGGGCGCCGCTTTTGTCCGCTCCCGTTGATTCTCTATTGAGCGGGGAACATATCCGCCTATAATCCGCGGGCGCCCGTGTGGCATCAAGGGGTGATTGGGCGCTTACTTTTGAAGGAGCATGTCCGTACATGCAAGAACCAGACTTGGAATCCTTCCAGATGTCCGACCTGCTCGACCAGGACATATCTCCGCGCCAATACCAGACCGGGGAGGTGGTGGAAGTCGAGGTCATCAGGCTAGACGACGAAGGGCTCGTGGTGGACGTGGGACAGAAGATGGAGGGGTTGGTCCCCATCCAGGAGATGCGGTCGTTGGAACCGGGCGCGCATGCCCGGATCGAACCCGGGCAGCGCATTAATGTGACCATTATGGGGGAAAGGGGGCCCGGAGGCATGGCGTTACTGTCGCTGGACCAAGCCCTGGAGGATAACAGGTGGCAGCAACTGGAGCAGCAACTGCAGGAAGGCGCCGAGGTTACGGCCCGAATTGTCGAGCAAAACCGCGGTGGGCTGGTGGTTGATTGCCAGGGCGTCCGCGGGTTTGTTCCCTTCTCTCACCTTGCCCCCATACCCGGAGGAGCCACAGAGGAGGCCCTAGCTGCCCGGATGCACGAGCAGGCCCAGTTCCATATTCTAGAGTTGGACCGGTCCCAACAGCGCCTGGTCTTGACCGAGCGGGCTATAGGGCAGAAACGCCGGGAGGAAGCCCAAGACCAGTATCTGGCGGATCTTCAAGAGGGCACGGTCCTGTCTGGGAAAGTCAGCTCCATCCGTGGTTTTGGCGCTTTTGTCGACGTGGGAGAAATCGAGGGGCTGATTCCCATTTCCGAACTTTCCTGGCGGATGGTCAAATCGCCCGACGAGGTGGTCACGGTGGGCGATCAATTGGAGGTGGTGGTGCTTCGTGTGGAGCGGGAGACGCGACGCCTGACGTTGAGCCTCAAGCGCACCCAGCCGGAGCCCTGGGAGACCGTCCACGACCGTTACGAGATCCACCAGATCGTCCAGGGAACCGTCACCAACCTTGCCCAATTCGGGGCCTTCGTCAAGCTGGAAGACGGTATCGAAGGGCTGATTCACATCTCGGAGCTGTCCCAGCGCAGGGTCAACAATCCCAAAGAGTGCGTGTACCAGGGTCAACACGTCAGGGTCATGATCCTGAGCATCGACTCCCAGCAGCGACGGATTGGCTTGAGCTACAAGCAAGCCTTCGGCCTGTAGACCGCACCAATCAACCAGCAGCCACACCCGCGAGAGGCCCCGGTACGCTATATGCCTCTCTTTTCATCCTCGACGGCGTCTTTCCTGTGGCCTTCGTAGACGGTAACCGTAACCCGATGATATATTGGCTGATAATCAGTCGTCACGTGATTCCGATTTATACTTAAGGGCGTCGCAACACCTCATCTCAAGGAACCTCCTATGACCGTCAGTCCCTCAGCCGAAATACCCAGCGCCTACAACGCGGCCGACGTGGAAGGTCGAATTTACGAAAACTGGCTGGCCAAGGGATACTTCACGGCTCATGTCGACCGGGACAAGACCCCGTTCACCATCATCATGCCCCCGCCAAATGTGACCGGGGAATTGCACCTGGGCCACGCCCTCACCGCAGCGCTGGAAGATGCTCTGTGCCGCTGGCATCGCATGTTGGGACACTCAACGCTGTGGCTGCCCGGCAAAGACCATGCGGGTATAGCCACCCAGTGGGTGGTGGAGCAGCTACTGGCCAGTGAGGGTACCAACCGTCACGAATTGGGCCGGGAAAAATTCGTGGAGCGGGTGTGGGAGTGGGTTGAAAAGTACGGCAATACCATCGATGAGCAGCACAAGCGGCTGGGGGCGTCCTGCGATTGGTCCCGCCTTCGCTTCACACTGGACCCCGGACCGGCCAAGGCGGTTCGGACCACCTTCGTCAACCTTTACAACAAGGGGCTGATCTACCGCCACGAGCGGATCATCAACTGGTGCCCACGGTGCGCCACCGCCCTATCCGACTTGGAAGTGGAGCACCAGGAACAGGACGGCAGCCTCTACTACATCCGCTATCCGCTGGAGGGCGCCCAGGCTTCCTCAGGGAGCAGAGCCGGGGGTGATGGCTACATCACGGTGGCTACGACCCGTCCCGAGACCATGCTGGGAGACACCGGCGTGGCGGTCAACCCGGAGGACCCCCGCTACCAGGCCCTGGTAGGCCAACAGGTCATCCTACCCATCATGGATCGGGCTATCCCCATAGTAGGTGATTCGGCTATTGAAGCCGAGTTCGGCACCGGGGCTTTGAAGGTGACTCCCGGCCACGACATGACCGACTTCGAAATCGGCGAGCGCCACGGCCTGCCCATAGTCACGGTAATCGGGCAGGACGGCAACATGACCGAGGCGGCCGGCAGATTTGCCGGGATGGAGCGGTTTGAAGCCAGGCAAGCCGTGGTAGCCGAGTTGGAGCGCTTGGGCTTGCTGGAAAAGGTGGAGAATTACCACCATTCG
>JADFFS010000081.1 GCA_022568195.1 Chloroflexota bacterium | reverse complement strand
GCTATTTGCCCGAAGCATCCCGCCAATTGGAAGGTAAAGTCGCCTGGTCTCGAGACCTGGGCAAGCCCACCAGGTCGGCGCCCACCGTGGTCGACGGCGTAGTCTACATTGGCGCACACTTCAAAGTCTTGGCTCTTGATTCCAAGACCGGGGACCCGATCTGGGAACAGGAGGCCACCGGACCTGTTCACTCCTCCCTGGCTGTGGCGGACGACCTGGTGTACATGGGCTCCTTTGACCACCGAATCTTGGCCTTCGACCGGCTCACAGGACTCATCAAGTGGCAGGTCAAGACAGGTGACGCCATCAGCTCCTCGCCAGCCGCGCGGGACGGCATGCTCTACTTCGGGTCGTGGGACAGCTATGTCTACGCGTTGGACGCCGCCACCGGGGAGCAGATCTGGCGCAGCCACACGGTGGGAGACGTTCGCAGCCCCGTGGCGTTGGACGGTGGGTCCCTCTACGCCAGCGACAATGAAGGGACCCTGCACATTCTCAATGCACGCACCGGGCAGAAACGGTTCAGGTTCCGGACCCCCAGCTCTGCGACGGTCGCGCCAACAGTGGCCAACGGCCTGGTTTATTTCCCTTCCGGAGGCGTGATGTTCGCGGTAGACGCCGGGGTTCGGGAAATCCCCGGGGAGTTCAAGCTCAAGAAAGTGTGGGCCCAGCTGTGGATCTGGCAGGTGCCGCTGATTCCCAAGCCACCGGGCCAAAGGGGCGGGCTCTGGCGCTTTTCACCGCCCAATCCCAAGTTGGGGTTCATAGCCCCGCCCGCAGCCACCCAGGAGGCGATATACGCGGGTGACATACTAGGGACCTTATACGCCCGGGATGCAAATCAAGGGGCCGAGGTTTGGAGTTTCCAAGCCGGCGACGGTATAGTCAGTTCCCCGGTGGTGTTGGGCGATCTGGTGATTTTCGGCGCGCGGGACGGCGTGCTCTATGCCCTTGACCGGGCGGACGGTTCATCCGTCTGGCAGCTATCCCTGGGAGCACCCATAGAGGTCTCGCCGGTTTTCGCCGAGGGACTATTGTACGTGCGCACCACCGATGGCCTCCTTCACGCCGTCCAGTGACCTTCGCCGCATCGCCGTATGAAGGCCACTTGAGACCGGCCTGCTCCGGTGCTAGAATCGGCCACAGCCCCAGGCATTGCATCATCGGCCCATTGGCAGCCTTTTTGCTGAGAGTAATACATGCCCCGGCAATCCACCAAAACCCGTAGACGCAAATTCGATGCGGGCATAGCCCGTACCATCGAAGTGATGACCGAGGAGTACGGCCCTTTCCCGGAAGAGCCGCGCCTGGACCCAGCCCACGAGATCGTTTTCACCATCCTGTCCCAGCACACTTCGGACATCAACTCCTCCAGAGCCTACAAGCTGCTGTTGGACCGGTTTGGCGCCCTGGAAAACGTGGCCCAAGGAGACCTGGCGGACATCGAGCAAGCCATCAGTCCCGGCGGCCTGGCCCGGATCAAGGCGCCCCGTATCAAGGAAGTCTTGAACCGGTTGCTGGACCTCAACGGCTCCTTGGACATGTCCTTTCTGCGGGAGATGCCCTTGGACGAAGCCAAGGCGTGGCTGAGGCAGCTACCGGGCATCGGTCCCAAGTCGGCAGGCATTATCCTCAGCTTTGCGTTGGGCATGCCCGCCATGGCCATCGACACTCACATCTACCGGGTCTGCAAGAGAATGGGCATCATCGGCCCCAAGGTCACCGTCGATAAGGCCCACGATATCTTGGAAGCCGCGGTTGCACCGGAGCAGGTCTATCCCTTCCATCTGGCCTTCATTACCCACGGCCGCCAGGTTTGCAAAGCGCAGCGGCCTCGTTGTCCAGAGTGCGTGGTGGCCCAGACCTGCCCTTCCCGCGGCCAGTTCACGGAGCCGGACAGCGGCCCGGACAAGGAAGCAACGTCGCCGGCACGGCCCCGGGCCAAGAGGCTGGCCCAAGCGCCCCACGCTTTACCCGAAAAGGAAAAAAAGACATGAGAGTGGGAATCATCAACGTAACCGGCTATGCGGGTTCGGAGTTGGTCCGCATATTGTTCCGGCACCCGGAAGTGGAGATCGTCTCGGTTACCGGGCGAAGCGCGGCAGGGAAGCAACTCCCTGAGGTCCTTCCCCATCTGTGGCAGATAGACCTGCCCATAACCAGGACCATCGAAGAGCCCGTGGACGTCGTGTTCTCCGCTCTGCCCAGCGGAGCCAGCGCCGAAGCCCTGGCTCCCCTGGTGGACAAAGGGATCAAAGCCATCGACATCGCGGCGGACTTCCGGCTGCGGGACCCGGCGGTGTTCCACCGGGCCTACAACATCGAGCACCCGGCGCCCCATCTGCTGGGCACGGCGATTTATGGCCTGCCCGAGATTCACCGGGAGGCCATCAAGGCGACCAAGCTGGTGGCCAACCCGGGCTGCTTCCCCGAGGCAGCGCTGCTGGCCTTGGCCCCGGCGGTTCGGGCAGGCTTGGTGGCCGACGATATCATCATAGACGCCAAGTCGGGCATCTCAGGCGCGGGGCGAGGCGGCCAGTCCACCAACATCATGGACCAGTATTCCGAGGCCAACGAGAACGTAGTTGCCTATGGACTTAACGGCCACGGCCACCAGCCGGAGATCGCGCAAGAGATCGCCGACCTGCGGGAAGCCAGCAGCGCCAAGGTCACGTTCATTCCCCATCGCGTTCCCATGACCCGGGGTATTCTCGCCACCTGCTACGCGCCCCTCATCGACGAGAGCATGGGCAAACAAGCAGTCTGGGACATGTACCAGGATTTTTACCGCGACGAGCCCTTCGTCAGAGTGACGCCGGAGCCACCACAGACCAAGCACACTTTGGGTTCCAACTTCTGCTTGGTGTACCCAACCGTGGACCTGCAGGCCGGGCGGTTGATTGTGGTGAGCTGCCTGGACAACCTGGTCAAGGGAGCCGCCGGCCAGGCCGTGCAGAACATGAACCTGATGTGCGGCCTGCCCGAAGAGATGGCCCTGGAGTCGCTGGCCCTCTATCCATGAGCTAAGGGCATGAGCGGCGTTCGTGGCGGTAAAACAACGATTGTAGTAAGATAGCCACGTGCCCCGGTCGTCTAGCCCGGTTAGGACGCCACCCTTTCAAGGTGGAGATCACCAGTTCGAATCTGGTCCGGGGTACCAAGCGGAGCTACAAAAACGGCCCCTGGAATCGCCCAGGGGCCTTTGCAATGGGGTTCTCTTACATCTCGCCGATCTGGGATTCATGCTTCAAGGAACAGGGAGATAAACATGCCGATCATTGACCACAACCAAGTACCCGAGGTCCCCTGGCGGCCGGGCTATCGCAAATGGGATGTGACCGGCCGGGACCAGGGCGTCACCAGCACCTTCAGCATTAACACCGGCGAACCAGGCTCAGGCGCGCCCCTGCACACCCACACTATTGACGAGTTGATCGTCATCATGGAGGGTACTTTGGAGGTGCAGATAGACGGAGAAACCCGGATTGTCCCGAAAAACCATACTGTGGCAATCCCCCCAGGAACGGAACACGGCTTCAAGGTCATCGGTGACCAGACAGCCGAACTGCTGGTGTTTTTCCCAGCCTTGGACCCCTACTCCGCCGAGCACACCCATTACCTGGAAGGCGCCCGTCCCGCCTCGGTCAAAGACTGATCGGGCGAGGGCTGGACATCATGCTTAATCCTGTCAAGGGCCGGAGATGAACCTTGGCATCCGAGCTGCCTAAAGCCCTCCTGGTCGACATGGACGACACGATCCTGTCCTACGAAGCCGTTGGGGAGAGGTGCTGGAGGGAGGCCTGCCTCAGGTTTGCTCCCCAAGTAACCGGACTGGACCCCGAGGGGTTGCTCGGGGCTATCATGGCCAGCCTCGCTGAATATTGGCACGACCCGGAGCGCAACCGTCGAGGGAGGCTCGACCTGGGTGCCGCCCGTCGTGAGATAGTTTCGGCGGCATTCACGCGCCTCAAAGTTGATGCTCCCGTTGTGCAGAATGGGATCGCCGACCTATTTACTGAGATCAGGGAATATGCGGTCGAAGCGATTCCGGGCGCGATCGAGGCGCTACACGTCCTGCGCCGCGCAGGGGTCAGGCTGGCTCTGATCACCAACGGGGCCAGCCAGCCTCAACGGGCCAAGATCCAACGATTTAACCTGGCCCCGTTGTTCGAGTCCATCCTGGTCGAGGAGGAGTTCGGCGCGGGCAAGCCCGAGCCACAAGTGTACCTCCACTCCTTGAAACAAATAGACGCCAAGCCATCCGAGGCTTGGATGGTGGGCGACAACTTGGAGTTCGACGTGGAGGCGCCCCAAAAGCTGGGCATCAAGGGAATATGGGTCGACTGGCAAGCCGGGGGGTTGCCGGTTGCCAGCAGCGTGAAGCCCGACCGCATCGTCAACCGCTTATCTGAGCTGGTGGATGGCATCTGACACCCGTTTCCGCACCCTGGGCGCCGAGGACGTGGTGCGGTTCCACGGGAGATTTCGCCAGCGGATAGGCCAGGGCGCGGGGGACCGGAGCGGCGGATTCGGTGGCCCGGGAAGGCTTGGGGGAGGTTGTAGTCGAACCCAAGATAAGTCTCGCGGCTTCATTCGCCGTCACTATTGCAGATGCTTTTAAAGCTGTCCTCGGGTCATTTTCAGTCATCAGGTAGCCCTTTGGATTAGGGTAATGACACAACCCTAAGATGTGACCAATTTCATGGCTGCTGACCCGCTCAAGCGACGGTGTCCAGGGATGACTGTGGTCTCGGACGCAATATAGCCTTTTGTAGGCGGACCATGAGGCCCCATTTGTGTCTTGACCACCTGGCACCCCAACCGTAGGGACGGTGTCCCAACATCCATAAAAACCGTGAAGCGCTCCGTCGGCCGCAGGCCCAAACCGAGCAGCGAACGCATCTATGGCGGGCCACTCAACCACTTGGACTAGGTCGGGTTGACCGACCAACGAGAACTGGATACCCGCCTCCGCCCATATTTGGTTAGTCTCAAGAACGCAGCCCAAGCCTTAACTTTATGTTGGGCCCGAGAACAAGCAGCGCGGTACCGAGCATGAAGCTGAACACTGAACCTATCACAAGCGCCCTGCTGATCACCCAGATCGTGCCAGTTTCCATAGACGTACGCCACACCGATTCTATGGAGGCGAGCGAGCCAGGATCCATGAACCACAACGCGATTCCGACAGCTAGTATCGGGAACGCCAGCAAAAGAAGAGGTCCCCCCACACGAGCCGCCACCACCCTACCCGTCGAAAATTCCGGTAATTTCTCCCCGCACCTGATACAGAAACTGTCGCCTAGGGTATAAATCTTGTTACACGCTGAGCAATTCGGCATTACTTCTTCTCCTTTAACCTGCCGCCAGGCATAGGACACAGCCGTATTATTCCACCGGTACTGGCCCGCTCTAAGTACCTGAAAGACCTATTCGAAGACACAAAGTGGGCCGCCAGTTTGACCCTTTGAGGATCGTACCGGTGGTCCTAATCGCCCATGGGTCTGCGCCGCCGATCATCAAGAGGTCACTATGCCTGGAGGCAGTCTTTAGAAGAAGTAACGGCGCGAGATACTGAGGGCGTGGGAGCGGAGATTATTGACGCATGTTTCGGCACTGCATCTATGGTACAGAGGTTGGCGCGCTTAGCGGGTCACCAGTTGCAAATGACCCCGTCAGGACATGGCGAGAGTCCCAGCAGCAGCACAAAATAGGTCGCCGTCCACGGCACCGGCTGAACAGCACTGGCCCCTGAGGCAACTTCGTTGTACCATAGCCCCCACTTCATGCACACTGTTTCCCAACCACCACGATGCCGACACGATAAGGAGCCGCCATGGGCTGGTCTCATCGCACCACGGGGCTGATTCACTACCAGCCCTCCAGCGCCTACCGGGGTTACACCCTGTTCTCTCCCAACGGGGGCGACGACGCCTTCCTCATCGACATGGAGGGGCGCTTCGTCCACCGCTGGCACTCCGACGCAGGCATCAATTACGGCTTCTTGCTGCCCAACGGCAACCTCCTGTTCCGAGACCGAGGCTCGAATCCCAACTCTCCAGGCTCCAATGCAATCAGAGAGCTCGATTGGGAGGGAGAGATGGTGTGGGAGTACCGCAACCCCAACCTCCGCCGGCATTGCCGCCTGGCCAACGGCAACAACCTGTTCCTGATGCAGGAAGAAATAAGCCCCGAGCTTAGCCGCCAGGTGCTAGGCGGCTTCCACACAGCGGCGGACCCGGAGCGCATGAACGGCGATCTGGTGGTGGAGACTACGCCCGGCGGCTCAGTGGTCTCCGAGTGGCGCTCTTCCGGCCATTTGAACCCCCAAGAAGACATCATCTGCCCCCTGGAAAACCGGTTCTCTTGGGGCGGCGCCAACGACCTCACCGTCGTGGAAAACGGGGAAAACGGCGACGACGGTCGATTCTTGATCAGCTTCCGCATCCTGGACACTGTGGCTCTGGTGGACCGTTCCACCGGCGAGTTCGTGTGGAAGTGGGGTCCAGGGCAAATCTCCCATCAGCACAATCCCACCCTCCTGGCCAACGGCAACCTGCTGGTTCTGGACAACGGCGCACACCGCCGAGGCCTCAGCTCTTCCCGGGTGGTGGAGGTCAATCCCACAACCAACGAGATCGTTTGGCAGTACCGTGGCGATCCGCTGGTCTCTTTCTTCACCCACTTCACCGGAGGCGCCGAACGATTGCCCAACGGAAACACCCTGATCACCGAGGGGATGACCGGACGGCTCTTCGAGGTGACTCCGTCCAACCAGGTGGTTTGGGAGTACGTCAATCCCTTCTTGGCCAACAACCAGCATGGATACAACAACGGGGTGTTCCGTGCCCACCGTTACGGCCCGGAGCACCCTGCTTTGCAAGGCCGCGATCTGGACCCGGACAGCCACGCCAACCTCAACCGGCTGTACGGGGGCAGTCACTAGGAAACTGCTCAGTGATGTGCTCGAAAATGTGCTCTAAATCAGGGGCCCAATCACTTCGAGACAGGCCAATCCCTCCTTGAAGGGTACCCGACCCCGTGCTATTATTGGCTGACTCGCTAAGCTACCCGATGCCCGCTGGCGGCCTGCCTCGACGTGGCAAAAACAGCCCTACCCTGGCCTCCAGCCAGCCCTTCAACCAGCCCGATTTGGCCGGGACGCCCGATGGCCACCGGAGTTCAGGGAGTTCAGGATGACTGAAAGCCAGGAGCCCATCCGGCAGATTGACATCAACATCGCCCCTTCCTTTCACAACGATTTGTCCGAAAGTTGGATTTACACAGTGGTGGAGGCCGGCCTTGAAGTGGCAGTGGCCCCGGATGAAGACTGCCAGGTCAGCCTGCTGGTGACCGGTGATGCCACGGTGCGGCAGTTGAACCACCGGTTTCGCGGACTTGACGAGGTTACCGACGTTTTGTCATTCTCTTCTTCCCACGACGGCCATTGGGAGGGCGAAGTTCCGGAATCCCGGAACGGCCAGCCCGACTCCGGCGATTTCCCCTTTGTTCTACCGCCTGGGGAGCTCCCTCCATTGGGGGAAGTGGTCATCTCCTTTCCCCAAGCCCAAAGGCAGGCGTTGCAGCGCAGCCAGCCCGTTGACCAGGAGATGGCGCTGCTGATCGTCCACGGAATCCTTCATCTGGTGGGACACGATCACCTGGAGCAAGAGGACACCGCCCGAATGCAGGCCAGAGAACAGGCTGCTTTGGCGTCGGTGTTCCAGATCGGGGCAGCTAATACATGACCTCACAGGTGTATTACCGCAAGTGGCGTCCCGAAAGTTTCACCCAGTTGGTGGGTCAGGAACACGTGACCACCACCTTGCGTCAGGCCACCAAGCTGGACCGGGTGGCCCACTCCTACCTCTTTTGCGGACCCCGCGGCAGCGGCAAAACAACCACCGCCCGTATCGTGGCCAAGGCCGTCAACTGCCTTGACCTCCAAGACGGCGACCCTTGCAACGCCTGTAGCATCTGCGTGACCATCAACGACGGACGTTTCATGGACATCGTGGAACTGGACGCCGCCAGCAACCGGGGCATCGACGAGATCCGGGACATACGGGAGAAAGTAAACTTCGCTCCGGTCCAGGGCCGCCGCAAGGTGTACATCATCGACGAAGCCCACATGCTCACCGACGCGGCTTCAAATGCTTTCCTCAAGACCCTGGAAGAGCCTCCGGGCCACGTAATCTTCATCCTGTGCACAACCGAAGCTCACAAGATTCTGGGCACCATTGTGTCTCGCTGCCAGCGCTTTGACTTCCGGCGGATACCGTCGGAGTTGATTTACCAGCGCCTGGCGGAGATTGCCCATGCGGAAGGGGCTGTCGTGGAACCCGAAGCCCTACGGCTGTTGGCCCGCTATGCCACAGGGAGTCTCCGGGACGCGGAAAACCTTCTGGAGCAACTGGTGGTCTCCTATAGCGACGGTGTTGGAGTTGCCCAGGTGGAGGAGCTACTGGGGTTGGGCCACGGAGAGCGGTGGTTGGAACTGGTCAAGTACCTGCTGATGGGCAACACCTCGGCTTCCTTGGGCGTGATAAATCAGGCCGCCTGGGACGGCACGGACCTGCGCCAGCTACACCGGCAATCCCTGGAGCTTTTACGCGCGGCGATGCTGCTTCAATGGGGCTCCCAGGAGTTGTTGGACCTGCCCGACGAGATGGTGGTCCAGTTGCAGGAGCTTGTGGGCCAGCTTCCGCCCTGGCGCATCGTTAGGGCGTTGAAGCTGTGGGGCGAGGTGAACATGCGATACGACGCCCCATCCACCTTGCCTCTGGAACTGAGCGCGGTGGAAATCTGCGATGACCAGGTGGCAGCGCCGGCTGTAAGCATTGGGCAGACCCAGGAGCCCGCCGGCCAGGCCGTTGCTCCTGCGCCTAACCGTTCTTCACAAACCCCGCAGACCCGGCGGTCACCGGCGCCGGCGGGTTCCGGCTCTGCGAGACCCGCTACCCAGCCCAGAGAGCGTCCCGCTCCCGCTTCGCCGCCGCCCGTCAGCGAAAACCAACCGGACTCCTCCGCGCAACCGGGAGAGCCCGCCAGGGTACCACCACCAGCTCAGGAATCGGCGCCGGAGGTCAAGGCCCCGGTGGCATCTGATCCAGGCGCTGCGAGCGGCGGTAGCGGCCTGGCTGCCAACTGGACGGCGACCGTCAAAGCCCTGGACCGCTACAAGGGAAAGAAATACATCCTGGGGGCGTTGCTGCGCGATTGTAAACCTGAAGCCATCACCCTGGACGGAACCACTTTGGTCCTCACGTTCACAAACAAGACTAACATGGAGCGCATGCAGGAGGAGATGGACGATCCCAATGGGCGGAAGCAGGTTACGCAAATCGTCAGCCAATTTTTCGGGGCTACTTACGACTTCCGGCTTACTCTGCAAGCCGAAACCCCATCCGGCGCTAATCCCCGTGGGTTGGCCAAAAACAGCCCTCTGGTGCGCGTCGCCATGGGCATGGGCGCCAGAGTCATAGAGGAGATTGTGGAATGAACCGCAACATGATGCGGCAGGCCCAGAAACTGCAAGCCCAGTTGGAGAAGGTGCAAGAGGAACTGGAGACCCTTACGGTCGAGGGCAGCGCCGGCGGCGGCGTGATCAAGGTTGTTATGACCGGCAAGCAAGTAGTGGAGTCGGTGAGCATTGATCCCGAAGCAATGGAAGACGCCGACCTGCTCCAGGACCTGGTAGCCGCCGCGGTAAACGACGCCTTTTCAAAAACCCAGGAGTTGGCCGCCCAAAAAATGGGGGCCATTACCGGCGGCCTGAAAATCCCAGGCTTGGGCTGATAGCTTCGGCGTAACGGTTTCGTCATGACCATAACAGCCCTCAGACAACAACTCGGAATAGAAACTCCATTCGTAGTGCCACAGCCGCTGCCATCCCAATACCTGCGCGGTCTTCAAGCCCCATTGAGCGGTCTACTTAACAGCATTCGTATTGCCATCCGTGACGACACGTTGACTGTTGCGCAAATCGATGCCTTCATTCAAGAGAATCTTGACCTCCTGACGCCTTCGAAAAAAAAGCAAATATTGGGATTCCTTTTATCGAAAAAAGCCTTCTTACTGTTTCGAGATGGGCATGAAGAAGAGGGATTGGAGTTCTACGAGGAGTCACTGAAGGTGGACGAAGCCCCCTCCACGTGGGCACTGAAGGGGACCGCCCTGCTGCAAATGGAGCGGCTGGATGAGGCTTTCCAAAGCTTCAAGAAGGCATTCTCGTTACGGGATTATTTCGGGCCTCAGAGACAAGAGTATTTAAAAGATCTAATCGAAGGTTGGAGCACAGCCGCTTTGATTCGCGGCCTCTTTGGCATCCTAGAACAGAACGTTACCGAGGCACAAAAAGGGGTTGAGGAATATATCAGCATATTGAACCAAGCCAAGGACGAAAGCCTCCAGACTGCAGTCGTGAACCTGGCTGTCGAAGAGCCGGCAGAACAGAACCTTCGAGATGCTCTGGAAGAGTTGGAGTTGATGGTCCAACTCCTGTCCATCAAAGACCCCTTCGAAGGCTGGAGGCAGCTTACGAAAGAAATTAGTAAGGTCTGGCCCAAAGGCGTCTCAGCAGTGGACGCCGTCCGAGAGCAAAGGCAACCGAATTGGCAGACCTAGTTGCAGATGCGAACGTCCTCGTAGCTTCGTTTTTACCCGCAGATCGATTCCATCAGCTTGGACGAGAGTACGTTCAGGAAATAGAAACAGGCGACAACATATTCCATCTTCCTACTCTAGTTCCGGTAGAAGTATTAGCAGCCGTCTGGCGCCGCAGTCAAAGACAGGGAATGGCTCTGGTTACGCGAGCAAAGAAAACTTTAGATGATTGGGAGGCCGCAGGAAATATAGTCTTGTACCCGCTGACGGGAGAGCGAATGACCGTCGCCATCAACACGGCAGTCAAATATCGGTTGAGTGGAGCAGATGCGGTTGTCGCAGGGCTCGCTGAAGAACTCAGCATACCACTCAAGACGTTTGACAACGAAATCATAGAACGATTTCATCTGGCATCCCCATGACCACCGACCCGATCCCATCAGCAGCTCCCTCCCTGGCCCGCTTGGTCCAAGAGTTGCACAAGCTCCCCGGAATAGGCCCCAAAAGCGCCCAACGCTTGGCCTATTACCTCATCCGCCTGCCCGAGGAAGAAGCCTTTGCCCTGGCCGACGCCATCAACGGCGCGAAGCGGAACATCGTCTTCTGCCAGGAATGCCAAAACCTGAGCGACTCCCCGCTCTGCGGCATCTGCGCCGAGTCCCAGCGGAATCGAGAGCAAATCTGCGTGGTGGAGGACCCCCTGGACGTTCTGGCCTTGGAGCGGTCCCACTGTTACCACGGTTTGTACCACGTGCTGCACGGCGTCATCTCCCCCTTGAACGGCGTGGGCCCCGACCAGTTGAAGCTAAAGGAGCTCTATGAACGCCTGGGCAACGGCCAGGTCAAAGAGTTGGTCATCGCCACCAACCCCACATTGGAGGGAGAAGCCACGGCGATGTACATCCGGCGCCACTTGGCGGGTACCGACTTGAAGATCACCCATCTGGCCAGAGGGTTGCCCGTGGGGGGCTCACTGGAATACACCGACGAGCTCACACTGAGCCGGGCGTTCCAGGGACGCCAGGAGCTCTAAAATGGCTCCTCCGCGTTCCTATCACTGCGAGGCCTTAACCCTCAAAAAGGCCTTCATCGGCGAAGCCGACGTGATAGTGACCCTCTACACCAAAGAGAGAGGCAAGGTACGCGCCATCGCCAAGGGCGCCCGCCGGTCCAACAGCAGGCTGGTGGGACACCTTGAGCCCCTGACCCTGGTCAGTATGTCGCTGGCTCAAGGCCGTAGCCTGGATTATGTCACCCAAGTCCAGACGATAGGCAACTTGTCCCCCCTGAAAGACGACCTGGACGCCGTGAGCAAGGGCTTCTACGTTGCCGAGTTGGTGGACGGGTTCGGCTCCGAAGCCAACGCAAACCCGCCGCTGTACCAGTTGGCGGTGGAAACCCTCCAGTACATCAGAGACAACCCCACTGCGGACCTGCCTCTGCGATTCTTCGAGCTCCACCTGCTTGAAGTTTCCGGTCTGAAACCGGAACTGTATCGGTGCGTGGAATGCCGGCGGGCCTTGCCACCTGGCGCCCACCGGTTCAGCCCCAATGTAGGCGGCACCCTCTGCATCGACTGTCATCCCGCAGACGCCCACGTGCGCGCCCTGTCCCTGCGCGCCCTGAAGGTGCTCCGTCTTCTGGACCGCAGCCGTTTACCCGAACTTCCGTCGCTGAGCATGGATAAATCCCTGGCGCAGGAGTTGCAAAGCCTGCTGTCTCTCACCATCGAATATTGGCTGGACAAGCAAATTCAGTCTAACTCGTTCATGGAACAGCTACAACGGGAATCCCAACCTGAGGTATATAGGTAGGACGCCCCTAGCTACTCAGGAATAAGACTGGTAATCGAACCGCCGGCGCACGCATCAAGTCCCGTTGACCGGGGGTTCCCACCAGTTGCCGAGGATAACCGGTGTTTAGCAAGATCATGATCGCCAACCGAGGCGAGATAGCCTGCCGTGTCATCCGCACCTGCCGCAAGCTGGGTATTAAAACCGTAGCTGTTTATTCCGAAGTAGACCGGACCGCGTTGCACGTTCGGCTGGCCGATGAGGCCTACCTGATTGGCGAGGCGGCTCCCCAAGACAGCTACTTAAACATGGATAGGATCCTGAAAGTCGCCCACCGTACCGGGGCCGATGCCGTGCATCCCGGATATGGATTCTTGTCGGAAAACCCGGAGTTCGCCCGGCGCTGCCAGGAAGACCGGGTCCGCTTCATAGGCCCCAGCGCGGAAGTGATGGAGAAAATGGGCGACAAGCTCCTGGCCCGCAAACTGGCCAAAAAAGCGGGGCTTCCAGTGTTGCCAGGCACAGGCGAGGCCGTTGAGGACTGCGATGCCGAGGCTCGGGCCTTGAAGCTAGGGTACCCCCTGGTAGTCAAGGCGGCCGAAGGCGGTGGAGGCATTGGCATCCACGTTCTGGAATCTGCCGGTGACCTGTTGCCCGTGATAGAGCGCACACGCCAAGTAGCGGCCAACGCATTTGGAAGCCCCCGTTTGTACTTTGAGCACTACCTCAAAGATGCGTCCCACGTGGAAGTTCAGCTAATCGGCGATGAGCAGGGCAACCTGGTTCATCTGCTGGAAAGAGACTGCTCGGTCCAACGCCGCAATCAAAAACTGGTCGAAGAGACACCCGCAACTAAACTAGACCCGAAGCTGCGCAGTCGAATTTTCAAGCTGGCCCTGAAGCTGGGCAACTACATCGGTTACACCAACGCTGGCACCGTCGAGTTTCTGGTTTCTTCGGACCAGCAGGTCTACTTTTTGGAGATGAACACCCGGCTCCAGGTTGAGCACGGCGTCACCGAGCTAATCACCGGGCTGGACTTGGTGGAGCTTCAGATACGCGTAGCCGCTGGAGAACCGCTACCCATTTGCCAGAAAGACGTTCGGGCCAACGGCCATGCCGTTGAGGTCCGCGTCTATCCCGAAGACCCAATAACCATGGTCCCGGAGGCCGGAGCGATTACCCAGTTGCACTGGCCGTCTGGAGAGCACATCCGGATAGATTCCGCCCTTTGCACCGGATATGAAGTTGGGTTACACTATGAGCCCCTGTTAGCCAAGGTCATGGCTTGGGGGGAATCCCGGGAGAAATCGGTAAAGCGATTGCTCCGGGCGCTGAGTGGATTTCGCTTTGAGGGGACAACCTGCAACCTGCCTCTTTTACGAGAAATCCTATCCAGCCAGGAATTCGCTACCGCCACCTACCATACCGGATCTTTGGCAACGTGGCTGGATCGTTTGAATTGCGACACTTTCGATTACAAGGGCAGCCACAATGGCAACCACCATGGCAACGGAATCATGCCGGCTAACGGAAAAAACAAATCGGACCGGGAAATTGCGGCGGCCATAGCCGTCTCCATGGCGCTGGCGTTTAAAGCTTCCAGCCCCGCCAGCCCCCGGCCGGCGGCATCCAATGCATGGCGCTCCTACGGCCGCCGCGAGCAGCTTCTCTCCCGTTCCCCGTCCTCCCGTTCTAAGAGGAGCCGGGGTTGGCGATAACCTCCCTGCGGATCAAGGTCGGGGAGCAGTGGTACACGGTACAGGTAGGGGACACGGCACACTCTCCCATTGAAGTTACTGTCGAAGGGGAAACTTATCAGGTCGAAGTAGAGGGACTTCCCCCAAGACCACAACCCAGTCCCGCCACAGAACGGCCGCGCCCACCCCGGATTGCACCTCCCCCACGTCGCGGTCGTTCTTCCGCCACCCCGTCATCGGACAACATCCTGCGCACGCCCATGCCCGGCAGGGTACTGGCCATCATGGTGCGTCCCGGGGACCAGGTTTCCCTAGGGGATGAGGTGTGCGTGGTAGAGGCCATGAAGATGGAGCAAACCATCCGCGCCAACCGCAGCGGCGTGGTCCGGACCATCTTCGTCCAGCCCATGGATTCGGTGAGCGCCAATGACCCCTTGATTGAGTTGGAATAGCTCACAAATCCGGCTTTTGTCGCACTTGGATTCCAGCATTTTCTGATAATCTGTGGCTAACACGACATTGTCACCACAACGGGCAAATACGAGGTGAAAATCATGTTCGAGGGGTTTGAACCACACCAGATCGAAACCGGTGGCACCACCATCAATCTAGTAAAGGGCGGCGAAGGACCACCCTTGTTGCTGCTCCATGGATATCCTCAGAGCCATGTTATGTGGCACAAGGTTGCCCCGCGCCTGGCAGAGGACTTCACGGTGGTGGTGTCGGATCTCCGTGGCTACGGTGACAGCGGCAAACCTTCCGGTGACCCCGAGCATATGAACTATTCCAAGCGGGCAATGGCCCAGGACCAAGTGGACGTGATGCAGCATCTGGGGTTCGAGTCATTTTTCCTGGTCGGCCACGACCGGGGCGCCCGGGTGTCCCATCGCTTGGTCAAGGACCATCCCCAAAGGGTTCAAAAGCTGGCGGTGCTCGACATCATCCCCACGCGCCGGATGTTCCAAATCGTCAACAAAGAGATGGCGACCAATACCTATCACTGGTTTTTCCTGATTCAACCCTACGACTTCCCTGAAAGAATGATCGGCGCCGCGCCAGACTACTTTATTCGCGGCCGGTTCGAGCGCGGCCCGAACGCTGCCGAGGCCTTTCCCCCTGAGGCGGT
>JADFFS010000080.1 GCA_022568195.1 Chloroflexota bacterium | reverse complement strand
AAAGGGAGGAGAGGGCCTCCCTATCTTGCACCTCGAAGGAGGATGTCAAGAAGGCCATGTCGCTCACTTGCTTGGCCAGAACCGGGTCCTGTATCAGTAGGTCGCTTAGATGCCGCAGGGCTACCTGTTCGTCGGAGGTGAGTTCAAATTGGAGCCACGGAAGGACCGCCAGTGCTCTGGCCAGGTCAACATCTAGCTTGGCGATGTCGGCAAGGATTTCCACGGTCAACCGCCCCTGCTCATCTATCTCATCGACAAACCAGGACAAGCCGGCCACCGTCTTTCCCAAGGTGGCGTCCAGGGCCTGGAGGTCCTTGAGATAGTTCAATGCCCATGCTTCGTGCGAAGTAATATCGTCACTGACCCATGGGTATCCAGCGACCTGGGCGGCCAGAGATGGGTCCTTCCTGGCGAGATGTTTGAGGCTCCAGAGCGCGAAACGCTCATCCCCAATAATGCCGTCGATCGCCCAGTTGCGGCTGGCAAGGGACTGACTCAGGGGGACATCCTGGGTAGCCAGGTCTCTAAGGTCTTCTAATGCCCCAAGCTCCTCGGCGGTAATACCATCGGCGAACCAGGGATAACCGGCAATGATGTGGGCAATCGCCGGGCTTTCCGTGGTGAAGAAATAGAGATACTCCAGGGCGGTCCCTTCCTGCGGAGATACTTGATTTATCGCCCAAGGAAGAGCCGCGACGGTGTGGGCGAGGGGGCCGTCCCGTCGGGAGAGCAGCGTCAGGTATTTCAAGGCGGTGGCTTCCGGTCTGGTGATGTCGTCAGCTACCCATGGAAGTCCGGCCAAGCTAGTGGCCAGCACCGGGTCTTGGTCCGCCAGCAGGGCCAGGTATTCCAGGGCTACCCGGGTGTCGTCGGTCACGCCTTCTACCACCCAGGGGAAAGCAGCAACGGTGGCGGCCAGGTCTGGATGATTCCGCGTAAGGGTCGACAAGGTTTTCAAATCCCGCCGGTTTTCGTAGGTGAGACGCCCCGTTGCCCAGGGCAGGCCGTCCCTCAACTCTATAAACGACGCCGGCTCGGCGTTGGGCCTGTCCTCTATCACAAACTCCGATGAGGCAACCAGCCCGCCGTCAACTAACAGGTCCACTCTGTAGGCGCCCAGTGGCCATCCGCCGGTGCGCCCTTTTTCACGCTGGCCAAAGCTGCTCGTAGTCCAGCTTATCGTCGAATCCCCTTCCAGCCGGCCCTCCAACGTGGAGCGTCCCAAGACGCTGCCGTCGGGACGGTGGTAGACCGCCTCTACGGTAAACTCATATATTTGGGCTCCGGGAGGTGGATGGACCAGGGTAAGCTCCCAATCGATGGAGCGCGTGCTCTCTTGGTCGAAGGCATGGCGGTACACCCGGTCCTCTCTGGTCACCTCGGTGGCGCCAGACTCGAAGAACCTCAAGTAGGTAACCCTGGCCTCGAGGGTCGGAATGGAGCCGCTGGCGGTGGCCGTCGGGGTGGCGGCCGGCGTTGGTGTTGGTGTTGGCGTAGGGGACGGCGCCACAGTGGCTGTAGGAGACGGCGCCGGCGCCGGAGTAACTGTGGGAGCCTGCGTGGCCTTTTGCTCGGCGGTGGGCAGAGGGGCCGGCGCTGCCACGGGAACCGGAGACGCGGTGGGCAGGAAGGTCGGGGCAGCTGTGGGCTCCGGGACCGGCGTTGAAACCTCAACAGAGGTAGCCGTCACAGCCGGGTCCCGAGTTGGCGGGACCGCCGGCGCCTGAGTCGAAGTAGGGGCAGCGTCGGGGGTGGGGGTGGGCGCAGCCTGGATTGTCGCCCTGACCGCCGCCGCTACCGTCCTTTGGATATCTGGCGGTGGCGTATCCTCCGGCGGGACGGTCGGTATATTGGCAGGGTCCAGCACCTCCAGGGAGCCGCAAGCCAACGCTACCACCAGCAGCACTGAGGCCGTTAACCCGGCAAGGGTCCGCCAGAGCATCCCCGCTAAAGTCCCTCCCACCCGGTCGCCTTGAGAGCGGTCGAGTAAACCTCCGCCTGCCCGGCAATACCGGACATCCTAGCTAACATTGTACGCCATGTGCGTCGCCAACCGGCTCAGATGGTTTAGCGAAGCTGGATCGGTCTCGCTCCGAGTTGCAGTCCCCGCCAGTAATTGAGACACTGATAGCCCCGGTTCGCCATTAACTAAAACTGGACAATGTGTTCAGGACAATCCGTTCGGGAGGAAGTTACTTTTGAAGCAAACAAGAGACGGTGGAGAAGCTATCCTGGAAGCATTTCGGAATTTGGACGTTGACTACATCATTGCCTCTCCGGGGTCGGAATGGTCTCCCGTATGGGAGGCCCTGGCCCGGCAGAAGATCAACGAAGTCGACGGACCTACCTATATCAATTGCTGGCATGAGACCCTGGCCGTCAACATGGCCGTCGGCTATACCAGGGTGACCGGTAAGCTGCAGGCTGTGTTGCTCCACGCGGGGGTAGGGCTGCTGCAAGGTAGTATAGGAATTCACGGGGCCACCCTGGGGGAAGTACCTCTGCTGGTGTGCTCCGGCGAGGCCAATAGCTACGGAGAGGACCCGGAACTGGACCCTCAGGGCCAATGGTACCGTAACCTGAGCGTCGTCGGAGGCCCCAACCGGTTTGTCGAGCCCTTTACCAAGTGGAGCGGGCAGGCCACCAGTCCATTCACCCTTTACGAGCAACTGGTCCGTGCCGGGGAGATGGCCCAGCGAGTGCCCAAAGGGCCGACCTTCCTGGACGTTCCCATTGAAACCATGATTCATGACTGGACGCCACCGGACAAGCTGCGCAAGGTCGCTCCGGCGCCGAAAACCCGGCCGGAAGCGGAATCCATCAGCCAGCTGGCCGATCTCCTGGCCAGCAGTCACAACCCGCTGATAATAACCGAGTCCGCGGGACGGGAACCCGAGGGGTTTGTTAATCTGGTCAAACTGGCTGAGCTCTTCGCCATTCCGGTGGTGGAAAGCGCACCCATTTACTCCAACTTCCCCAAAAGCCACCCGCTGCATCTGGGCTTCAACCCTGGACCCTACCTGAATCAGGCAGATTTGGTGCTGATCGTTGGCAGCCGGGCGCCCTGGTATCCTCCCAGCGCCGGCCCAGCCAACGCAACAGTGGTTGCCATGGGCGAAACCCCCATCAAAGGCCACATGGTGTACCAAAACCTGCAAGCAGACCTGTACGTGGAAGGGGACCTCACCATCGGTCTGGGGCTACTGTTGGAGGAGCTGCAGTCCAGGGGCCTGGCAGACGCGGACGAGGTCAAGACGCGCAGGCAGCGGTGGGAAGAGGAGCACAACAGGCTGGATGAAAACCGCAAGTCGGCGGAGGCAGCCGCTCAGTCCAAACAACCGATCGACCCGGTTTGGCTGTGCACCGCCTTGAGCGAGGTCATGCCCAAGGACACCGTCTACGTGGAAGAAACCACCTCGCATCGGGGCGTAATCACCCGCCACGTCCAGTGGGAGACGCCCCACAGCTACCTGCACCCCAGCGGTGGCCTGGGCCAAGGTTTGGGCTTGGCCCTGGGTGTCAAACTGGCAAAACCGGATCAGCCGGTGGTCGCCCTGATGGGAGACGGCGGGCTGCTCTACAACCCCATCACCCAGAGCTTCGGTGTGGCTGGAGAGGCGAACCTGCCATTCCTAACCATCGTTTTCAACAACAACGGCTACGAGGCCATGCGGAGCAACCATCTGCACTTCTACCCCGACGGAGCCGCAGCCACATCGGGCATCTATCACGGCGTACACATTCCCGGGCCCCACTACGCCAAGCTGGTTGACCCCTTTGACGGGTACGGGGAGCGGGTGGAAGACCCGGCCAAACTCAAGCAGGCGCTTAGAAACGGTCTGGCCGCGATAAAGGAGGGGAAAATCGCCCTGATTGACGTGGCCTTGAGTATCTGAGCCTGCGTCTAATCGACGACGTTCCCGCACTGTCGTGCTTTGGCCAATCTCCGCCGCCCCGATTTCATCGGGGTCACGAGACACGGCACGTAGAGCAGTCATACGTGAAGGCGCCCTGAGAAGCGGACCTTAGGCGCTGTCGCGCACGTAGCTCAACACCGCCTGAACCCTGGGGTGAAGCGGTCCGTTGTGGCCGAGGGCGAGCTCCTGGTAGATCGCGTTGATGTAGTTCTCCACTGACTTGGTGCCCAGGACCAGCTTTTCGGCAATGGCTGCGTTGTTGTACCCCTGGGCCATCATGGCCAGGACCTCCTGCTGGCGGGGCGTTAGTCCGGCGGTTAGCGAGCCTTTGCGGGGCTTCATGCTGCTGACCACCCCGGGGTCCATGACCACCAGTCCGGATGCCGCCCCTTCGATGGCCCGAACCAACGCTTCGGCGTCGGTGACCGTTTGTTTCAGCACGTAGGACCAACCGAAAAATTCTTCCGAGGCAATCAGGTTTACGTACTCCCGTTCCTTGTGCGCCGAAAGAATGATGATGCCGATTTCCGGATGTTCTCTCCTGATTGCGCGGCCGGCGTCGATGCCGTTTGGCTCGCTGCCCAACTCGATGTCCATCAGGATAACGTCGGGCGCCAACTCGCCTGCCGATTGGACCGCTGCGGCGCCATTTGATACGGCGCCCACGACTTCCATATTGGGTAAAGAGCTCAAGGTAATCTTGAGCATATCCCGAAATAGGCCTTCATCCTCCACGATCAGAAGTTTAACCATCTCCACCCCCCACCCCGGTACAAACTCAACATCTGACCCGTGTCGCGTGTGCCACGTCCGCCGGGGCCTCAAATTCGATTCTATGTAGTGCGCCGTCCTAAAGCAAGGTCACCGGTTTCAGCGCGCCGCGAGCCAATCCGGTGAACAAGGCACAGGTGTCCCTCTGAACCACAGGGAGGATTTGCCAGGCGAGATATCCCCCTCCCGGCGCCAATGGAATCGAGGGGCCGCACCCTGTTTCTAAGGACTCGGCATGGCAGTTTTTTGCTAAGGTTGCTTGATGCTGATTCCGCCGTCCACCGCCCAGGTCTGGCCGGTAATGTAGGCGGCCGCCGGCGAAGCCAGGAACACCGCTAAATAGCCAGGCTCCTTCAAACGTCCCGTCCGGCCCAGGGGAATCTGATTCGCTGCCGTGTCCTGGCGGGCCTGGTAGGCATCTTCGGACATCTGCTCCGGGTCGGGAAAGGAGCCGGGCGCGATGGTATTGACCCGTATGCCGTAGGGCGCCCACTCTTGCGCCAGGCACTCGGTGAACCGCATCAACCCGGCCTTGGCCGCGTCGTAGGCCGAGTACTCCGGCCGGCCACGGAAAGAAGCCCAGCCGGAGATATTGATCACGCTGCCCTGGCCCCTCTCCAAAAGGTAGGATCCCAAAGCCCGGCACCCTTGAAAGGCTTCCGTCAGGTTGACGTCTATCACGTGGTGCCAGTCTTCTTCGGTCATTCCGTCCAACGAACCGCCGGGCAGCTTCACCACGGGCTTGCGGATGGAATCACCGACACAGTTGACCAGCGTGTCCACCTGCCCAAACTCGGCCAAGGTCTGCTGGACGATCTTTTCCATGTCGGAGGCCTTGGTGGCGTCTCCGGTGAGGGGCAGGGCTTTCCGCCCCAGGGCCTGCACCTCCTGGGCGACTTTGTTGACGCCAGTGGTGGTCAATCCGGTGATCGCCACGTCTGCACCGGCTTCGGCGAACACCAAAGCGATACCCTTGCCGATTCCTCTGCCAGCGCCAACCAACAGTACTTTCTGGCCCGATATGTCAAACTCTGAATGGCTCATTCTCTTCTCCAGCGATATCGATTTTTGTTTGCTCCGTTCATGTGATGCCGATCTCCCCGCGATTGAGCGGCGAATCGCGGCCGCTTGGCTCCAACAGCAAATCCCGCCAGTCTTGCCAGAATGCATCAGCTACGGGCGGACCGGTTGGTCCCACATAACCCCGTCTTCGGGAGCGACATTGGGAGACGGGACACGAGTGGCAATGGGGAACCTTGCCGCACACCACCTGCCCGTGCAGCCGCAAAATCTCATGGATGTCGATCATTGCGATTCCCATTCGGCTCAGACTTTGGCGATGGGACCGGTACAGCTCTTTCAGGTCCCGGCGGAGACCGGCGGCATCGCGGCTAGCTCCGTCGGCCGCGGACCCGGCGATGCGGAGAACCACCCGGCAAGCGTTCCCGTCCAAGGGCAGCGCCTCTTCACCCCACCCATACGCTTTCACACATTCGACGATCTTTTCACCCACTCCCCAGATCTTAATCAACTTCCTGGGGTCTCTTGGAGCCGCGCCTTCGATCTCCCCGATCGCTCGAATTACCGAATAGACGAAGGGCAACTGTCCGGTCCTGACTATCTCCGGGAGTTTCTGCTTCTGGGCGGGCTCCGCCGCCATTAAGGCTTGGGAGCTAGGGAACAAGGCAAAGAAAGCCCGGCACATCCGGACCAAGTGACTGTCTTTGGTCCTGGCGCTTAGGCCGAACAGTATCAACACCCGGTAGGGACTCCGGCGGTTACCGTATTGACTCCAAACTTGCGATTCCCAGCCAAACCCGTCATACAGGTCTTTCAGCTCGCCGATGGCGTTCAATAGCCCAGTGGGAATCACGTCTTTGTCTACCACTTCATCATCGGTTGGGAACAGTAAGCCCGGCCCACGGCCCGGCAATGGCTGGCAGTGTAGCCCTCGCCACCAAGGGAGTCAATTCGGGGCTTTGACGCTCCCACCGGTGCGGGGTAAGATGCTGATGTCCATTGGCCGGCCGGTTCCCCTTGGCCAATCGGACCCACCGCGTCCTAGAGCAACCACAGGTGGCCAGGGCCTGATTCCAGAGCGTGACTCCAGGGAAGGAGGAAACCCTTCAATGAAAGCCGTATTTATCAACGAGCATGGGGGTCCGGACAAGCTGGTCCACGGAGACCGCCCGGAGCCCGAGGTGGCTCCCGGGGAGGTCATGCTTCGAGTTCGGGCCAGCGCGCTGAACCACCTGGACCTGGGCCTGCGCCAGGGCGGCTCCTACCGGGGTTCACTGCCTCGGATCCTGGGATGCGACGTGGCCGGGGAAATTGCCGCGGTCAGTCCCGACGCCCATACCTCCCTGAAGGTTGGCGACCGGGTAATCCTGGACAACCGGGTCAAGTGCGGCACTTGCGAAAGCTGCCGCTCCGGCCTGGACCAATATTGCACCAGCCAGCAGCGCATCGGCGTCGACTTGGACGGCGGCCACGCCGAATATGTCACGGCTCCGGCGCGCAACGCCTACAAAATCCCCGACGCCATGGGCTTTACCGAAGCAGCCGCCCTGCCCATCGTCGGCCATACCGCCTGGCATTGCCTGGTCACTCAAGCCCAGATACGGCCCTGGGACGACGTCCTGATCCAGGCGGCGGGTAGCGGCATTGGAAGCATGGGTATTCAAATTGCCAAGATGATGGGCGCCCGGGTAATCACCACCGCAGGCAGCGACTGGAAGCTGGAGAAGGCCCGGGAGTTGGGGGCCGACGAGGCGATTAACTACCGCGAGATCACAAACTTTAGCCAAACCATAAAGGACCTGACCGACGGGAAGGGCGTAGACCTGGTCTTTGACTGCGTCGGAGCCGACGTGTGGGAGCAGAGCCTGCAGTGCCTGAAACCCGGAGGGCGGCTGGTAATAACCGGCGTGACCTCGGGCGCCCGAGCCACCATGGACCTCTCCATCCTACAGGGGCGGCCTCTTCACCTGATGGGCAGCGGCGGCCGCAGCCAGCGCACGTTTGCGGACATGATGAAGGTGGTGCATCACGGGGCCTTGCACGGTATCGTCGGCAAGGTCTTTCCCCTGGAGCAGGTCGACGAGGCCCACCGTACCATGGAGGCCAGGGATTTCTTCGGCAAGCTGGTCATAGAAAGCTGACAAGGTTCCCACATGTCTATTTGCCACGGAGACACAGAGACTCAGAGATCAGCGGATTATGAAGGTCCCGGGCAATACCTTAGCGTTGACTCGGGCTCGGTTGACCAAGCTGGAATACCAATCTAAATTCTCTGTGACTCCGTGCCTCTGTGGCTAAACGGTTACCCAGAATCTAACGATAGGAGGAAATACAGTGAAGATCGCCAGGTATCTAGCCCACGGGCAAATCAGCTACGGCGCCGTCGAAGGGGACAACGTGAAAGAGCTCAGCGCCAGTCCCTTCGAGGCCTATACAATTACCGACCACACCCATCCCCTGTCCGACGTTAAGCTGCTGGCGCCCTGTGTGCCCAGCAAGATTCTGGCCATTGGCCTCAACTATTCCAGCCACATGGGAGACCGTACACCACCCAGCGAGCCCATGGTGTTTTACAAGACCCCCACCTCCCTGATCGGCCCCGACGACACCATAGTCCGGCCCAAAGACACCGCCAAGCTGGACGCTGAGGCCGAGTTGGTGGTGGTTATCAAAGACCGGTGCCGCAATGTGGCCAAAGAGGACGCCATGCAGCACGTGCTGGGCTATACCTGCGGCAACGACGTCAGCGCCCGGGACTGGCAGGCCAGCGACGGCAACTGGTGGCGGGCCAAGTCTTCGGACACCTTCTCTCCGGCGGGGCCGTTCATCGTTACCGACCTCGACCCCCACAACGTGCGGGTGACCAGCCGGATCAACGGCAAGGAGGTGCAGTCCGAGACCACCACCTACCTGATATTCGATATTCCCACCCTGATCGCCTATACCACCCGGTTCGTCACCCTGGAGCCGGGCGATATGATCTATACGGGGACCCCAGGCACACCCGGCGAGATGAAAGACGGCGACGTGTGCGAAATCGAGATCGAGGGCATAGGCGTGCTGCGGAACCCGGTAAAGCTGGAGTCGTAGCCGCAGTAACTATAGTGAACGAATGGCCACGGTTGCTATTTACAAAATGTACTTGTATGATTGCGCGCGGATTCGGGGAACCGCCGCTTTAAGCTTTACTCTGCTTAAGTCCTGCGATGCGCCTTCCAGCGGGACGGTTTTCCCTGGGCATCCCACCGGCTCCCGATACACACGGGAGAGATAAAGAGGAGGTAGGATATGAACAGGAAAAGTAGGGTCGTGTTGATGATGGCCGTTATCAGCTTGGTCATGGCCATAGGCTTGGGACTGAGCTTCGGGCCAACCACCGTCCAGGCTAGCCATATAAAGATATTCGATATGAACGACCGTAACGCCAGCAAAGATTTTGCCGGCTCGGGTTCAGGGGTTTCTGTGGTGACCGGTACCAACATCGACTTTAGGATAGAGGCCCATGACCTGGCGCCCGTCGACCTTTACGAGGTTATAGTAGTCATCAGGAAAGACGGGGACTCCATCGCCGAACAGTTCGCCGTTATTACTTTCGAAGTAATAAGTGACGTAAACGGTGACCTTACGTTTGAGAAATCTAATTTTAACCTGGAGTTCCTCCCGGCGGGCAAATATAGGGTGGACTGGATTCTCGCCAACCCCAACGCCACAGACACGGGCCGTACAAACGATGGAAAGGCTCTTACCGCCAGACTCGGCCGGGATCCCCTTCTGAGTTGTGCCCCTGCGACATTTGTGACTGTGCCTGAGTAGGGATAGACCAACAGAATGTTTGCCGCAAGGCGTTAGTAGTTCACCAGCCCATTTTGACCTCCAGGGCTACCCCTAGAGATGAGATGGGCTACCCTTTTGGACGCCCACCTGGGCCCCTTTGGGCTAAAATCCTTGCGGCCTAGGGGGATGCAGGTTCAATCCAGTTCAACTCGCCGGACGGTAAAAGCGTCCGAGGCCATTATCTCGGGGATGCGGGGCGGCAGGTTGTGGAAGTCGTCGGTCACCGCGCTGATTAACCGGCCGGTCATTTCCCCCGAGGCGTCGCTGGCCAGGAACACCGCCAGCTCCGCCGCCCGCTCGATGGATGCGCCGCCGCCGCTGGTCACCCGCTGGCCCAACTCGTAAAGCCCGGTGTCGCCGACGTCCTTGGCGCCGTCGCGCAACTCTTCCCACATGCGGGTGTTGATGGAGCCAGGACCCAGGGCATTCACCTGCACGTTGGTCCCCTCCAGTTCCAGGGAAAGGGTTTCGGTCAAACGAATCACCGCCGCCTTGCTGGCGCAATAAGCCGAGAGATTGGCCCAAGCAGAGGCGGCGCCGGCGCCGGCCAGATTGACGATTTTGCCGCGACCCTGCCTCCGCATCACCGGCAGCGCCGCCCGGCAGCAGAGATAAACGCCCACCACGTTGACCTGAATCGTGCGGATCCATTCGGCAATATCGTTGTCTTGAGCCGCTCCCACCGGGCCTCCGATACCGGCGTTGTTCACCAGGATGTCTACGGCGGAAAACCGGTCCACGGTCTGGGACACCATCTGCTCAACGTCTTCTTGAACCGTCACGTCGCCCAACACAACGTGGGTACTTGCGCCCAACTCCTGGCACAACCGGGAGGTCTCCTCCAACTCGGACGCGGTGCGGGCTGTCAGGACCAGGCGGGCGCCTTCCTGGGCATAGGCCAGCGCTATGGCCCGGCCGATACCCCGCCCGGCCCCGGTGACCAGCGCCACCCGATTTTCCAACCGCATAAGACGCCTCCCGGCCAGAAAGACGCGGAGCTATTTATTCCTCCGTGTCTCCGTGTCTCCGTGGCTTATTCCAGTTCATCAGCAGCCGGTGTCGGGCGTTCGGGCAGCATCCCGCCAGGGGTAAGCCAGGGCGCATTGACGCTGCTCCGGAGGCCAGACGACGACCTTCTGGCCCGCTTGACGCTGTACCAGCAGTACCGAGTGTCCGACCTGCCGCCCGGTGGCAGGATCGATCTTGAAACGGCCATAGAACGTGGAGAAGTCCAGCTTCCCCGCAGTATCTCTCAGCACCCGGTCTTCCAAGGACTCCGATGCCTCGACGCACCGTTGGGCCACCACACCGGCAGCATAGGACTGCACCATGGGATAGTCCACTCGATGATGGCCGTATCTCCCAAGGGACTCCAACACTTGAGCGGCCGTGGGGCCGTAGTCGATGGGATAATTTGCGGATGATTCCCACTGGCTGGGGCCGATGAACCCGTCGGAATCTCCCGCCAGCGCTTCCTGGAACTCCTCAATGGGGGTAGCTACTATTGCCACGGCCTTAGGTCTGACCCTGCTCTCCACTAACTGCCGGGCCAATAGCAGGTCGTTCCTGATGCGGCCGACGCCCAGCAGCACGTCCGGCTGGTGCTCCGCGATTTCATCCAGAAGACCGCTGAGATCCGTGGCCGCCGGATCATATTCCCGGCAACAGTCCAACCTGAATCCCAATGCGGCCGCCTGCTGCTCCACCGCCGAGCTGACCACCCTGGGGAAAGCGCCCCGCGACGCTCGCAGTATCGCCACCGAGACCGCCTGGGGATCGGCTTGCCGCACCAAGGGGAGCAGTCCCGCCAGGTACTCGCTGGCCGGGGTCAGAATACCGGCCAACCACTTGTAACCCCGCTGGTAGATGGTGTCCGAGGCGCCGCCCTGGTTCCAGAGCAGCTTTTCCCGGGCTTCGGCTATTTCGCACGCCGCTTCGGTCAGGGAACCAGAGTAGGGGCCGAACAACAGGTCAACCCGGTCTACGTCGATCAGTTTCTCGGTGGCAAGACGTGCGGATTCTTGAATACTTGCGTCGTCGTAGTGGACCACCAAGATTTGCCAAGGGGCACCGCGGTTGCCGATGGATAGGCCCCCGGACCGGTTGACATCGTCAGCCCAGGTCCGCAGACCAGCCAGGGCCTGGGCGCCTTGCACATGGAACTGCCCGGACAGGGAGACAGGTATCCCCACTTTCAATATGCGGGAGGTTGACATGTTAATGGATTTGACAACCTGTCATTCTTGTAGGTTGATTCAGGGCCTCTAACGAAACCGTCGAGTGTCATTCTGAGGAGCGAAGCGACGAAGAATCTGCCCCCGATGGCAAGGGAGATTCTTCGCTTCGCTCAGAATGACATCTACTACTTTATTCTTGGTTCAGTACTTCGACCGGAAAATTCCGAAGGAGCTGGTGTACCCGTGCAGGAAGGTGGTGCCGCTGACGGGGCCGATCTCACCGTTGCAAAAAAATCCGCCCAAGGGCACCGAGCCCAGCTTATCCTGGAATATCCCCGTGTCGTGGTTGGGCCGCCCGTACAGATACTGGCCGCGGCCCAGGCAAGAGAAAAGCAACGCGCCCTGGGCTTGATTCTCCCGATTGTCGTTGGCGTACCGGTCTAAAACGGCAGTCAGGTCGTCGGCCGAGGTTTCGGCGTCCCGCAGGTGAAACTGGACCATCTGTCCCTCTTTCAACATCTCTCCAATGGCCAACATCCCGGAGCGTTCGTCCATCCCAATCACGTTTCGGATCAGAAAATCGCCCTGTTTGGGATCATCAAGGAGTTCGTCCATCACCACGCCCAGGAACAGGGAGCTGCGCATCAGCTCGCGGTCGCGATCGTTTAGCTCCTGAAACAGGTCTCTCAATACGGACAAGGGTTGCTGTTCGTCCAGTTCCTCCAAGAGATTACGGCTGGCTTTGGTTACCCTCATGAGCCGTCCAATGGGCCGGCAACCCTGGGCCACCACGGTATCCACGGTGATGTTGCCGCACAACGCCAGCCCCACGGCGCCGGAGCGGTATAGCTGGTCCCCCAGGAACAGTGCGTTGCCCCCCCGCTGCTGCGCTCCACTGGCCAGACCACCGATCTTGACGGAATTGGCGAAGGCAAAGTCCAGGCCCATCAACAGGTTCGGAACGGGGAAAGAGTGGGGATCGGCCAGCATGACAAACTGGGGCTCTTGATCTTTGGTGACTTTGACCAGCTCCTCCCAAGACCCGGGCCCGGCGTCCAAGTCGGGAAGACCGTCTCCCTCAAGGTGAAACTCCACCATCTCCACGTCAGGCAACCGAGCAGCGGTTATAGAGACGGCCGGCCTTTGCTCCACCTCCAAGCCGTTGCCTATGATGCCTCCGCCGGAGCAGCCAAACACCCTGGCGGACGGAAACTCCTCCAGCACTGCCGGGACCACCCTTTCGTAATCGGACTCGTGGTGGGCGGAAACAAAGACCACGGCTAGATCGGGCGCTTCGCCGGCCATTTGTTCTTTGACGGCCACAGCGCATTCTTGGATAGCCGATTCCAGGATATTCTGCTCGGAAATCGCCGAGGCCCATTTCATGGCGCATTCCTCCTGGGACTGGAGATGATATCGCCCCTAGTATACCAAGGCGGCCCCGGAGAATACATCACGGCGACTTGCCGGCCAGCGGTTCCCCGGACTCCAGCAAGCCCAGTGCCAAGCGGACCGCGTCCCCCAACAGCCTGGCGTTCACATGCTCCAGGGTGTCGTCGGAGGTGTGAATTCGCGAGGAGTCCCGAGAAACAAACATCACCGCGGGAATCCCCAATCGCTGGAAGCTGGCGTGATCGCTGGATCCTCCCCGCAAGGCGGAGCTGCTCCTCACTTCGATGCCCTTCTCCTTGCCGATTTCAACCAGCCGGCCGACCAGCTCGCTGTCCCCCAGCACTCCCAAGGACTCACCACTGCCCAAGGAGTCGAAGTTAAGCATTGCGATTATGTCACGCCGCTGCTGTTCGGAGAGGGAATCGAGGTAATGCCTGCTACCCCGGAGGCCCAACTCCTCGGACCCGAAGCCAATGAAGCGCACCGTAAACGGCAAGGGCTGGTTCTGAAGCTGTTCCGCCAACGTCAGCAAAACCGCCGTGCCGGAAGCGTTGTCGTTGGCGCCGGGAACATCCGGCACCGTGTCGTAATGGGCGCCCAGCACCACCACCCCGATTGCATCGGGGCCGCCAGGTTTTTCGGCGATCACGTTTTGCGATGGATGAACCTCTTGATTTACCGTTAATACCGCCTCCACAGTGCCTGCGGCCACCAGCTCTTGGATCCTGGCGCCGTCTTCCTGGGAAATAGAGACCACCGGTATAGCGCCGGCCTCGCGCAGCGTTCCTCGAAAATTGCCTGGCGCATTGTTGTAGATGACCGCGCCAACGGCGCCAGCTTCGGCTAGCCGGTTCACCTTTTCTTGGAAGGTAATCAATCCCCGCTCCACCAAAGCGATGTTCCCCGCCAATCCCTCCGCCGGCAACTCGTCCGGCCGGGCTAGCCCTGCCGGGACCAACCTACCTTTTACCTCTCCCGTGGAAGACCTGCTAAGCGGGGCAACCCCGACACTCAGGGCGTCCGGTGATTCCAGGGTCAGGCTGGAGGTAGACGGGGACAGGGTCGTGACCGTAAATTCCTGTAGCCAGGCGGAGTACCCGAACTGTTCCAGTTGGGACACCAGGTATTGCGCCGCCTTGCGCTCCTGCTCCGTACCACTGGCCCTGGGACCCAGCTCCTGGGATAAGTGGGCAACAACCCCCAACGCCATCTGGTCCAACTCGTTGTTGGCCCCATCGGTTCTAATCCGAGAGGATTCACTCCGGGACAGCGGAGGTGAGGGAGAAGAAGCCGGGCTTGGCGAAGCTGCGGCAGGTGGATGGGTGGCTGTCGACGACGACCCCCCGATGGAATCGGGGTGGGGAACTGTCCCTTCCGAACCTGAACTCCCCGATGTAATCGGGGCTGCTGACTCGGGATTAGCGCCGGCGGGCCGGCCGGTGTCCCCAGCGCCTATTGAACAAGCCGTAACCACGGCGAGCAGCAACACGGTAAAGACGGCCAGGAGCCACCGTTTTGTTAGCCCACCGGTTCTGATAACGGCTTGGACAATCCAGCGTTTCAACTGGGTACCTGGTATTTTTCGGCGGATAATTCAGTGGCCATTAGCAGGACGACCCCAGCATAATCTGATCCCGAAGATGCCGGGCATGTGCCCGGCAAACGGCCCAGCCGGCCAGCGAGTCCGAGTATAGCCCCGACGCAATCGGGGTGCTACACCCTCTTTAGATGCACGCCGGGAGCACAAGGAACCGGTGGAGCCGGCCATGCCCCGATTGCATCGGGGCGAAGTCAGCCAGCGTTTATCATGTCCTCCCAACATAACCTGGACACCGTAAACACCGGTGAGTATATTAAACCTCTCTCACGCCACCGTCATAGCGCAAAAGGAGGAGGCCATGGTCCCGTCCGACGAAGGCCAGGTTCGGGAGTTGGCCCGGCTGGTGGGTATTACCATCGCCGAAGAAGAACTAGCAGAAGTAACCAACCGGTTCAACAGCTTGATGGGCGAGCTGGCACACCTCAGTGAGCTGGACTTGGCCGATATCCAACCGGTGCCGGTATTTCCAGACGATTATGATGCGGCCTCCTGAACCTCGCCCCGGACGCCCTAACAAGGCAGTAACTTGATTCCAGGCGGCGTCATC
>JADFFS010000248.1 GCA_022568195.1 Chloroflexota bacterium | reverse complement strand
CCTCCATGCGCATCAGCTTCATGGCCACCAGCTTGAGGCCGCGTCCTTCCAGGCGGGATATGATCTCGCCTACCAGGCCTCGCTGGAGTCCGTCGGGCTTGACCAAAAACAGTGTTCTTTCCATTGCTTTTATTCGATATCCCCCTATTAATTCCATTTTAATTCCTTGGCCCAACCGGTACCCATTCGGTCTAAAACAGCGGGCAGCGTTACCAGCGCACGGCTTGATTGTTATATAACTGTCCCACGCTACGGTTTGGCCTGCCCACTTTGTGGTCTGTTGAACTGTAGGCACAAATCATAAAAATCATGCAGGTCAGCGCCGAACCTCGAATCCAGCGAGTTGACGTAATCAATGATGCTTTCCCAACTGAGGCACTCAACCCGGGCCTTGGTCAACGTGGGCAAAAACCACTCGCAAAACCACCGATCTTTGTCTGGGTCGCCGTACTCGGATACGCGACGACACACCTTGCCACGGATCGATTGATTGGTCATCTCTTTTTCGAACACGCCAGCAGCAATCTGCTCAGCAGGTGCTAGCAAGAGGAACCCTAACGAAGTAAATTGGTCTGGGTGCCGTCCCGCTCGATGAAGCACCTCGGCCAGACATGCCACGTTCCGTGCAGCCTGGTCGAAATAGTTTGCGTTTTGCACCCCCGGCGACAGTGAGCTCATCATTTTGGCTTCTATCACCAACATTTGTGTGGCGCCATCGGTTAGCTTCGTGTCGGCTACGTAAGCTTCACCAATCGCGAAGTGGCCGATCAGCCCATCGGCATGTGTCGAGCCCTCGGCCAGTGGGTCCCCTTGTTGGCGTCGGAAGAATTGGGATGGTAGCAACGCTTCGGAAAACCAGCTCGCTCCCGAAACAAAATCGAGCGGATGTGTATCGCCACCTTGACGAGAAAACCAATCAAGCACTAGCCGAAGCAGCCACCCTTCGTTGTACAAGATAGTGGCAGGAAAGTTGCGACTTGAATCTCCCGAAGCCATCAGCATCTTCTGGATACGGTCGATCAAACTCATGCTGTGTTCTCAAGAAACCTAAACGTAGTTACTACTTCTGGGGCAACCGGTCCCTTCGCTTGGGAACGCCGATGCTGGGCATGCGCAGGTATTCGGGTTGCAGGGTTGCCAGATCGTCCACGTCCCCTTGGTCCAGACGGTCCTGCGCCATGGACACCAGGGAGTGCAGCCTGAGGGATGCCGCTGCTCCGTCCACCACCACCGCCCAGGAACCTAACCGCTCCTTAATCAACTCCCCGCGTCCATCGACACCTTCCCCGCAGAACAGGGTCGTCCCGGTTATCGCCTCCAGAATCTCCTCCGGGGAGCCCACCAGGTCGTCACGTATGCGAAGTCCGTCGATCCCGAAGTGGGCCGATGCCCACTCTCCCCGTCCTGCGTCCAACAGGGCGCACACCGGCAGGCCCGACTCCAGAAAGGCATGGGCTTCCATGTCCAAAGACCCCACGCCAATAATGGGTTTCCTTCCCGCCGCCGCCAGGCCCTTGGCCACGCTCATGCCCACCCGAAGCGCGCTAAAGCCCCCGGGTCCCAAAGCGACGGCCACGCCGTCCAGGCCGGCCACCTTCAAGCCCTGGCTTTCCAGGGTTTGGGCCACCGCGGGCATGAGCTCCACAGAATGGTTCACCGTGGAAAACCAGGAGCGGCTATACAACACCCGGCCTTCGTGGCCCAGGGCTACCCCCGCATTGCGGGTCGAGGTGTCTATGGCCAGTAACATCTAGGGATCGACCTGCTCCGTCATCGGGTCCGTCACCGGAAAGGACGCGGCCAGCCGTTGCATCATATCGCGATAGCGGCCGTAACAATCCTGAGGACCATCTTGAAAGGTGATGCTGCGCTGGTCCTCTTCGCGCTGATTGCCATCAGAAACATGGTCCATGGCGATCCAGAGACACTCCTGGGAAAACAGCTCTTCCGCCCGGTCTGCCCACTCAACGACGCAGACGCCGTCATCGCCAAGCTGCTCCTCAAGGCCCAGGTCCCAGGCCTCCAGGGAGCTTTCAATCCGGTACAGGTCCACGTGGTGCAAGGTCAACCGGCCCCGGTACCGGGTCATCAGCACGAAGGTGGGGCTGCGCACGTAGCCGTCCACGCCCAACCCCTGGGCAATGCCCTGGGTCAAGCAGGTCTTGCCGGCGCCCAATGGTCCGGTGAGCAAGTAGACGTCTCCCGGCTGGGCTGCCTGGCCAATGACCCGTCCCACCTGCTGGGTTTCTTCCGCGCTGCGGCTGAGGATACTTACCTGGGAGGTCATCTTTAGCGGAAGTGGTCCCAGCCGCCCCGGCCGGCCAACGTCTCGGCGCCGGATTGGTCGACCACCGACACCAGGCCTGGCTCTCCGGGGGTGATTTCCCCAACCACGGCGGCGCCCTCGGATAGCAGGGGCATTACTCGCTCCATCACTTCGGGGGTAGCGGTAAAAAGCAGCAGGTAGTCCTCGCCCCCGTTGAGGGCCAGGTCCAGGTAGTCGTCCGGAAAGGCTTGTTTCAACAGAGGATGCGCCGGGACCTGATCGGCGTGTAGCCTGGCGGACAGCCCGCTGGCCCGGCACAGCTTGGACAGGTCATCCGCCAGCCCGTCGCTGACATCCATGGCCACGGCCACGCCGGCGCCGTGTAGAATCCGGCCTTCGGCCACGGCCGGCTCCGGGCGGCGGTGGCATTGGCGCAAATATTCAGCAGCTTCGGCCGAGATTCCCCGTAGGGGCGGGTTTGAAACCCGCCCCTCCTCGACCAGCCCGTAATCCAACATGAGACGCAATCCGCCGCCAGAGCCGCCCAGGTACCCGGTTACTCCGATCTGGTCCCCGGGCCGGGCGGCGGAGCGCAGCATGGGTGACCCGGGGTGGACACCGGTTAACGCCACGGTGATAAACACCACTGGTGACTTGACCATGTCTCCCCCAATGACCGCCACACCGTACTTGGCGCCAATTTCCAACATGCCCCGGTAAAGCTGTTCCAGGTCGTCCATCTCGGTTTCCGGAGGCAGGCCCAGGGTGATCAAAGCGTAGAGTGGCGAACCTCCCATGGCCGCGATGTCGCTGACGTTGGAGGCGATGCACTTCCAGCCCAGGTCTCGCCAGGGGGTGGTGGCGCGGGTGAAGTGTACTCCTTCCACCATCGTGTCGGTGGTGAACAGCTCGGTGGCCGGGCCCGTCTGCCAAGCGGCGGTGTCGTCTCCCGTGTCCACCTGCAAGCGGAAGCCGAATGGCGCGCCGTTGTCGGGCCCGCCGCGCTCAGCGACCACCAGTCTATTGAGAAAGTCGATAACTTGGAACTCTCCCATGTCTTGTATCTGCATGGCCAATCGATTATATCTTCTAACCTCGGGGGCACTCAAGTCAGGCAAGCTTGATGCCATTGCCACGATACCCTTGCTTTAAGCACATCCGGCTGGTAAAGTAGCTTGACAGCCCAGGCGCGCCCCGCTATACTGGCGGAACGCCCACTTGGGCGCAGTGGCACTTTAACAGTTGAATAGTGGAAGGAAGCTAGGTCAATATATTAGAGAGTTTGATCCTGGCTCAGGGTGAACGCTGGCGGCGCGCTTAATGCATGCAAGTCGAGCGTGCCTCGGTGACTTCGGTTGCCGGGGACAGCGGCAGACGGCTGAGTAACGCGTGAGTAACCTACCCTTCGGTATGGTATAGCCACGGGAAACTGTGGGTAATCCCGTATACGACCCCCAAGCCCTGGTTTGGGGAGGAAAGCCTTCGGGCGCCGGAGGAGGGGCTCGCGTCCTATCAGGTAGTTGGTGGGGTAACGGCCCACCAAGCCGATGACGGGTAGCTGGTCTGAGAGGACGACCAGCCAGAGGGGGACTGAGACACGGCCCCCACTCCTACGGGAGGCAGCAGCAGGGAATTTTGGGCAATGGACGAAAGTCTGACCCAGC
>JADFFS010000247.1 GCA_022568195.1 Chloroflexota bacterium | reverse complement strand
CTTGGACATCCGGTGTGTCTAGCGGTGCAAGTCATAGACCGGCGGACGGCGGCGTTGCCCCAACCTGTACCGATCGTTCTAACCAACGGTGTAAAGCCGGATAATCGGATGCTTATGGATTAAGCCGCGGGGTCGTTAAACAGGCTCAGCTTGAGCTTGCCCAAGGCGTTGCGCTGCAAGCGGGATACGTGCATCTGGGATATCCCCAGCCGCTGGGCTATGGCGCTTTGGGACAGCCCCGAGTAGAACTTCAAGTAGATGATGGCCTGCTCCCTGGAGTCCACGCCGTCCAGAGCATCCTTCAGGTCCAGCTTGTCCACCAGCCCTTCCAGGTCCGGGTCCTTTTCTCCCAGGTAGTCCAGGATGCTGGACGGGTCGTCGCTATCGTCTCCGTCGTACTGGGCATCCAAAGACAAGGGTTTGCCGAAGCGCTCCACCTCGAAGGTCTCGTACACCTCTTCGGGACAAAACCCGGTGGCTTGGGCTATCTCGGGCACTGTGGGGGTCCGGCCCAGGGTCTGGGTCAGGGTGACCACCGTCCGGTCCACGGCCATCTTTTGACTCTGCAGCTTCCTGGGCAGCTTGACGGCCCAACCGTGGTCCCGGAAGTAGTTCTTCACTTCCCCCACAATAACGGGCACAGCGAAGGAGATGAAGTTGCTGCCCAGTTGGGGGTCGAACTTCTTGATGGCTTTGAGCAAACCGATGGTGCCCACCTGCATCAAATCGTCCAGGGGCTCACCCGAGTAAGAGAACCTGCGGCACAACCGGCGGACCAGGGGGAGATGGTCCAGCACCAACTGGTCGCGGGCATCCGGGTCTCCGGATTCCCGCCACAGTTCCAAGAGTTCTTTCGCCCCCGATCCTCTACTGCTGGCCGCCATCTCCCCTCCCCCACCCCCTGGGCCAAACCAGGCGACGGTGCGAACTGCGCAAGCCGCTATCGCCCGCCGCCTGCGATGACATGATCCTTCGACTGCCACCGCTGGTTAAAACGTCCTGTCAGCTTTTCTCCAGCCAATAGCTGGTGTGCGATGTTGCGAATATCCAACATCAGGCCGGCAGCCCAGCTAGTGGTATTCTGGACTTGAACGGCACATACGATAACAAAAATTTAAAATTAGACTAAAATAACATCCGGCAATATTCTCAGACGAACTAGAATTCATAATGGAAAGGATACGAGATTACCACAGCTAGCCCCCATTTGTGTGACAATCTTATGTAAACTCTTAATTTAATTTAGGTTTTTATTTAACTTTCCGACAGAATAGCCTAGAATCCATTAGTCCTAATTCCGTGGGCAGGGAAGGTAGATCGTAAAGACGCTGCCCTCACCAGGGCTGCTCTCCACTGATATGATCCCGCCGTGGTTTTTCACTATGAGCTGCGCCACTGACAGCCCCAGTCCGGTACCCTTGCCCACCAACTTTGTGGTGAAGAAAGGCTCAAATATCCTGGCCTGCAAGTCCCGGCTAATGCCAACGCCTGTGTCCTTAATACACATCTCTACGTAGAAGCCGGACGGCAACGACGAACCGCCGTTGTCAACTCCGTGCTCCAACTGTACGGCTCTGGTTGACACATCGAGCTCGCCGCCTTCGGGCATAGCATCCAAGGCGTTGAAACAAATATTCATGATTACTTGTTGGACTTGGCCAGTATCTCCAACGATTACCGGCAGATCGGGTTGCAGATGCGACACTATTCGCAAGTCATGGCGCGCAGTAGCGGTATGGGACAGAATTTTGAAGACTTCCCGCACGGCAAGATTCACATCCATGGGTTTTGGCTCTTCGGGATTTTGTTGGGTGGCAGGCATTAATTGGCAGGTTAGTTCCGACGCCTTTCCCACCAAGTCCTCGATATTACGCGCGTACTCGTAACCCTCCTCCGTCGGGTCCAACCTGGCCTGCATCAATGAAGCGTACCCCAGCATGGCCACCAGGAGGTTGTTCAGATCATGGGCCACGCCACCGGCCATGCGCCCGGTGGACTCCATTTTTTGGATCTGGACAAGCTGCTCTTGCAACATCCGTTTTTCAGTCACGTCCTCTTCGATCACAATGCACCGGGTAATTGTGCCCTCCGAGTTCCGGAGCGGAAATAGTATCCGGGATGACCAGTAGCCCTCGCCATCCTTGGCAGTGTATCGAGCCTCCTCTTTCCAGGCGCCGTCTGCGATCATGGCGTTCCACCGATATAGGTACTCTTCGGCGGAAATTCCCTGAGCGCCGGATATGCCTACCAGCGTTCCCAGGACATCTTCAGGCAAATACCCCGTCATTCGAGAATAACTGGGATTGACATACTCAATGTTGCCCGTGCCGTCGGTGATGATCACGGCGCACGGGGTCGATTCGACAATGCTGGCAAATTCCCTGAGCTGCTGCTCGGCGGATAGAATGCCGGCGAGGACACCATCCAGCGCACCCTTGAGGCGGGCAAGGGCCACGGCCGAGTCATCCAAATTTACTCCAGCCTGGTCGGATCGGAGAGAAAAGGCCACGGCGGGCGCCAGCTTATCAGCCAGATGCTCCAAAAGCCCTTGCTCCCTTGGGCCATAAGCACCTTCCCGGCAACTGCCTAGCTCCAAAATGGCCACTGTGCGCCCCTGGTATGCCAGGCAAACGGCGATGCTGGAATGTAGCCCGAGGTCCAGCAACCCCTGGTCATTGTCGAACCAAGGGTATTCCCCCAGATGACCGGAGACCAAGGTCTGCTCGGTGGCCATCACGTAACTGGTCCGGGAGCCCGGCAGAGGTCTCCTGGCGCCATGCTTGCTTCTGGGTAAAGCCAACCCGGAGCAGTACTCGATGACCTCATGCTCATGTGCCCCATCGACCGAGTAGATGGCCAAACTGTCGAATGCGACCACTTTCTTCAACTCTGAGGCGAAGTGGTTGTATCCTCGTTGGAGATCAGAGCCGCCGGCGGCTATACCGGTCAGGTCTGGCATGTGAGCGTCATCTAATCCGTCCATTTCCGGGTTCAGGAAGTCCCTGCGGTTAATTTGTTCGGAACGGGACGATGCGGTAGAATCAGGGTCGCCTAGAACCATGATGAAAACACCACTGGGGTATTGGGCGTAGGCAGAATACAATTTTTCCCTGCGATCGTGTCCGGCCAGGCCCGTGCAACGAGGAACAGGCGGGTCAGACGCCCCACCAACACTATCGGCGCTCGGGAAGGATTTCAAACCATGGCCGGTGCGCCGATAAACCACGGACAATTGTTTTGGCGTAAATAAGTAGGCGTCGCTCTCTAACCTGGAACATGGGCATGTTTACCCGAAGCCGCAGTGGTCGAATTTAATACTAAATGCTGCGTTCACGGAGACATCACAGACTCATCAGCAATTCCCAAGCATGTCCAGGACCGGAGAAGAGCTTCCGAGCAAAAAAATGCCGGTAGTTCAAGGGAGTAACGGAAGCAGGAGATCAGCGAGGGTTAGCTTGGCCGACATCATTGAATTGCGCCTTCCACCCACTTCCGACTACCTATCGGTTCTTCGCGCCACCATAGGGGTTATCGCCGGAGGCATGTCTTTTAATTACGATGAAATAATCCAGCTTCGGGTGGCTGTTTCCGAAGCCTTTAACCTGGCCATACGGCGGGTGGTCCCAGAAGAGCAGACTGGAGCGGCACCCAATCTGATCGTTCGCTTCACCGTGGAAACAGAAAGGTTAGAAATTCTGATCCCAAGCCCACACGGCTACCCAGCGCCTCGGGCCGTTGAGGAAGAGATAGAGAGCCAAGCTTTGCTGGAAAGCTTAATGGACGAGGTGCAGCTAGGTGGCGGATCGGCAGACGAGCCGGTGGTAAGTATGGCCAAATACAAATCAGCCGGAGATGGAAACAGCGGCAGCGGCGGGCGATAGCGGCTTGCGCAGTTCGCACCGTCGCCTGGTTTGGCCCAGGGGGTGGGGGAGGGGAGATGGCGGCCAGCGGTAGAG
>JADFFS010000079.1 GCA_022568195.1 Chloroflexota bacterium | reverse complement strand
CACCGACGGCTATGGCGAGAGCTACGTGCACCGCTTTGACAAGAATGGGCGCTACCTGTCCAGCATCAACGGCGAAGAGGGAGAGGCGGGAAGGTTCAACACCCCTCACGCCATATTTATCGACCGGCGCCGGTCCCGGCCCGAGCTGTACGTCGCCGACCGCACCAACGCCCGGGTCCAGGTGTACGACATGGAGGGCCGGTTCCAGCGGGCCTTTGGCGCCGGCTACTTGAGCAGCCCCAGCGCCTTTGCCAGCCACGGGGACCTGCTGGTCATAGCCGAGCTCCGCGCAAGATTGGCAATCTTGGACGCCAACGACCAGTTGGTCTGCTACTTGGGTGAGAACGAAACGGTGTGCCAGGCGGAAGGCTGGCCCAACAACAAGAACCAGGCCGGCGACATCATACCCACCAAACTGCTGGAGGCTGGGAAATTCAACAGTCCCCACGGGTTGGCCGCGGATGCCGACGGCAACCTGTACGTCGCCGAGTGGCTCATCGGCGGCAGGTTCACCAAGCTGGTTAGCTCTTAATATCGGAGCTACACCGGGCGCGATAAACGTGGCATAATAAAGGGGGTTGGGGAGCGGGAATCAGGCCGGCGTAACCAGCGTCGTTAGGTACACCCGTCCCGTGCGGGCCTGACTGCAAATGGGGGCCTCCCCGGCCCTTTTACCTGACGAAGCCCTTAGCTTTCCGCCTCAGGTTCCGTTTCTGGGGCTGGCCTCGGGTTAACCCAGAACTCGACCAACCGGTCGATCTCGGCGTCCTCAACCAGAGTCCCCTGCGCCCTTCGGGGCAAAGGCGACCTGCTATCCAGAAGCAACAAGTCCCCTCTCCCCAGAAGGTCCTCCGCGCCCACAGCGTCCAGAATCACCCGGGAGTCGGTCTGCGACGCGACAGTAAAGGCGATGCGCGTGGCGATGTTCGCCTTGAGGTGCCCGGTCACCACGTCGACGGTAGGCCGCTGCGTCGCCAGCACCAAGTGAATCCCGATTGCCCTTCCCATTTGGGCCAATCTGACCAACCCCTCTTCGATCTCCCTGCCGGACATCATTAGCTCCGCCAGCTCATCGACAATCACTACCAAATAGGGCATTTGCCGTTCGGCTTGGGCGTTATATCCGGAGATGTTGCGCACCCCGGCCTGGGCTAATTGCTCGTAGCGCTGGCGCATCACCTCCAGCAGGCCTTTCAAAGCCGATGCGAACGCACGGGAATCGCGGATGGTGGGGACCAGCAGATGGGGTATCCTGTCGAAGCCAACCAGCTCCACACCTTTGGGGTCCACCATCAGCAAGCGTAATTGGCCGGGAGTCTTGGTGAGCAGCAAGGACGCGACCACGCTGTTCAGGCAAACGCTTTTGCCGGTGCCGGTGGATCCGGCGATCAAGAGGTGGGGCAACGACGTCAGGTCCAGCACCTCCGCGCTGCCACGGATGTCCTGACCGAGAGCGATGGGAAGACCTCCCTCGGCGGCAATCCGGCCGAAGGCCTCGTCCTCGACGACTTGCCTCAGTGACACCTTTCTGGGCTTGGGGACGGGCACTTCCAGGCCTACCAGGGACTCGCCGGGTATGGTCGCTTGGAAGCGCAGGGAGGGTGTCTTTAGGGCCAGAGCCAGGTCTTTCTCTCTGGCCAGGATGCTCTGGACCCTGACCCGGGCTCGTTGACCGCCGGATTCAGCCGTCTCTTCTTCCGTTTGGTCATTCTCGGCGCCCAACCAGCCGGGGTCCAGACCGAAGCGAACAACCCGGGGTCCGGCTTCGAAATCCCTCACGTCCACTGCGACTCCATGACTGGCCAGGGTTGCCTCTATGAGGCGCCCCATCTCGACCAAGTCGTCGTCGCTGGACTCAAAGGGTTCGGGTTCGGACAGCAGAGCGGCGGGTGGCAGTGGGCTGGTGGACTCTTCCCCGGTTGCGGAAATGGTTGCGTAACCGCCCAACGCTGCCCTTTCGACCACCAACGCCTCCAGGGACGTATCTTCCGGTCTGGCGTCAGCATCGGACGCCGGGCTTCGGACGACATTGGTTGTTTCTTGGCCACTGGTCTCCCGGTAAGCTGGCGCAGGCGCCGGTGGGGCCACAGGCGCTTGCTCCGGCGGGCTGGCGGCCGGCCCTGCGGGTCGCCTACCGGCGATTCGCCGCAGCAGCCGGTTGGTTTTCTCCAGGGTGGACCGGTTGGCCACCGTGCTCACCCCATGGCCGATGAGCTCGAAGCCCTTGGCATACTTATACCCGGCCCGGCGGGGCGAGAGCACCACCGGGGTCAGGACTGCGATGGCAACCAACTTGGCCACACCCAACGCCAGGGGAGCGCCTCCTACGGCCTGCCCCCAGCTTCCGCCCAGGCTGTATGTGGCCCAAATGCCGAACCCGGGATGGAAAAATGACAGTATCCCGACGGCGATGGCTGTAAGCGAGGCGGCCGTGACCCACCATCGCCAGTGTCCCACTACAAAGCGGGGACGGTAACGCAAGCCTATCACCGTGGCAGCCAGCCAAAGCCCAACCGGTACCCAGGCAACACCCATGGTTTCAACTGCCCGCATCCGGACTGCGGGGAAGAAACCGAACCCTATCCCGGCGGCCAACGCAATCACCACCACCACCAGACCGTCCAACATCAACAACGGTCTAACGCTGCCGCCATTTCCGCCGGAATTGCCCCCACGCCGCCGGCGTCTACGTCTCGGAGAACCTGCCACCTAAGCCTCCGTTATGTCAACCAATGACGCCAAAAATGGATCCCTCAGGGTCCATTTGCCAAAGGGGAATCACTGCTTGTTGCAAGTATAGGTGGGGCGGGAGACGCCGTCAAAGCCATATCTCACCCCCACTCCAACTCTCCCCCGTAGAGCACTCACTGCACGACACTCTTATCCGGCTCGGTGATCGTCCCACAGTCATCCCGAGGAAAGCGAGGGACTGGGGAGGAGGGGACGTTTGCACCTCCCCAGATGCTTCGCCGCTGCGGCTGGCTCAGCATGACATTTTTGGGCCATGTCACCAGCGGACATTCGCTGAAAAAGTGCCCTACTGCGAGCTCATCAACGGTGAGTCCAGTTACCCCCTCCCACAAGGGCGGGAAATTATGTGCGTCGCGGCGCAAAGAGTGGAGACGACCGGAAAGGTGTAAACTGTGGTGGCTAAATTCCCAGGAGGTAATCATGCCGGAAATGATGACCCGCCCGGTGATCATGGGCACCCGTGGAGTAGTTACGTCGGGGCATTACCTGGCTACTGCCGCCGGGTTCCGCATCATGGAGCAGGGAGGCAACGCGATCGATGCGGCCGCGGCCATGTGCATCTGTCTAAATTTGCTGGAGCCCCAGAGCAACGGTATCGGCGGAGAAGCGCCCACGCTGATTTACTCTGCCAGGGAGGGGCGAACCTTCGCCATCAGCGGAATGGGCTGCTCCCCCCAGGCCTTCACCATCGAGTGGTGCCGGGAAAACGGGATCGACCTGATCCCAGGCGACGGCTACCTTCCGGCATGTGTGCCAGCCACCGTCGATACCTGGGCCACTGCGGTGGCCCGGTTCGGCACCATGAGCTTTGCCCAGATCCTGCAGCCCGCGATCGAGCTGGCCGAAAACGGGTTCCCCGTCTACCAGCGCCTGCATGACAGCTTGGCCGCCGATGTTCGCAAATTTACCGAGCTGTACCCCACCACCGGTGAGGTCTATCTTCCCGGCGGCCGGGCGCCTGAGGTTGGGGAAGTTTTCCGAAACCCCGACTTCGCCCAGACCCTGAAGACCATGGTTGCCGCCGAGAAAGAGGCCCAGCACAGGGGCAGGACCGCCGGGATTCAGGCGGCCAGGGACGCATTTTACAAAGGACCCATCGCAGAGAGAATTGTGGAGTTCATCACCGCCGAACCCCTGCCCGACGCCAGCGGCTCCTCCCACACCGGGCTCCTGGCCTACGAGGACCTGGCGGAATGGAACGCCACCGTCGAAAGCGCCGTCTCCCTGGACTACCGGGGGCTGGAGGTGCACAAGTGCCCGCCCTGGACCCAGGGACCGGTCTTTCTCCAGCAGTTGAGCATCCTGGAGGGCTTCGACCTGGGCAAGATGGGGCACAACACCGCCGAATACCTACACACCTGGATCGAGACCTCCAAGCTGGCCTTCGCCGACCGGGAAGCCTACTACGGAGACCCGGCCCACGACGAAGTGCCCATGGAAATGCTGCTTTCCAAGGACTACGCTGCGTCCAGGCGCAACCTCATCGAGGCCAGCGCCTCCATGACCATGCGGGCCGGGGACTTGGGCGGCGGCGTGCCTGCCTGGGCCGGCAGGGACGTGGCCGATGACAACCGCCGGGCCCTGGGGGTGGCGGCGCGAGAGGTACAGGACCTGGGTCTGGACCACGCTCACACGGGAGACACCACCCACCTGGACGCCGTGGACCGGGAAGGCAACATGGTGGCTTGCACGCCCAGTGGGGGCTGGATCGGCAGCTCCCCCGTGATCAAAGGGCTGGGCTTTTCCTTGGGTACCCGAGGGCAGATGTTCTACCTGAACCCGGACCGGCCCAACGCCCTGGCGCCTCGCAAGCGGCCCAGGGCCACCTTGACGCCTTCCCTGGTCACCAAGAACGGCGACCCATTCATGGTCTTCGGCACGCCCGGAGGTGACGCTCAGGACCAGTGGACACTGCAGTTTTTCTTGAACTACGTTGACTTTGGCATGAACCTACAGGAAGCGCTGGACGCCGCCACGGTGCACTCGGTCCACTTTCCGTCATCCTTTTACCCGCGCAAAGGCTTCCCAGGCCGTGTCATAGCCGAATCGCGCATTCCCGCCGGGGTGACCAATGAACTGGCGCAAAAGGGGCATGAGGTCGTCAGCACCGGGGGTTGGTCCAACGGTAAGGTGATGGGTATTCGTTACGACAAAGCCCAAGGGGTCATCATGGGCGCGGTTTCCCCAAAGGGGAATATCGGCTACGCCATCGGGTGGTAGAGGGTCCCTTGAATCAATCGTTGCTGCGTGAACCCGCGTAGGCCGGCTGCAGGCGTTCCTCTGTCCCCATCCGCAACTCGCGGAGGTCGGGATTCAGAACGAAGATAAGCAAAGCCACCACCACCAAAACCGCCGCTCCAGCCGCCACCGCCACCGGAGCGCCGAAGTACTGGGCGATGGTCCCTGCTTGTGTCATACCCAGGGGTCCCAGGCTCCAGGTCACGCCGTAAAGCCCCATTACCCTGCCACGTAGCTGGTCGGGCACCAACTCCTGCAGGGTACTCAGGCCCCCCACCAGATACAGGGAGTTGGCGATCCCCACCACAAACAGCAGCGCCATTGATACGCCGTACAGTCCCTGCCACGCCGCCACGGAAAAGAAAATCTGGGCAACGCCGTACAACGCAGCCCCACCCAGAATAATCAATCCTTTGGGCTGACCCGGCCGAAGGGCGCTGATTATCCATGTGCCGCAGATCGCCCCTACTCCGGAGGCGCCCAGCAGCCAGCCAACCTTTTCCGCGCCAACATCCAGCACGTCTTTGGCGATCACGGGCATCAGTAGGATGTAGGACATGCCGAACATGCTGTTGCAGAAAGTTAGTAGCATGATGTACAGGAAGACGGGGTGGCGGCGCACGTACCTTAGACTCTCCCCTATCTGGTGTATGACTTGTCCGGTGGCCGGAGGCCGGGGGCGAAGCCTCAGCACCGAGATCACCGCAGCCATAACGTAGAAGGTGGCGGCGCTGATAAACATGGATGTATGGATGTTCCATTGAGCGATGACCATACCGGCCAGCGCAGGAGCCAAAACTCGCACGCCGTTCCACACGAGGGACTCCATTGCCACGGCGTTTACGATGTGCTCCCGCTCCACCAAACGGGGGAAAATACTGGAGCGGCTGGGCTGGTCGAAGGCCTGAAGAGCTCCAATGATCACGGCCGTGGCCAGCACATGCCACACCTCTACCCGGCCGGCCATCACCATCACCGCCAGCAGCACCACCGCAGTGGCCGAGAGGGATTGAGCACCCGCCACCAGGAATTTGGGCTCCAGCCGGTCGGCTAAGGCCCCTCCCCACAGGTTCAGGAACAGCGCCGGGATAGAGATGGCGATCCCCAATAAGGCCAGATATTTGGCCTCTCCGGTCATCTCGAACATCAGCCACCCCATGGTGAACTGGAGCAGCATCTGATGCCCGGTTACCCCCGCCAGCAAGGCCAGCCAGTAGTACCTGAAGTGGCCGTACCTCATGGAGGAGGGCAGCGCCTGATTTACAGTGTGCAGAATTGCCAAATCAATCACTCACGGTTTGAACAGGTATCGACGCCGGACCTCTTGTAACGCCAGGAGCGTGCGAAGAGGCTCCGCCCACGACAACTTGGGCAGATGGGCGGCAATTCGTCATCTGGACCAATTTACCTGCCATTAGTGGTTTAACCCATGTCATGCTGAGTAGCGGAGCGACGAAGCATCTGGGGTGGGGCCGTTCCACCCATCCCCACCCCGATGTAATCGGGGTCCCTACGGTCGGAATGACACGGTTCCAGTCGGAATGACACGGGTCCGGTCGGAATGACACTGGGCGTTTTCAAATTGAAATGGTACTAGCATTCACGACCTGGCATTGTAATTGGTGTGGGGCGCGCCGGGCTGGGGCATGGCCCCCTGGTAGAATCGCCGCAAATGGGGCTCGACCAGCCGGCTAAGCTCCCTACGCTCCAACTCTTGGGTCGACAGCGGCCGGTCCAGCGATTCCTTGATCTCCTTGAACAGGTCATCTTTATTGATTCGGGTCAGTTCTTTGTCGCGCATCACCACCTCGCCGTCGACCATGACGGTGTCCACGTCTATGCTGCGTCCCCGGTGCACCACCGCGTCGACCACCGAAACCTCGGGGTCCAGGTAGGGCTCCTCTATGTTTCGCAGGTCCAACAACACCATGTCCGCTCGTTTTCCAGGCTCCAAAGTACCGATGCGGTCGCCGAACCAGCTTGCGTAGGCCCCGTTCACCGTGGCCATCTCCAACACCTGGTAAGCCGTGGGCGGGATATTATCCACCCCCGGCACTCGGTGTAATTTCAACACCATTCGCATCTCTTGAAACAGGTCTTTGTCGTCGTTGATGCCCGCCTCATCGCTGCCGATGGCCACCTTGATGCCCGCTTCCAGGAGACGGCCCAAGGGAGCGATCCCGCTTTGCAAGCGCAGGTTGGAGCTGGCGTTGTGGCACACGTTGGTTCCGGTGGCCGCCATCAGCTCAATGTCCTCTTCGGTGGCCCAAACGCTGTGCCCGCAGGTGACTTCCGGTCCCAGGAAACCCAGGTCGTGCAGGTGTTGCAAGGGGGTTTTGTTCCAGGCCGCAAGCCCGTAGAGCTTCTGGTACACCGTCTCCTGCAAATGGATATGAATGCCCGTACTGTATTTAGTGGCCATCTCCTTCAGGGCGACCAACATTTCGTCGGTGCATCGATGCACGTTGCTGGGGGCCATGGTCACCCGAACCCTCTCCAGATTGTTGTTGCCGTACTTGGAGCAAATTTCCTCCAGTATCGGCATCACCTCCTCTACCGGAGCGTAGCTGCGGGACATGAACGAGGTGAACCGATCGGCCAGTTCGCCGGGAAACTGGGCGGCGAACGCTGCTTCTCCGCCGGCCGGCCCCGCGACCATCGAGTTCTGGTCGGCGATGGACGGGGCGTAGGACACCCGCATACCCGAGTCCTGGTAGGCCTTGATCACCTTGTCGGCCACCTCCAAGGACACCGACCGGTAGCCCCGGCCCGGCGAGTGGATAACCTGCACCGTGGTGGTGCCGGTCTCGATCATTTGAACCGCGCCGTAAAGCTGGTCCAGGTAAGGGTCAATGTATCGGGTGCCCACCCGGGCCAGGCTCCACAGTTCCAGGGGCAGGTCCGGAGCACCCAACTGGAAGGGGGTGAGGCCCACGTGGAAATGGTCGTTGACCAAGCCCGGCATCACCACGTAGTTGGGCCCGCCGACCACCTCCACGTTGGGATTCCTGGCGTGCAGGTCGTCGTAACCTCCCACCTCGACGATCAGCCCGTCCCGTTGCAGCACGGCCCCATCCGAGACGACCTCCGCCGAATTTCTGCCGGTGACCTTGCAAATGACATGTTTTCCCCGAACCAACGTCTCCGTCATAATCCCCCCTTAGAGGCTAGTACACCGTCGAGTTGAACGTGATGGATTGACGGGTTTCGACTACCTGTCATTCCGAGAAGCGAAACGACGAGGAATCTGGGGATGGGTGGTACGGCCCCACCCCAGATTCCTCCCTGCGGTCGGAATGACAATAGTCGCTTTCACGTGGATAGTGCCATAATTGTAAACCAATTCCAGGATGCGTATGATTCTAACGGGATTATCGGCTCAGCTTGAGCAATGCGAGGTTACCGGATGGTTGACCGGCAGGAACTGTTGGATCGCGCGGCGGCCTTGGTACCCGTGTTGCGCCAGCGCGCCGCCCAGGCCGAGGAGTTGCGGCGAATCCCCGAGAACACCGTAGCCGACTTCCACGCTGCGGGCATCCTTCGGGCAGCCCAGCCCAAACGCTTCGGCGGATTCGACATCGACTATCCCATCGTCCTGGACATCGCGGCCGAATTGGGCCGGGGCTGCGGCTCCACGGCATGGTGCTATTCCATCTGGGCCAGCCACAACTGGCTGGTGGGAATGTTCCCGGAGAAGGCACAGCAAGAGTTTTGGGCCGACTCGGCGGACGTGTTGTCCTCGACCTCCCTCAACCCGGCCGGCTCCCAGGTTACGCCTGCCAAGGGCGGCTACCGGCTCAGCGGCCGGTGGGACTTTTCCAGCGGTTGCGACGCCGCTGATTGGGCCGTGTTGGCGGGGAACGGGCCCGAGGGAATCCTTTACTTTCTGGTTCCCTGTTCCGACTACCTGATCGAGGATACCTGGTTCGTTTCGGGACTGCGAGGTACCGGCAGCAAAGACATCCTGGTGGACGATGCCTTCGTCCCCGAGCACCGGGTTACGCCACTGGTGGAAATACGGGAGGGCCGGTCGCCGGGACGGAGCATACACGGCACGCCCAACTTCCGCATACCCCACCTCACCATGTTTTCCTACACCCTGGCCGCGCCGCTGTTGGGTATGGCTCAAGGGTCACTGGACGCCTTCGAGGAGCTCATGGGTGTACGGGTCGCTTACACCACCGGGGAGAGCATGGCCGAGTCCCCGCCGGTAAACATCCGGTTGGCCGAAGCGGAGGCGGAGGTCCATTCCGCCCGGTTGATCATGCGGGAAGACGGGCATCAGGTGTTCGCCACGGCCCGGCGGGACGAGATGCCCACGTTGCTGGAACGGGCCCGCTACCGCCGGAACCAGGCCTACGTGGCCAAGCTAAGCATCCGGGCGGTGGACCGGCTTTTCGAGGCCAGTGGCGGACACGCCGTCTTCGACTCCAGCCCCATGCAGCGGTTCCACCGGGACGCCCACGCGGCCTCCCACCACTTCGGCCTTTACTGGGACACGGTGGCCGAGGAGTATGGGCGCATGAGGCTGGGCCTGGAACCCAAGAACCCCTCCAGAATTTAGCCAGGGGCCGCCGGTTCAGGAGGTCTGCCCCCATCGACTCACCACCTGGTGGCCGTTAAATCCACTGCCATCGAATACCAAAGGGGACCTCATGAGGCATGGATTCGCTCCCCTAACACCGAACTTGGCCGTTGGGCGAACAAATGGGTGGCTAAAGCTTAGGAAGAATGATCATGAGCAGTTCGAGCGAGTTTCGGATCGAGTCCGCCACGGAGAGCGACATCCCACTGATCCTGACATTTATAAAGGGACTGGCCGAGTACGAGGGGTTAGCCCATGAAGTCGTCGCCACTGAGGAAAACCTGCGTGACTCGTTGTTCGGGCCGCGGGCGAGCGCCGAGGTCGTCATCGCCTACAGTGCCAAAGAGCCGGTTGGCTTCGCGGTCTTCTTTCACAACTACTCTACTTTCCTGGGGCGGACCGGCCTCTACCTTGAAGACCTTTTTGTGTTGCCAGAATGGCGGCGGCGCGGTCTGGGGCGGGCCCTGATGGGTCACGTCGCCCGCATAGCTGTGACACGGGATTGTGGGCGGCTGGAGTGGTCCGTGCTCGACCGGAACGAGCCGGCGATCCGTTTCTACCGGGCCCTTGGTGCGCGTCCCATGGATGAGTGGACCACATATAGCCTGACTGGCGACGCATTGGAGCGGCTCGGAGAAGAGTTGACCCAAGTTTAATCGACGGTGGTGCAACCCAGTGTAGCCATCTAGCAACGCATTGTTGCTGATGAACCTTGACTCACCACCTGGTGGCGGTTACATTCACTCCCATTGAACAACAAAGGACGAACATCAAGGGGGAACGGCATGAGGCATGGATACCGGGTCATCGACGTAGATACCCACGTTAATCCGTCATGGGACGTGCTATCCCGCTACGGAGACAAGGACCTCCGCGAGCACTTGGACGACCTCAACGCGAATTGAGCAAGAGAAATGAGCGGTAATCGCTGGGGAAGAGAAGGGCCGCCACCGGAGGCGTACTCACGGATCACGGATCCGGAGCGCTTTCGAGCCCTGCACGATTTTGCGGTCCGCTTGCTGAAACGACTGGAGGCTACCTTCGACGTCGACCGTCTTGAAGGGTACGGCCTTGACCAAGAGCTAGAAAGGAGTGACCTCGTGCGACCAAGCGTCAAGCTCCTTCCCCGAAGTCCGGACGCTGCGCCAATTGTCCTGGTGTTCACGGCGTTCCCCGGAATCCACGTGCGGCTTGGCCATTGGCGCACGGAGGCATTTCCCAGCTGCGGATGCGACGCTTGCGATGAAACGGCGGACGGTCAGGCCACCCGTCTGTCCGGAATGGTGGATGATGTGACGGCCGGTAGGTTCCGCGAAGCGATTGGGCTGCCCCTTCTAGGACCTGCGTGGCAGGAATCGGAATTTTGGTCGCCGGGGGCTGGTTCCTCAAGTCGTCAGCGCATTGACCGTTCCCGCGCTCGCCAGATGTTGCGTGCGAGCGACCGGTCGTCGTTCGAGTGGAAACCATGGCCACGGGGCAAGAAGGCCGTTGCTTAAGATGGCGTCTAACAATCGCTGCAGCCGACCGCTACCCCAACCTGCGCATCGGTTGCATGGAGTGCGGCCACGGCTGGTTGCCCCAGTGGATTCTGCGGCTCACCCGCCAGATCGACTACGTTCGGGGGTCGGTGCCCGCCGATATCAAGCACACCCCCATCGAGTACCTGCAGATGGGCAGGGTTTTTTGCGGCATCGACTTCTCGGAAGGCGCCCGGATGACCAAGGCGGTCAACGACCTGCTGGGCGACCACGTGCTGATGTACCAGTCCGACTACCCCCACCCCGAGACCCTATTCCCCGACCACGTGGACACGGTGGTTGGCTGGCGCGAGGAGCTGGGCGAGCCCGCCATGACCAAGCTGATGTGGGAGAACGCCAGCCGGTTCTTGCGTCTGGCTTCCACCCCATGGGGAGACTGAGCGGCTCCCGCCGGGAGGGGCTGCGGACATGTTCATTTTTCAGAGGAAGTTCTAGGGCCACTCTAACGCGAATTGAACAGGAAATTGTCGCCCCACTCTAACTCCACTCCGTCAACGGGGAGAGGATAGGTCCCTTCCCCCTCGATGGGGGAAGGTTAGAGCCTGCCCTGAGCGCAGCCGAAGGGATGGGGGTGTTACGCAGGCCACCAAAATCAACTTGAAACAGTACTAAACCAGAGCCAAGGTGGGATCTACATGGACAACCACACCAACCCGGGGTCTTTCGATTGTCACCCTGAACGAAGTGAAGGGTCTGGGGAGCGGAGGAGTTAAGGCCCCGCCCCAGATGCTTCGCCGCTGCGGCTGGCTCAGCATGACATCCTTGGGGCAATGACGTTTCAGGGGCGGGAATGAAAGACCCCGCATACCAACCCCTGCGGGTTTCACTTTGGCTTTAGTTTGGGTCCGACCCCGATTCTATCGAGGATGACAGGGAGAATCACCCCATGAAAATCACCGGCGTTCGTGCCATCCCACTTTCCGACCCCATACCCGAGGAGCGGCAGCACCGCACCGACCTGGGAACCAAGGTCAAGAGCGACTCGGTGTTGGTACTGGTGGAAACGGACCAAGGACTGACCGGCGTTGGCGCGTCCCTGGGCAGCCCAGCCGTGGTCTGCGCGATCATCGAGCACGACCTGGCGCCGACTCTAATCGGGGAAGACCCCATGTTTTCCGAGCGGCTCTACGAGAAGATGTACAACGGCTCCCGCTGGAAGCCGGCGTTGGAAACGGGGCATTCCCAGCCCGGCGACGGACGGCGGGGCGTCACCATGGAGGCCATCGCCGGCTTGGACATCGCTATCTGGGACGTCAAGTCGCAGATCCTGGGAGTCCCAATCTATCAGGCGTTGGGGGCGGTGCGCGACTCCGTCAGGGCTTACGGCTCCGGCGGCTGGGCGCCTGGGGACGAGGCGGAGCAGGAGATGGCCGGATACGCCGCCAAAGGATTCAGCGCCGTGAAGATGCGGGTGGTGGGCCGGGACGGATTCTCCATCGACAACACGATCCGGCGGGTCAAGGCAGCCCGGCGGGGCATCGGAGACAGCGTGGAGCTGATGTTGGACGCCCACGGCTCCCTGGACGTTTCCACCGCCATCCGGTTGGCGCGTCAATTGGAGGAGTTCGACATCTCCTGGTTTGAGGAGCCGGTTTCTCCCGACGACCACCCCGGTCTGGCCGAGGTGCGCCGCTCCACGGTTATCCCCATCGCCACCGGGGAGCGGGAGTTCACCCGTTTTGACTTCGAGGACCTGTTTTTCCACCGGGCGGTGGACATCGCCCAGCCCGACATCGCCCGCGCGGGAGGATTCACCGAGATCCGCCGGATCGCGGCGATGGCCTCGGCCCGGGGCATCCGGCTGGCGCCCCACGCCTGGGGCTCGGGCGTTCTGTTCGCGGCCAGCATCCACGTGGCCATGTCCGCGGCAAACTGCCACATCCTGGAAGTGAGCCAGGGCTACATGCCCATGATGAACGAGCTGTTCCAAGAACCCTACGATATACGCGATGGTGCCGTGCACGCTCCCCGGACACCGGGGCTGGGCTTTACGCTGCGTCCCGACGTCTTCGACAGGTTCCAATACATAGAAGGGCCCGAGTACGTTTTTTAGGGGGCTCTAAACAACTTTGTTCTCCATCGAGGGGAAAAATCAAGCCTGTCTGGGCTAATCCGGCGGTTTGAACACCGCCATGTTGAACATATCGGGAGGAACGGATCATGCCTAGCTACGACGTGGCTATCCGGGGTGGCAAGGTCGTGGATGGAGCCGGTAACCCTGGCTACTACGCAGACGTGGGCGTCACCGATGGCCGAATCGCCCACATCGGCCGAATTTCTGAATCCGAGGCCACCAGGTCCATCGACGCCACCGGCCTGGTCGTCTGTCCCGGCTTCATCGACCTGCATACCCACAGCGACGTGACCATCCTGGCCGACGGCAACGCCGAAAGCAAAATTCGCCAGGGTGTCACCCTGGACGTCATCGGCGAGAGCAACAGCGTGGGACCGGTGACCGGCCCCGCCGCCGAGGAGTATGTAGCCGAGCAAAAGCTGCGGTACGGCGTGGACGTTACCTGGACCGATTTCACCGGATACTTCTCCCTGCTCATGAGTCAGGGAACGTCGATGAACGTGGCGTCCAGCGTGTCGCCCCAGCAAATCAGGCGCGCGGTGGTGGGGTTCGAGAACCGTCCTCCGACCCCGGACGAGGTGCGGGCGATGAATGACCTGGTGGCCCAGGCCATGCAGCAAGGAGCCGTGGGCCTCTCGGCTGCCTGGCACTCCGGTGGCCCCGAGCACCTGGAAGAGCTGGTGGAAATGGCCAAGGTAGCCAACCGGTACGGTGGCTACTACGGGACCCACGTGGGCAGCGAAGGCTACGACATCTCCACCGAGTTGGACAAGACCTTCCAGGTCGCTCGAGCCTCCGGGATCCCCGTCCACATCTACCATCTAAAAATACGGGGGCGGGCCCATTGGGGGCAGGTCGGCGCCATCGTCGACACCATCCAGTCCGCGATGGAGGAGGGGTTGGAGATCACCGCCGATCAGTATCCATACACAGCCATGCAGCACCCGTGGCACCGGCTGATGCCCCGGTGGGTGCAGGATGCTCCCCGCTCGGAAACCATTCCCCTCTTCCGGGACCCAGGCTTCCGGGAAAAGCTGAAGGGAGACGCCGAGTTCGAGCAGTACATCCTGGAGCACGGCGGCTGGGAAGGCATCGTAATGTCGGTGGTGGCCAACCCCGCGCTGAAACCCGAGGAAGGCATGACCGTTGCCGACATTGTGCGGCGGCGCGAGAGCCCCGACCCCGCCGAAACCTGCTTCGACCTGGTGGCCGAGAACGGCGCCTTCCCCGGCGGGGTGTACCACACCATGTCCGAGGAGGATGTCAGGACGGTGATGCGGCGGCCTTGGGTGTCCGTGGCCTCCGACGGCAGTGCCCTCAACGAGGCCGTCGCCGGTCTGCCTCACCCCCGCAGCTTCGGAACCAACGTACGCGTCCTGGGCAAGTACGTTCGGGAAGAAGGCGTCCTGGAACTGGAAGAGGCGGTTAGAAAAATGACCTCCCTGCCCGCCCAGGTGCTCCGGCTGAAAGACCGGGGTATTTTGCGGGAAGGGTGCCGTGCCGACATCGTGGCCTTCAATCCCGAAACAGTGGCGGAGAGGGGCACTTTCCAGGACCCCAAGCGTTACTGCACCGGCGTGGAGCACGTTCTGGTCAACGGGGTGCCGGTGATCGACCATGGGGAGCATACCGGCGCCAGACCGGGAATGGTGGTCTACGGGCCGGGATACACCTCAAGCCATAGCTAATCCGGATTAATCGCTCAATCTAGACGCTTCGTAATCTTACCCATCACCCGCCCAAGAAAAACTTGGGGGGCTAGGCCCCTCAAACTCCCTAAGGATTTAGGTGATCACCGCATAGGAGAATCTTATGGCCAAAGCAATCGGAATCGTTGGCTGCGGGGCCATCGGCCAGGCCCTGCTGCGGGCGGCCGACACTGGAAAACTGCCGGTCTCCGTCGCCGGCGTCAGCAGCCGGACCGAAGGTCGCGCTCGCGAGTTTTTGGCCACCCTAGAGAACCCTCCCCCCTACCTTGACCGAGAACAGTTGATCGCCGAGTCGGACCTGGTGGTGGAGACGGCGGGAGGCCACGTGGTGCCCGAGCTGGCCCGTGACACCTTCGCCGCGGGCAAGGACCTGATGGTCATCAGCATCGGCGCGCTGCTGGACCATCCGGAGATAATCCAGCAGTCGAGGGACAGCGGGTGCCGGCTGCTGGCGCCCTCGGGAGCCATCGCCGGACTGGACGGCATCAAG
>JADFFS010000078.1 GCA_022568195.1 Chloroflexota bacterium | reverse complement strand
AGCCCAGGCGCCGCTGACCGCTGGAAATAGTGTACGACAAATGAGTGCATCCAGGAGAGTGAGGGGTGGCGGGCGGTATCCGGCAACCGGCATCCTCTCAGCCCGGCCCGGCCCGGTACAAGGTTATCCACCACCTGGGAAAGTTATCCACCGAATCATGGCAGTTATCAACACATCAGTATACCGGCCAAGGGCAAGGCCGTTAGGCGAAGATCGCTTCCTTTATGGAAAGCACGTCCCGCCGCAAGTGGGTGTCTTCGTTGATCTCGCCGTTGATCTTCCCGGCCCCGTGGATCACGGTGGCGTGGTCCCGTCCACCCAGGAACCGCCCCACTTGGGTCGGCGATAGCTCCAGTTCGTAGATGAGCAGGTACATGGCCACCTGCCGGGCCTGGGCGATCCTCCGGGTGCGGCGGCGGCCCAACAAGTCATCATTGGTAAGCTTGTAGTGCCCGGACACAGCATCCAGGATTCGCTGGGGGTCCACGGCGTGACGGGCGGTGTCCGCGGTCATCACGTCCAAGATCCGGGAAGCCGATTCCATGGTAATGGCAGCGTTGGTCATTTGAGATTGTGCAACCATCCTGTTCAAGCTCCCTTCCAGTTCCCTGACGTTTTTCTGAACCCGTTTTGCGATCAACTCGACCACCATTTCGTCCAACTGTATGTTCAGGTGCTTGGCCTTGGAGGCCAATATAGCCATGCGCGTTTCCAGGCCCGGTGGCTGCATGTCAGCGATCAACCCCCAATGAAACCTGGAACGTAATCGGTCTTCCAGCAACGCCAGCGAGTTGGGCGGCCGGTCCGAAGTTATAACAACTTGGTGCCCCGAGTTATGAAGGTCGTTGAAAGTGTGGAAAAAGCTTTCGTGGGTCTGTTCCTTGCCGCTCATGAACTGGACGTCGTCAAGCAGCAACACGTCAAGGCTACGGTATTTGTTGCGAAATTCCTCGGTGGTCCTTTTGCTGATCGAGGAGATGAATTCGTTGGTGAACTGCTCCGAGGTCACGTACCGCACAGATAGACCATTGCTGGCGCAAGTGTGGCCGATGGCGTGGAGCAGATGAGTTTTACCCAACCCTACGCCTGAGTAAAGGAACAGGGGGTTATAGCATTGGCCGGGAGAGTCAGCCACCACTTGCGCTGTGCTGAAGGCCAACTCGTTGCAGGACCCGACAACGAAGGAGTCGAAAGTATACCTGGGATTAAACGACGGTGGGTCGTACTGTGTCTCGTAGGCGCGACCGGTGGGCGGAGCATCTGCCTCCAGCAGCTGATCGGCAGGGTTGGTGGCCCGCACGCTGGAAATACTTTCCCCTCCTCGAACTTGGAACTGCACCTCCAGCGGGCGATGAACAACCTTCTCCACCGTCTTTTGTATCGCCTGGTACATGCGGCGTTCCAGCCAAGCGACGGCAAAGGGGGTCGGCGCCTCCACGATGAAATACTGGTCGTCGTAACTGACTCCCTCGGTCTGGCGCAGCCAGGTCTCGAACGCCGACCGGGGCATTTGAAGCTGGAGCTCCCCGAGCACGGCACGCCAGGCGTCCCTGGTGGATAACTCTGTCATAGACACGCCCCCCCAAATCCGCAGGCAGGTGTCCGATGCTGAAACTGGTCCGGCCACCGCCAAGGCGCAGGTTCACCGCCAGAGGCGATAAACCTCACGCGGGTACACCAACGCCATTCAGCGTATGGTTTCAGCCAGAATCGGACAACTGCTGAAAAACGATTGAAACCGCCCAGAGCCGTTAAGCCTGTCCAAAGTTGTGGGATTCCCGCCAGGCTTCCGGCCCAGAGACGAACCCTCGTTCAACGTCCACGAGCAGCAAATTAGCAAGATTATCAACATTATGTCAACGGGGAAGGTCGAGCAATTTATGGTCCATTTTGTCTCCCGCCCGCCACTCCGTATTTGCGAGCAGGGCCGAGCCTAGCATGGGGTGCCCGGGGCAGGACCGGAAATGCGTTTGCGGAGCCTGCGCCAGCAATATATAATTGGGGATAGAATTGTGGTTAGCACCGGATTCGTCGTTCCTTAAACCGTCTGGCAACCGTCTGGGTTGGCCCCAATTTTCATGCCCGGACAAACACAGTAAAACTCGTAATTGGCCGGCCGGCTGGCACGAATCATCAGGCAGTCTATCGATGACCAGGCAGGGGGCGTCCAGGCGTCCCCATTTTGTTTCGTTAAGCCGGACAAAAGGACAACAATGGCTCGCAAGCGAGGCACTCGCCCCAAGAGCGACCGCAGTTCCGCCGCTGCCACGGCAGAGCCACACTCGAGCATCGCCGAAGGCATCACCAGCGGCGATCTGGTGGACGCCTATAAGAAAATGGTGCTGGTGAGGACCGTGGATGAGCGCATTTGGGCATTGAACCGGCAAGGTAAAGTTCCCATCGCCGCGTCATGCCAGGGTCACGAGGCCGCCCAGATAGGGAGCCTGCTGGCCGCTCAGAAGGATGGCAATTGCTTTCTATTTCCTTACTACCGGGACCTGGGCCTCAAGCTGGCCGCCGGTCTCACCGCGACCCAAGTCATGCTGTCCTTCATGGGAAAGGAGGGAGAGCCTTATAGCAACGCCCGCCAGTTCCCCCTGCAGGGCGCCGACCTAAACCACAACATCATCCAGATTTCCAACGTGGTGGGGGCGGGCCTGACCCAGGCCGTAGGTTACGCCCTGGGGTGCAAGATGGAACAGGATGGAACGGTGGTGCTGACCTATTTCGGAGACGGAGCTACCAGCCAAGGCGAAACCCACGAGGCCATGAACTTCGCCGGAGTTCATAACCTGTCCATCGTTTTCATCTGCGAAAATAACCACTACGCTATTTCGGTGCCCCAGAGCCGCCAGTTCGCCATCGAGGACATAGCCTCTCGGGCCGCCGGATACGGGTTCCCCGGATTTGTTATCGATGGCTTAGACCTGCCCCAGTGCTACGAAGCCACCCGCGAAGCCATCGGCCATGCTCGGCGGCAGGGACCGGTACTGCTGGAAATGAAGCTGGAGCGGATGATGCCCCATACCACGGACGACGACGACCGCCGATACCGTTCTGCCGAGGAACTGGAGTCGGTGCGCCAGCGAGACCCGGTCGCCGGCTTCGGCAACTTTTTGATCGAGCAGGGAATGCTCTCCCAGGACCAGATCGACCAAATCAAGGCTGAAGCCCTCCAAGACGTAAACGAAGCCACCGACGCCGCTGAGGCTGCCAGCCCTCCGGATTCTGCGACTTTATACGACATGGTATACGCGCCTTAAGTAGAGAAGCAGTGGCCGTAAAAAGCGTAATAGAAGCTATTCGAGAGGGCCTGCAGGAGGAGATGCGCCGGGACTCCAAGGTCTTCGTCTTGGGCGAGGACGTGGGCCTTAGGGGTGGCGTATTCCTGGCAACGCAAGGGCTTATGGACGAGTTCGGCGAGGCCAGGGTGATCGACACTCCCCTGGCCGAAGCGTCGATCATGGGCGTGGCACTGGGCGCTGCCTTCCGGGGCATGCGGCCCATTCCGGAAGTGCAATTCTCCGACTTCATCTGGCCCGCCATCAACCAGTTGGTGGGCGAGGCTGCCCGGACCTGCTACGGTACCAACGGCGCTGTCCAGGTCCCCATGGTGATTCGGGTACCCTATGGCGGTGGCATCCGAGGCGGTTTGTTCCACTCCCAAAACGTGGAGGTTTTCTTCTTCCACACACCGGGATTAAAAGTGATCGCTCCGGCAACTCCCTACGACGCCAAAGGACTGCTAAAGTCGGCCATAAGGGACAACTCACCGGTGGTCTTTCTGGAGCACAAAAAGACCTACCGGCTGGTGCGCGGCGAGGTGCCCGACGAGGAATACACTTTGCCCATCGGCATAGCTGACGTGAAGCGCACCGGACAGAACATCACCATCGTCACGTACGGCCTGATGCTCCACTACTGTCTGGAAGCGGCCCAACAGGTGGAGCAGGAGGGAATCGACGTGGAGGTGGTGGACCTCCGTACTCTCAGTCCGCTGGACACGGACACCATCCTAAACTCGGTCAAAAAGACGGGCAAATTGCTCATCGTCCACGAAGACAACCTTACCGGCGGCGTCGGAGCCGAGGTGGCGGCCTTGGCGGCCGATCAAGCATTCGAGTACCTTGACGGGCCGGTCAGGCGGCTTTGCGGCCCTGACGTGCCCACCATGCCCTTCGCCCAGACCCTGGAAGATGCCTACATGCCCAACACAGAGAAGATTGCCCAGGCCCTGCGACAGCAGGCGGCATACTAGGAGCAGGTGACACACAATTGGCTATAACACTTGAGCTTCCCCACGTAGGTGAGTCGGTGGTGGAAGGCACCATCGGCAAGTGGCTCAAACAGCCGGGGGATTCCATCGAGCGCTACGAACCCTTGGTCGAGGTGATCACGGACAAGGTGACCATGGAGGTCCCTTCGCCGGTGAGCGGGTCCCTGCTCAGAATATTGGCCCAGGAAGGGGAAACAGTGCCCATGGGCGCGGCCATCGCCGAACTGGAGACCACGGAGGTCCCTGACACCGCGGCCCCTGCGCCGGCGCCCGTCCCTGCTCCCACCGTCACCTCTCATGCGGGCGTTGCCAGCACCACCGGCTACCTGGTCACGGATGTCAAACCGGTGGGCCCCACCGGCGGCGGTGCGGGCCCCGAAAGCGTTTCCCAACCTGAGACGACAGGCGCCGCGGCTCCCGGCGGGGCGGCGCGTCCCTCACCGGCGGTCCGGCGGCTGGCCGGGGAGCATGGAGTGGACCTGTCACAGGTACAGGGTACCGGCCTAGGCGGCCGGATAACCCGGGACGACCTGCTGCGTTACGTTGAGGACAGGGGCACGCCTCAAGCTCCACCAGCGGCTCCCCAACCCGCGGCCCGGCCCAGCGCCGAGTCGGGTAGCCCCCAGTTGGATAGCGATGAGGAGCACGTCCCCCTGACGCCGATCCGGCGTATGATCGCCGAAGCAATGGTCCGGAGCGTCAGTCAGATTCCCCATGCTTGGAGCACCATAGAAGTAGATGTCACCAGCCTGGTAGCCCTAAGGGCTCAGGTCCGGGCCAGCTTCGAGCAAAGCGAAGGTGTCGACCTAACCTACCTTCCCTTTGTCATCAAGGCCGTGGTGCAGTCCTTGAAAGAGCACGGTACCCTCAACGCCTCCTGGGGTGGAGACAAGATCATTCTGAAGAAACGGATCAACCTGGGGATCGCCGTGGCTGCCCCCGAAGGTCTATTCGTGCCGGTGATTCACGACGCCGACGCTTTGAGCATTGCTGGCTTGGCCGCCGCCGTTAGGGACCTGACTATGCGGGCCAGACAGAACAAATTGAGGTTGGAAGACGTACAGGGCGGCACATTTACCTTGAATAACACCGGCGCCCTGGGGTCCACCGTATCCTATCCGATAATCAACCACCCCCAGGCAGCGATTCTGACCACCGAAGTCATTCAGAAGCGGGCCGTGGTTCGCGACGACGCCATCGCCATCCGGTCGATGATGAACCTGTGCATGTCCTTCGACCACCGCATCAACGATGGGTCCCAATCGGCGGCGTTTTTGCAGGCAGTCAAATCCCGCCTGGAATCCATGGGCCCCGACACACCCATCTACTGAGTTTCGACCGTGCCTCCTACCGTCTGCCGAGTATCCGTGCTGGGAACGATGGAGTACCGCCAGGCGTGGGACTTCCAGGTAAAGCTGGCGGACGCAGTCCGCTCGGGCCAAGAACCCAACACCCTCCTGTTATTGGAGCACCCCCCTGTCTACACCCGGGGACGGCTAAGCAAACCCGAGCACATCCTGTTGTCGGCGGATGAGCTGGAAGCCCGAGGCATCGCCGTCCACGAAGCCGACCGGGGGGGCCAGGTGACTTTCCACGGGCCCGGCCAGTTGGTGGGATATCCGGTCATCGACGTGCGTGCCTGGGGAGGACCGCTGAAGTACGTGCGCACGTTGGAGCAGATCATCGTCGCCACGCTGGCGGACTTTGGCATCATAGCGGGTGTCATCGACGGTATCACCGGCGTGTGGGCGGGAGAGGCCAAGATCGCCGCCATCGGCGTCAAGATCAGCCGTGGCGTCGCCTACCACGGCTTTGCCATCAACGTCAACACCGACCTGTCCTATTTCGACTACATCGTGCCCTGCGGCATCGAGGACCTGTCCGTCACGTCAATGGCGCAAATTCTGAGCCAGCGGGTTGAGATGGACACAGTCCAGTACAGCCTTACCTACCAGTTCGGCAAGGCCATGGGCTTTAGGATGGTTGAGTCGGAACGGGCGCTGTTGGGCTAGCGCCTTTTTAAAGGAGAAAATTCTTTGGGAAGGGTTTGGGGAACCCTTCCTTGAAAGAAAGGGTTCCCCAAGGCCCCCTCCGAAAGAAAGCATCCTGAAACCCCGGGCCGTTCCTCAACGCCTCGCTAAATCTTCCGCTCCGATTTAAAATGGGCTGCCTAAGCCCATTTCAACTGCGGGGGTACCACCATGCCGGTCTCAAACAAAGTCCGCCTCTCGATGGAGCAGGGCGGCTGGATACGCCGGATGTTCGAGACGGGCAACGCCCTGAAAGCCCAGTACGGCGAGGACAAGGTCTTCGACCTGTCCCTGGGCAATCCGGTGGTGGAGCCTCCACCCGAGTTCCACCAGGAGCTGCTGCGCCTGGCCGAGAACCCCATCAAGGGCATGCACCGCTACATGCCCAACAACGGCTACCAGGAGACCCGGCAAGCGGTGGCCGACGGTCTGAAGTCCGAGAGCGGCATCCCCTTTTCCGCCGGGGACATTGTGATGACCTGCGGCGCGGCGGCCGCCCTGAACGTGGTGCTGAAGACCATCCTCGACCCCGCCGAAGAAGTCATCATCCTGTCTCCCTACTTCGTCGAGTACGGTTTTTACATCGATAACCACGGCGGCACGGCGGTGGTGGCGCCCACGGACCGGGAGTTCCAGCCGGACTTTGAAGCCATCGAAGCCGCCATTACGCCCAGGACCCGAGGAATCATCATCAACTCGCCCAACAATCCTTCTGGAGCGGTGTATCCCGCCGAATGCCTGAAAGCCCTGGGCGAATTGCTACGACAAAAGCAGGCCCAGCACGGCTCGGAAATCTTCATAATCAGCGACGAACCATACCGGCGGATAATCTACGATGGGCTGACCTGCCCCCAGGTATTTCCCCACTACGAGAACACCATCGTGTGCAACTCCCATGCCAAGGACTTGGCCCTGCCGGGGGAACGTATCGGCTACATAGCGGTCAATCCTGCCTATAGCCACCGGGATGAGTTGCTCAACGGACTGACTTTTTGCAACCGGACCCTGGGGTTCGTTAACGCGCCGGCCTTGATGCAGCACGTGGTCCGGGCCCTGCAGGGGGTCAGCGTGGACGTGGCCGACTACCAGCGCAAGAGAGACTATCTTTATGCCCGGCTGACCGATATGGGCTACTCGTTGATCAAGCCTCAGGGTGCCTTCTATCTCTTTCCCGAGGCCCCCGGCGGCGACGACGTGGCATTTGTGGAAGCCTTGCAGCAGTGGAACGTGCTGGCCGTGCCGGGGAGGGGTTTTGGTACGCCGGGCTATTTCCGGCTCTCTTACTGTCTGGAGGACTCGGTTCTGGAGGGAGCCATGGACGGATTGGCTCGGGCCTTGCGGCAGTTCGGAGCCTAGGAGCTCTGGACCAGTGGGCGATTATTCCCGAGAGAAAATACCAGCAAGCTCGATAGCCAATCCCTCTAGCAATGGCGATTTCAGCGTCCCAGCGGCATCGTAGGAAGCAACCGTCGCCAATCCCTCTTGGCTTTCCGCCAAGACCTCTACTGTATCGGCGTCGGGGTCCACCAGCCAATACTCACGCACGTTGTGGCGGCTGTACAGAGCCTGCTTATAGCCCCGGTCGTAGGTGGCGGTGCCAGGGGATAGGATCTCCACCACCAGGTCCGGCGCACCCTGAATGTTGGCCTCGGTGACGATGTCCGAGCGAGCATTGGAGACAAACAGGATGTCCGGTTGAGCCACGTCGTAGTTGGAGAGGACCACGTCCAAGGGAGCGATGAACACCTCACCACCCTGTTGCCGGGTGACAAACTCCCTTAGCGCCACCGAGAGTGCGAACAAGATTCTCTGATGTCTGGAAATTGGCGAAGGAGCCACGATCATCTCCCCATCCAGCAGCTGATACCGAGTGCCCTCTGGTGTGGACATGTAGTCTTTCACCGTGAATTTTATCCAGGGCTTGGGTGTGGCCATGTAAGAACCCCTGATGGCGTGTTCTATTTATTATAGCAGCCGGAGGTGTGAGACCAGCTTAACCGGCCACACTCTTGGTAGGAAGCTGTACCGTGGCCGTGCCTTTGGTGGTGATCTCCTGGCGCTGGTTTTCCCCCCACACGTCCATATCCACCAATCGCTGATCCCCTTCCATTCGCTTACCGGTCACCTTGCCATGAAACCAGGTGGTGTCGCCCACCACGTTGAAACGGCGCAGCTCCACGTACATCTTCTTGAGAAAGCCATCGTCACCCATCCAGTTGGTCAGCAAATGGCCCATCCAGCAACAGCGCTGGCAGCCGTAGTCGTAGGCGCCAGGCAGGCCGGCGCTCTCCGCCGCTTCCTGGATGTCGTGGACCCGTATGATAGCTTCTTGGGCGCCCGTGTTGGGGTCGGTGAACCCCCAGGATGGATGGCGGAGCATCTCCCGCAGCTGTATACCGTGGGAAATACCCCCTATGCACCCGGCGACAAAGGCGGTGATGTCCCCGTGGCTCATTGGCCCTTTCACCACCGGCTTTAGCTCGTCTCCTACCTGCACATCTTCCCACCACCGGGGATTGTTGCCCCTTATCTCCTCGCCAAGCACCGCCTCTTGTATTGCCTCTATCTCTTCCCGGGAGTAGGAATAGGGTTCAAAGGTGTACTTTTGCCGCTCGCGGGCTGCGGCGCGTTCTGCCCGGATTTGCCATCCCCGGGTTTTGGCGATGGCTTCGCCCCGCTGATTGTAATAATGGGTCACACTGGATTGGATCAGGATTTTTCCGGCGAACTGGCTCTCCTTTTCCTCCAATCCAGTGAATTGCTCCTGCACCGAAATCTTGTCGTCCAGGTAAATAGGCCGGTACCACTCCCAGTCGTTGCCAGCATGGAAGCCGTGAACCCCGGGCAAGCCCCCGGTACGCCCGGAGCACCAGTAAACGCTGTAAAGGAAACAAGCTGGGGCGATGATGGTGCCGAATTTGGTCGTCTGGGCGTAGCTGATGTCCCAGTACAGGGGATTGGTGTCCCCGATCCCCTGGCAAAAATGGCGGATGGCGCTGCGGGAAGCCTCCTCGTTAAATAGGCCCACTCCGTACTGGCGGGGCCGGTTGAAGCTGCCCAGACGCTCGCGCAACCGCTGAACGGCCTCCTCCGAAATCAGTCCTGACTCTAGAACCATGAACGTCCTCCCGGTAGTCCAGCTAACTCGACGACCGCAGTGGAATCGCCGGTCAAACTTCTACCTTCTATAAGTAGGCATCGCTAGCCAGGTCAATGGAATATTTAACGCTAGCGCCAGCCTAATCCAGTGATCATTCCACGGAGATAATTGATCTGCCCGACATGCTGCGTGGAGTCCCCCACGACACCTATTAGTACCGTCCACACCGGCCGTAGGTCTCCGGGCATGTATTCCACCGGCTGCTCGAACCGCTCAGGCGCGAGCTTTGAAACGCACTCGACGATCGCCCGGTGCGCTACGTCGGCGTAGCCCAGGAGGGAATCCCGATCGGGCCGAAAGGAGGCTACCTGCTCCGCCGTGTCGCCCAACCCTGTTCGATCGGCGGCCATGCCAAACCGCTCCGCCCAGCCCTCACTAATCCACACCTGTGGCATCCCACTTATGGTTGCGCCCTTCGCGTCTCTCCACCTGCTCAGGTGCCATACCAGCCAGGCGATGGAATTGGTGTCGGAGGTCGGCTGGTAATATAGCTGCTCGTCGGTCAAGCCATCTGCCGCCCTCTCAATCCAACGGTAGGCAGAGTCAAGTTGAGCTACTATCAATTGGTTGAGATCCATCTGAACAACCCCCATGTTATCTCTTCGGCTGGAAGCGACACGATGAGTTCACCCGAGCCTCCGGTGGAATATTGTAGCGCAAACCGGGATTATGCTGATTCTTGACAGGACCCTCACCGCCCCCGAAGCCGCGCCGGCGTTCGAGGCCGGGGGATAACCAAGTAGGAAATGGCGGCCAAACCGTAAATCGCCGCCAGGGGAATCAGCGCCCAGTAGTAGCTGCCAGTCTGGTCTACGATAAGCCCCATCCATACGGGCGTGCTCATGGACATCAGTTGGTCCGGCAGGTGTTGCCATCCCCTCAGGGTGGCAAAGCTCCGGCGGCCAAAAAAGTCCCCCATGATAGCCCAGGCCAGGGGGTTGGCGCTTTCGGAAAAGGCCAGGAAAACCACGAACAGACCCGCCTGCCACAGGTGGCCACTGTGGTTCATCAACGTCACCATCGCCACCACGCCGCTGAGCATGGCAATCGAGCTGAGCTTTTGTTTCGACCAACTGTCGCCAGCCCAGCCCACCAAGGGGTTGAAAACAATGGTCGCCAGGGACAACGCCGCCACCAAGGCAACGGCAATGGCCTGGCTGGCTTCTTCGGACCGGCCCCCGCCTTCCAAGAACCAGACCATCACCGGCACCAACAGGAAGGACATCCCCGAATGGACGGTATTGCGAAGGCCCGTAGCCAGCACCAGGAGCCAGTAGGAGATGCTGACCATCGCCTCTTTGGTGGTGAAATCCGTCTCCGAGATGCCTCGGCTGGTTCGAGTAACGATACTGGCCCGCTCCTCGAATCTACGCTCCACTGGAATCACCTGGGCCGGTGGGGATTCCGCGGGAGCATCCGGAACGGGCGCATCGTCCCCGTCGGGCAGCAGCCCCATCCTTTCGGGTGAGGCACGCACCAGGAAAGACAGCGGCACCACCACCACGACAATAGCGATGCCAGACACGATAGCCGCGTTCTGCCAACCCAGGGTCAACACCAGAATTCCTACGATGGGAGCTAACGCCAGGCCGCCCAGACCATTGCCGGTAGACGCTACCGACATGGCCAATGCCCTGCGGCGGCGGAACCACTGGTTCAATGCCGGTACCGTGGCGTTGTTGTAGCCGGTACGAAAACCCAGCGAAAGTAGCCCAACAAACACCAAGATGAAATAAAGGTAGTTATGGCTAAAGGCTATAAGCACGAAACCCAGACCGGAGGTTAACGCACCGAAAATTAGCATGGCTCTGGGGCCGAACCGGTCGGTACAGTACCCCGCCAGGGGACCCAGCAAGCCTCCCGCCAAACGTCCCAACATGTCGGCAAAGGAGATGGCGGCCACGCCGACGCCCAGTTCCTTGCTGACAGGCAGCACATAAAAGGAAATGCCCCGATTGAACGTGCCGTGTTTCAGGGCATCGATGACTACGCTGGCGGCCACGATCCACCAGCCGTAAAAGACCTTGGTGGGGCGCCTTCGCAGTCGCTTCAAGGAAATATTAGCCACGGCAGTATGCCATCTCACGCAACGTTGGGATCAGAATCAGTGTACACCGGCGAATGCGCCGCGAAAGACCAGATCCAGATCGAAGTTACAGGCCCTAAACCACAAGCTCGATTGGAAGCCTTCCGGCCGTTCTTTGAGCTGACGGAATACCTAAAATACACGTGGCATAGCACCGTGAACGGGGCGGCCACCGGCGGTTAGCCGACGACCACAGGGAAAGGCCCCGACCCGGTGGTTAGTAGATCACCTGGCTCGACTTCAGCCGTTCCAGATGGGCTTCCGGCACCCCCAACAGTTGGTGCAACACATAGTCGTTATGCTGTCCCAGAACCGGGGCTGCCGTGCGCACGCTTCCCGGCGTGTCGCTGAGGAGCCACGGCATGCCGTACAACCACTCGGCTCCTATGTGGGGATGCTCTACTTCGGCAAAAGCTTGCCGGTGTTGCAAATGAGGGTCCGAGAACTGGTCCTCAATGTTCATCACCGGCATGGCGGCCACGCCGTTTTGTTGTAACAAGCCGGTCACTTCGGAGACTGTATGCTGGCGCGTCCAGTTTGCCACATGCCGGTCAAGCTGTCCAACGTTACGAAACCGGCTGTATTCGTCGGCAAACATGGTTTCCACGGTCCATTCCGGGTCTCCCATCGCATGGCAAAAGGCCCGCCACTCCTGTTGATTAGCCACGGCGATAGCGACCCATTTATCCTCGCCAGCGCAGGGGTAATTATTGTGGGGGGCCCACCCCGGGTCTCGATTGCCTTGGGGCAGGGCTACGCGGCCGGTCATCTGATAACCGAGGATCGCCTCTCCCAGCATGGAAGTGGTCGCCTCCAATTGGGCCACCTCCACCATCTGACCCTGTCCGGTGCGGCTGCGATGGCGGAGAGCGGCCACTGCGGCCAGAGCGGCATGAACCGATGACACCGCATCGCTCCAAGGCGATTGAAGCTCGCCCACCAGAGGCTCGTCCTCCTGGTATCCCACAACGCTCATCAAGCCGGACAAGGCCTGGATGATGGGCGCGTAGGCCAGGATATCCCGCAGGGGTCCGGTCTCTCCCACCGACGGCATGGAAACCAGGATGATGTCCGGGCTCACCAATCTTAAAGACTCGTAATCCAGGCCCATCCGGCTCAACACACCGGGCGAGTAGTTGCTGAGCACCACGTCGCTGCGGGCCACCAACTCCTTGGCCAGCGCCACCCCTTCCTCCGTTTTCAGGTTCAGGGTGACGCTGAGCTTGTTGCGGTTCAGGCTGTGAAACACTGGTTGCAGCTCGGGCCACAAGCCTTGGTCGCCGCCGGCGAAATCCTCTCCCACCAAGGGCCGGCCCAAGCGAAGACCGTCCAACCGGGCGCGGCTTTCCACTTTAATTACTTCGGCGCCCATATCGGCCAGGAGTTGGGTAGCCTGGGGTCCCGCCCAGGCGCTGCCCAAATCCACGACGCGGTAGCGGCTCAGGGGCAAGGTGGACATGCTAGATGATCCCGGCCCGGGCCATGGCAGGTAATTCAGCCCGGTTCAGCCCCAACTCGCCGCAGAGGACTTCTTCATTGTGTTGGCCCAGGGTCGGCGCCGGACGGACCAGACGGCATGGGGTAGCGCCCAGCCGGTACGGGGGGCCTGGAAACCTTAAGTCGCCAGCCTCGGGGTGAGTCACTGGTTGGAAGAACTGGCGATCGTTCAACTGGGGCTCGGCTAGGACCTCGTCGAAGTTTCTAACAGGCACACACGGGATTCGTTTCTCCAAGCAAAGCTCCAGGATTTCCCGTTTCGTGTGCTGCATAAACCAGGGGGTTATCAGGGATTCCGCCTCCTCGGGATATTCATCGCTCATGGCCCGGCGGTTGCGGTAGCGGGGGTTTTCCATCCAGTCTTGCTCGCCCATCAGGTCCAACAACCGGCGGTACTGCTCCAGTTGGGGCGCGTCGATGCACACGTATCCATCCTGGCAGGGCAGGACGCAGTTGGGGAATAGGCCCAACCGCATCCGGTTGCCCGACCGCCATCCCGCCACTCCTCGGTAAATGTAGGTGGGCAGGTGGTAGCCGCTGAGCAAGACCCCGATCACCTGGGCTTCAGCCACGTCCACCAGTTGTCCCGTGCCGGTCAAGTCGCGGGCCAGCAGGGCAACGGCGGTGGCGAAGGCAGCGCCCACTCCAGCCAGGTAGCTGGCTTGGTAAAGAGGAGTGGTTAAAGGCTCGCGATGGGGATAGCCTGTTCCGAAACTGAGCCCGCCCAGGGCATTAACGGTCAGGTCGCAACCGTGATAGTCGCGGTACGGGCCGGTGAGCCCGTAGGGGGTGATGGAGGTGACAATCATGCCGGGGTACCTGGGCTTTAGTGATTCATAGTCCAGCCCCAGCTCCTGCCTCTGACCCGAAGAACCGTTCTCCAGAAACACGTCGGCCGTATCCAGCAAACGCCCAAGGAGCTCCCGGCCGGAGGCGGTCCCCAGGTCCAGGGTAACGCTCCGTTTGTTGATGTTGGCCAAAAGGAACAGGCCACTGCGCTCCGGGTGAGGCACATCGCCGGGGAAGGGGCCGTGGCGCCTGCTGGAGTCGCCCAGTCCCGGAGCCTCGATCTTGATTACATCGGCCCCCAGCTCGGCCAGCACCTTACCGCAGAACGGAGCAGAGACGAAGTCGCCCCATTCAACCACTCGAACACCGGCCAGAGCGCCGTTAGCCACCGATATTCACCGCCCTAACGGTTTACACATTGCTGGAAAGGCTCGCCAGCTTACCATAGGGCCGGACTAAGCCCGCAGGCAAGTATATTTTAAAGAAGTCTGGTGTCAAGAAAATGCCATGTTTAGTACGGCGTCGAGTTGATTGTGATGGACTGGCCGGATTTTACTTCCTGTCATTCCGAGAAGTGAAGTGACGAGGAATCTGGGGTGGGGCCGTTCACACATCTCCAGATTCCTCCCTACGGTCGGAATGACATTGGTCCCTTTAGGTTCACACAGACGCAACATATCCACGATTCCCTCAACTTATCCACTAAATCTCTGGGGTTATCCACGAAACTTGGCATCTTTCTCCAGCCCCAGGGTATCGGTGGCTCACTCTAACCGTATAATATGACTTGAAAATCCGAGACGGGAATACAGGAGGCTGTCCTTGGAAATCACCAAAAGGATCGCCGAGTACGTAACCACCGCCGGGCTGGAGGACTTTCCCCCCGAGGCAATACAAGCAGCCAAGGGGGCCATCATGGACTGCCTGGGCTGCATGCTGGCCGGCTCTCGAGAGCCCCTGGCACAAATCCTGGTGGACTTTGTTGGTTCCAACGGCGGCAGCGGCAGTTCCAGCATCGTTGGACGGGGAGTCAAGGCCCCGGCTGCGGAGGCAGCTTTGGTCAACGGCGCGATGGCCCACGCTCTGGATTACGACGACATCACCCGGGCGCTTAAAGGCCACCCCAGCGCCGTCCTGGTGCCTGCGGCCCTGGCCTTGGCCGAAGAGGAAGAGGCATCCGGCCGGGAGTTGCTGCTGGCCTACATGTTGGGCTTCGAGGTAGCTTGCAGCGTCGGCGAAGCCATGAGCGTCGCCTACTCCGACGACTTGGGCTGGCACCCCACCGGTCCCCTGGGCCACTTGGGGGCGGCGGTGGCCGCTTCCCGCATCGCCAAGCTGGACCCGGAGCAGACCGCGATGGCCATCTCCCTGGCAGCGTCTCAAGCCTCGGGCTTGCGGCAAAATTTTGGCACCATGACCAAGCCCTTCCACGCCGGGGTTGCTTGCCGCAACGGCATAACCTCGGCCAAGCTGGTCAAGGCAGGCTTCACCGCCAGCCTGGACGCTCTTGAGGGCAGGTTCGGGTTCATGCACGCCTTTTCCGGAGGCGCCGGATACGACGCCGG
>JADFFS010000077.1 GCA_022568195.1 Chloroflexota bacterium | reverse complement strand
CGATGGGGGAAGGCTAGGATGGGGGTGTCGGTTACTCCACCACAATTAAGTTGATCAGGTACTAATAAGCTCTGTTATGTGCCCAGGCCCCGCTCGAACAGGGCATCCAGTACGTCGGACAGGCCAATCACCACCACGCCGGTTATCAGCACCGCCGTGGTGTTGGTCAAGCGGCCTCGCACCCGGTCCCACCGACCACGGCCTTCAGCCATTTCTTCGGTGTAGATATGCGGCCTCAGAAACCGCACCACGTAGAACATATACAGGGCCAGGATTATCTTGGCCACCAGCACTCCGACGTACGGCGCGGTCACCGTGTCCGCGGTCAAGCGGCTTAAAGACAGAATCACCCCGGTCAACAGCAGCACCCCTATGGCGGTATTGACCAGACTCCGGAACTCGGCGCCGATTGCCGCCCCATACTCGGGCGCGTCCGGTTGCATGCGCCGGCGGCTGGGCCGCAACACCATTATGTAAAATATGCTTCCACCGACCCACGCCACCGCGGCCAGGGCGTGAGCCCACCGGATGGCCACCAAAATCCAGCTAAGGACGTCCATGTTATGGGCGCCCGACGCGAACGCGAGTACGCTTCAAAGCCGGCAAAGAGTCTTACCCTTGGGCCATTTCGCGAAGAATTCCGGTTATCTCCTCGGCATCCAGGATGCTGACCTCCGTACGGAAAACCCGCCCGGACTTATCGATGAATACCGTGGTCGGATAATAGATTATCTGGTACTCCCGGGTGATTTGGGCCCGCACATCGGTGGCGAAATCATAGGTCAGGTCCAGTTCTTCGACGAAGTCCCGGGCGTCCTGCTCGGTATCGAACCCTTGAGGAACGAACAGGCCCAGGAACCGCACTTCCTCCCCTTGGGCCTCTTCCCAGGCTTGCTGGAATGCCGGCATCTCCGCCCGGCAAGGAGGGCAACTGGGGAACCAAAAGTTGAGCACCACCGCCCGCTGACCGGCGTCATCGGACAACCGAAAGCTGCTTCCGTCGAACAGAGTTACCTGGAAATCGGACGCGCTGGACAGCCCTTGGCCGGCCCCAATGCAGGAAACCAGCAACAGGGCCAGCAACAAAAATGCCGCCACCGCCGGAATCCGGGGGGTTGCAAAAAAATGCGAAAAGTTCGGCATGGAATATGGGAAGTTATCGGGCCCGCTATGCATCTGACATTCTATAAGCGGCCTATACCGGGGTCAATCCAGGGGCTATCCAAAAATAGCGGCCATTGGCCCCGTGTGTACTAAGTTAACACGCAAGCGCTAGACCTGCCTCCGGAACAGTTGGTGCGGTAATCTATGGTTGGGGTCCCTGAATGCTGTCTTGACTCAAATCCCACAGCTATTAAAATCGACACATCCCGGCGATGGAGGCGACGCGATGCGGCTGGAGAATAAGGTTGCCCTGATCAGCGGCGGCGCCAGGGGCATGGGCGCCGTGGAAGCCCAGCTTTTCGTGAATGAAGGTGCCAAGGTGGTCATCGGAGACATCTTGGAGGATGAGGGCCGCCGTACCGAGGCCCAGATCAACGAGTCCGGCGGCGAGTGCATCTTCGTGCGGCTGGACGTTACCAGCGAAGCAAGCTGGCAGCAGGCCGTGGCCGCCACCGTGGCCCGATTCGGCAAGCTGGACGTCCTGGTCAACAACGCGGGTATCTTCCGCACCGAGGGAGTGTTGGAGACCAGCGAGGAGCTGTGGGACCAGGTGATGGAGATCAACGCCAAGGGGGTGTTCCTGGGCACCAAGCACGCGATTCCCGAGATGCGCAAGGCCGGCGGCGGCTCCATCGTCAACATCTCGTCGGTGGCGGGCCTGACTGGGGGTCCCGGCTCGGCCGCCTACCGGGCGTCCAAAGGCGCCGTGCGATTGTTCACCAAGGCCACCGCCATCCAGTACGCCGCCGACGGCATAAGAGCCAACTCGGTGCACCCCGGCATCATCGAAACGGATATGACCACGCCCAACTTACTGGTCGACGAAACGGCTCGCCAGCGGTCAGCGGCCAGGCATCCCCTGGGAAGGGTAGGCCAGCCCCAAGATGTGGCCTATGGCGTATTGTACCTGGCCTCGGACGAGTCCTCTTTCGTCACGGGAAGCGAGCTGGTGATTGACGGTGGGTTGACGGCCCAATAGCGGTCAGCTATCAGCAGTCAGCAGTCAGCTACAAGTCGATGACAGGCGTGGGCCAGAAGGAGTTGGGAAAGCTCCAAGCAGACACTCTGGTGCTTTTAGAATCGTCAAGAATCTATCTAGTTGTCTGATAGACTATCAAACGCTTTCTGCACCGTTTCAAACCACTCTTTCACTGCTCCGGGATCACTCATTAATTCTTTCATTCTTTCCATTGCCTCAATGTGTGCTTGATCCCCTTGTTCTAGCATTTCCATAGCATGCTTCTTTGACATTTCTGCCATTTCATCAAATGATTCAGCACGAAACTCTACGTCACAGGCACCGGCTAGATCCTTGCATGTCATTGTTTTCATAAATACGACCCTTCGTTCGTTTAACTTTAGCTATCGCATTTAGGAGCGATCAGCGGTCAGGTACAAGTCCCCTGGTCCCCACGCCAAAAGCAGATCAAAGGACGGGTTCTACAGACACTCTGTACACGAAGACTGCCCGCTGAGATGGCACGCAAGCATTAACGACCGACCGCTGAGGGCTGATAGCTGAGGTCTCGCCTCACCTTCCCATGGCGTAGCCGTCCCGGCGGGGGTCGGCGCCCGCCGACAAGCCTCCCCGGTCCCGGTCGACCTGGATGGCGCAGAGACCGCCCATACGGGAAGTCCAATCGTCCCACACTTCCATCTTGTGCCCGCGCCGGTTCAACTCCGCCACCACCTCCGAATCGATCCGGCCTTCCGCCGCCACCATGCCCGGATGGTAGACGTGGGGCCAGAAGGAGTTGGGGAAGCTCCAAGCAGACACCCTGGGGGCTTCTATAGCCTGCTGCGGGTTCATGCCGAACTCGGCCACGTTCAGGAAAAGCTGGACCATGGACTGGCACTGAACGTCGCCGCCGGGAGTACCGAAGGGCATCCAGACCCGGCCGTCTTTGAAGGCCATCGCCGGATTGGGCGTAAGCCGGGGACGCTTACCCGGGGCCAGGCTGGCGGGATGGTCAGGGTCCAGCCACGACTGGGACCCTCGCGACGATATGGTAAATCCAAGTCCCTGGGCGATGGGAGTGTTGCCCAGGCTGTCGCTGGGTGTGGCCGAAAAGGCGTTGCCCCAACGGTCGACCGCGGAGACATAGCTGGTGTCTAGCTCCAGTCTCCCGGCCACCGGCTCGGGCTGGCCAATCCGGTGGGGCGGCGCGGCGCCGTTTTGGTGCGCCCAAGGCTGTCCCGGATCGGGCATCCCGTCGCATGCCCGGTGGAGGTCGATGTTCAGGGCGCGCTCCGCCGCGTAGGACTTGGATGTCAGGCCTTCCAGCGGTACGTCAACAAAATCCGGGTCGCCGTAGTATTGATGCCGGTCGGCGAAGGACAGCTTTAGCGCCTCGATGACCGTATGGAGGTAATCGGCGCTGTTGTGGCCCATGCCCTGCAGGTCGAAACCCTCCAGAATCTGCAATGCCTGGATCGAGACAGGGCCCTGGCACCAGGTCCCGCACGTGTAAACGTCAATGCCCTTGTAGCTGCCCACCGCCGGAGGCTCCAGCTTGGCCTGGAAACTAGCCAGGTCGTCCATGGTGAGCAGACCGCCCTGGCCCCGGCAGAAATCCACCATCTCTTGAGCGATGTCTCCGCGGTAGAAAAACTCTCGTGCCGCCAGGATGGCTTCCTCGCGGCCCTTTGCTGCATGGTCCCGCTCAACCTCGATCAGCCGCCGGAAGGTGCTGGCCAAGTCCCGCTGCACCAAAACGTCGCCCGTTGCCGGAGCTTCGCCTCCAGGGAAGAAGATCTCCATGGTGGTGGGCCAATCCTGTACGTGGCCTTCCCCCGGCAGGCGGCCCAGTGCCCGGGCCAAGGTGGCCGGTATCGGAAAGCCGTTTTCGGCCAATTCCAAAGCCGGGGTAACCACCTGCTCGAAGGACATGGTCCCGTAAAGTCTTATCGCGGTAAGCCATCCGTCGGCGGCTGCGGGGGTCACCGTTCGCAAGATGCCTACCGGCAATTCCCCAGCGCAGTTCTGGTTGAAATAGTCGATGCTGGCAGCTTTGGGCCATCGGCCCAGACCGGCGATGGTGACGGTCTCGGCCTTCTGGGCGTCGTGGATGATGATTGGAGCAACTCCAGCGAAGCTGGTGTACTGAGGCAGCACCACATTGATTACGATGCCGGCGGCCACGCCAGCGTCGGTGGCGTTTCCCCCTTGCTCTAGGATACGGTATCCCGCGGCGGTAGCCAGATAATGGCCGGTGGACACCATATGAGTGGTTCCAGTTATTAGAGGCCGATAAGTGCTCAAGCCCGTCGCCACAGTGAACCTCCTCTGATCGTCCCGCCTACTATATAAAGCAATTTGAGCCAACCGCCTGCGCTAACCCAACTCGTGGGTCAGGAGGCAGGCCGGAACGGCGGGTCGCGACGGAGGGTATGTTACTGGCGGCGTTTCGGGGTGTCAACCGGAGATGGACCCTATACGAAACCCCGTAACTCGACGGCATGGGCTACCCGCTGCACACCTATCTCGAATGCGGCTTCCCTATAGGTGATTCGCTGCGACGACGCCCTTTCCCGGACCTCGTCGTAGGCACGCATGATGATCTTGTGAAGCTCTTGATTGACCCGCTCCTCTTCCCAGCGAAACTCCTGCAGGTTTTGGGTCCACTCGAAGTAGGAGACGATGACGCCGCCTGCATTCACCAGGATGTCCGGCAACACAGGGATTCCCCTGTCTTCCAGAATATCGTCGGCCTCGGGGGTGATTGGGTGGTTGGCGGCCTCCAAGATGATCTTGGCTTTGACCTTGGGAGCGTTGGCGCCGGTGATGACGTTGTCGATGGCGGCGGGAATCAGCACATCGCACTCCAATTCCAGCAGCTCAGCGTTGGTGATTGCCTCGCCGCCGGGGAACCCCACCACGGTGCGGCTGATGGTCTGATAGTCCCGCAATGCCTGAACGTCCAGGCCGTTGGCGTTATAGACACCGCCCCGCACGCCGCTGGCCGCGATCACCTTGAACCCCTGATCGCTCACTAAGCGGCAGGTCCAAGACCCGACGTTGCCAAACCCCTGCACAACTATCCGGGAATCTTTCGGATCCAGGTTCAGGTCCTTGGCAGTCGCGCTCAGCAGGTAAGCTACTCCCCGTCCGGTGGCTGCCTCCCGGCCCAGAGACCCGCCCAACTCCACCGGCTTTCCGGTGACGATGGCCGGGGAATGGCCGTGGAGCTGCCCGTAGGCATCCATCATCCAGGCCATGGTCTGGGCGTTGGTACCCATGTCCGGCGCTGGAATGTCCCGATTGGGAGCCAGCAAATGCTCGATGTTCAATGTGTAACGGCGGGTAAGACGGTTGAGCTCTGCCATGCTGAGCTGGTTGGGGTCAACCTGCACCCCTCCCTTGGCCCCTCCGTAGGGCAGGTCCATCAAGGCCGTTTTCCAGGTCATCAGCGACGCCAAAGCCCGGATCTCCTCCAAGTCGGCTTGGAGATGGTACCGGACGCCGCCTTTGTAGGGTCCGCGCGCCCCGTTGTGCTGGATCCGGTAGCCGGTGTACACCTCGATACGGCCGTCGTCCATGCGCACCGGCACCTGGACCTGCAACTCCCGCCATGAACGGCGCAACATTTCGCGAACCCCGTCGGGCAGGCCCAACCGCTCCGCCGCCCGGTCGTATACCAGATTAACTTCGTCGAAAGGGCTCAGCTTGGTGGCTGTAGCCAATTTTGGTCCCTCCAAACATGCGGTCCAATAGGCGAGCCAATAGGCTGGCCAATGGGTGGGTAAAAATCACACAGTTACATGATAACCCTATCGGGTTAAATTCAACCGTTTGCGGTGAGCGAGTTAGAGTCGATCATGAGTACCTCCTTGAAGTTCGCCCAAGTTCACCGGATCGGGTGGCTGCACTCGGGATTTCCATTGGTTCCATTACTGTTTCCAGTAGTTTGATGCATTGGACCCCAATCCGTTGTGCAAGCGCCTTGCCTCAAAACTGTCATCCTGAGCGCAGCGAAGGATCTTCCTCGCGCGGCTCACCAGGGGGAGACCCTTCTCCTTCTGCGGAAGGATCAGGGTGACACCTGGGGCCGACTTTTGAGGCAAAGCCGCTGTGTTAGCGTCAGTGGGTGTCGATTCGCGGATATGTTAGAATGCCGCCGAAAGCAGCGCCTTCTTTGGCGGAGCAAGGGATGTTATTGGAAATCGACGTGGCCGCCGGGCCAAACAGTCCCATGGACCTGAACCGGATTTTCGACCTGCTAGCCGAGCCCCGGACCATCCGCCGGGTGTTTACATCCGATCCCATGGGCCAGGATATTTGGTGCGAAGTAACCGGTTGGGGGGAAGATGGGCCATGCCCGGCGTTGGCCGCACCCTCGGAAGACTCGGGCGACGGCGTGGTGCTGCTGGTCTACGGTGGGGATGAAGGCATCCGATTGAGACCGGCGGACTCTCCAGGCGATTGGGACCTGGCCAACAGCGGCCAGTGGGGCGAGCCTTGCTTGATGCTGTACAAGGATACACCGGTGGAGGAATAACCTTCCCGGACGATCAGGCCCCGGAACGCATCTTCATTCGCAAATCTTCAGTCCGCAGTGTGTTGGCGCTGCCTAGAAAAGAGCCTCAACCAGCCCCTTTAGAGAGTCTTTGTAGACTTGCCCCTGCTCCCAGCCCCTGAAATCGATGGCTCCGGCCTGTCGCAGCGCGGCGCACAACCGGTCTTCCCGGCGCAACAATACGTCGTCTATGGCTATCGGCAGGACAGCCTGCCCCGATGGCTTGCTAGACTCCCGGGTCAGTTGCTCGAATAACCGGCAAGCATAGGGGCTTTCCAGGGAGTGGGTTGAGCAGACCAGGGCCAGGCAGTCGTAGTATGTGACCCGCTTTATCTGGCCATCGTCTAGTCTGAAGGCATCCTCGTCGTCAATCACCAGACTCCAGCATAGGGTTCCCGACTCCCGCAGATCGGCCTGGATTCTTGCCGCGAACTCACCGTCCTTTAACGCGCTGACCAGTAGCACCCGGGGGGTCCTGCGCAGACCTTTCCTGAGCTGTTCCTGGAAGCCGATAAGCGACTCCTCGACCCCGGCTTGCCGGAGGAAGCTGTCTGGAATATAGCCACCTGATCGGGTCAGAGAGTCCGCGCCGATGATGCTGGGACCATCGTGTTTTACTTGGTCCAGCCCCACCACCTGGCTCAGGTCGCAGTCGGCGAACAGGGTCATTTCCACGACGGCGTTGCTGAACTTGGCGCCGTCCAAGACCACCTTGAACAACGAAGCAGCTCGCAGGTCGGCGCCGGTCAGGTCGGTGAGGTGAAGGATGGTGGCGGTAAGTTTAGCGTTGCGCAGGTCGGCATCGTTCAGGTTGGCCCACGATAGGTCGGTTTCGGTCAGGTTGGCGCCGGACAGGTTGGCCCCCTCCAGATCGGCGCGGGAGAGGTCGGCGAAGGACAGGTCCGCCCCGCGCAGGTCCGCCCCCTGCAAGCAGCTACCGGCCAGGTTGGTCCTCACCAGGGAAGCCCCTGCCATGCTGGCTCCCCTGAGGTTGGCCTGGCTCAAATTGGACCGCCAGAGGTGGGCGCCGCGAAGATTCGTGCCGCACAGGTCAGCCCGGTGCAGGTCCGAGTCGGTCAGGTCGACGTGGCTGAGGTTGTCCCGTGTCAGATCGGCGTTGACCAGCTTGGCCCGGTTCAGGATGGCGCCGGACAGGTCAAGCTGGCGCCGGACCCAGTAACGTTGCTCCCTCCAACGGGCAATGGCATGGGGTCCCTGCTTTACCAGCCGGGTGTGTTCCGGATCAGCCAATCAAGGCTCCTTCAGCGCCTAAACAGCTTTGCCTCAAAAGCGCCCTCAGCATGTCACCCTGAGCCTGTCGAAGGGTCTCCCCAAAGTGAGCGACGCGAAGGAGATCCTTCGCGGAGTTTATCCTGAGCGCAGCCGAAGGGCTCAGGATGACAGTTTTGGGGCAAGGCGCGCCTAAACAGGACGCCCCACGGAAGCCTCGGTTCGCTCGGTGAAGGCAGGCATGACCTCCTGGGCGAAAAGGGACAACTGGTCGCGGTATTCCAGCCAGGGCATTCCCTCGGGCCACTGAACTATTATGTCTTCCAGTCCGGGATATTTTTCCTCAAGCGACCGCAAGAAATCGATAAACCGGCCTGAGGGCCCGCAAAGCCACACGTTCTGGGCTACCCCTTCTTCTATCGTGGGAACCCGGGAAGGCGCGCCCGGGGTACCCCAGGGACGGCCTTGGGAATCGGTGTAGCGAACGAAGCCAAAGGGCGCGAACCATTTGTAACGCTCGTCGTGGTAGGGACGCACCCTGTCTATGGCCTCCTGCTGGGTATCGGCGATGTAAAACCCAAACCCCACCGCCATATCCTGGCCCAAAGCTAGCTGCCTGCCCGCTTTCCCGGCGACTTCCTGATACGTGCGTAGAAGCTGCTCCACCAGAAGCTCGCCCGTGAGGGCCACCATGCCTTTGATGCCCTTCTGGGCGATGTACTCCAGGGTGCGGCCGCTGGCGATGGGCTGCCAGATCTCCACCGGACGGTTGATGGGCCGGGGTACCAGAGTTATGTCCTTAAGCTGGTATCCCCGGTAGGGAACGTCGGCGGGGATGGTGTAGTGCTTGCCCTTGTGGCTAAAGGAGTCCTCGTTGAAGGCCTTGAAGATTATCTCCATTTGCTCTTCAAACAGCTCTTTGTTGGCGTCGTTGTCGATCACCGGTGAACCAAAGGTCTCTACCTCTCTGGAGTGATATCCCCGGCCCACGCCAAAAATCAGCCTCCCTCCGGTCATCACGTCGGCCATGGCGAAGTCTTCGGCCAGGCGCAGAGGATGCCACATAGGAACTACGTTGAACGCCGAGCCAAACTTGAGGTGTTTGGTGAGTCCCGCCAGGTGGACGCCCAAGAGGATCAAATTGGGGAAGCATTCGTAACCTTCCCTCTGAAAATGGTGCTCGGCGGTCCACATGCAATAGAAACCGAGCTCGTCCATGTGTTGGGCCAGAGCAACCGCGTGGTCGTAGGCCTGCACCAGTTCATGGTTGGCATATCTCCGCTCGTCGGCCGGTGGCCCATCGGCGCCGGGGTTGTCCAGGTCGATTTGCCCGACGTACAAAACCGCGAACCGTTTGATCATAGAGCACCCACTCCTACGAGAAATGCCCAGCAATCGGCGATCAGCCGATTTGCATACCGGCACCACCACTACCGCGCCCGCTCCCCCGCCACGCCTGAGTCTGAGAGCGGCACCATTATAGCATGGGGCTTTTCTTCAACCGAGGACAAAGCCTGCAATTAATAAAAGGGGAACAGGGAGATTTCATGCTCCAAAAGAGCCTCTAACAGAACTCCCATCATGTCATCCTGAGGACCGGAGGGACGAAGGATCTCCCCAGCTACGGGTGCGGCATGTCCGGCCTCCGGGGAAGATTCTTCGCTGCTCTCAGAATGACAGTTGCGAGTGTTGTTAGAAGGTCTAAACCTCAACCACGGGGCGGCGAGGCTCTGGCCACCAGAATCAACAAGGATGGCAACACCAGCAAGGTCGCTATGGCAGCCATGAAAATCATGGTTGCGGTAATCACGCCATACGCGGAGAACAAGGGCATGGGGGCAAACCCCAAGACAGCGAACCCTATCACGCTGGATGCCGCCGAGCCGGTCAACGCTACCCCAGTTCCCGCGGCAGCAGCCCGCAATGCCACGACGGGCTCTTGGCCTCCGGCCATTTCCTGGCGAAAACGCTGGGTCATGTGGATCGAGTAGTCGATTCCTACTCCGATGGACACGGCAGCGATGGTGGCCGTAACAAAATTGAGGTGGTAACCCGCCAGGTACATGAACGCGTAGAGCCAGGAGACCACCAGCCCGATGGGGATGATGGTAACCACCGCCAAGGACAACGACCGCATCCAGATGGTCAGCAAAACCAGGCAAGCGGCCACGGCCACCGGCAACGAGATATTCAAGGCCCGGGTGGTGGCTCGAAGAGTCGATTCCCGGGTGAATGGAGACCCCGTCAAGCCGGTGAATGATATCGTGGACAGGCCGGACAGCGGCGCCAAATCCCGCTCCAACGACTCTCGGGCAGCTCCGATATTAGCTTGTTGCCGGGTCCCCAACACCCCCACGACTATGATGGTCGCTTGGTCTTGAGGCCTGGCGGGGTCGTAGAACACGATCTCCTGGACCTGGATCGGATCGTATACCATGGTGTCCGAGTTGAGGGGCACGCCATGTTCGACCATGTAGCTATATGCCGCCCCCACCTGCTCCGGCCCGTCGGGAACCTGATTTCCGTCCAGGTCGGTGACGGCAACGCCGGTGGTGGCCTCCACTTGAGCCATGGCGTAGTCGCTGCCGGTCAATCGGGACAGCATCCTCAGGATGGGGCGGGAATACAAAGACACCCGCCCATCTTCAGATTTACCCAGGAATTCGTTGTTGCTGAGACGCTCCAGCAGCTCACTCAATCCCGCCAGCGACTCGGCAGCAGTCAGGTCCCCTTGGATGTACAGGATGGCCGGCTCTCCGGAGACCGCAGCGGCGGTGTGCTGGTCCAGCTTGTCCAGTCCGATGACGAAGTCGGAATCTTCGTCAAAAAAGTCCTTGATGTCCAGCCTGGGCTCCAGTTGAAATGCCAGATAGACCGAGGCGACGGTAACGGCCGCGGCTACCGGCAGGACCACCCAGCGTAGCCGGGCCAGGGCCACCACAACCCCAGCGATGGTGGCGCCGTACTGAAGGGTTGGCGGCGACCTACCGCTCGCCGAGTGCAGAAGCACACTGGGGTGTCGCTGGTCCAGGCGCATGATAACCAAGGGCAGGAATAACCCCATGATGACGTAGCCGGCTCCGACGGCAATTCCGGCGCCGATGCCGAAGCCTATGATGGTCTCGATCCCCGACGTCACGTTAGCCAGGAAGGCTATCCCATCGGACAGCATGGCCAGGGTCAGCGCCCCCAGCACGCCGGTAAATCCGGCCAGTAATGCCAGAGAGGGTTCAGGATGGCGGGTTCGTTCCTCCCGGTATCGGACCACGGCATGGATCAGGAAGTCCACCCCCAGGGAGATCATGGCGATGGGCACCACCAGGTCCAGGGTCAACGACGAATTTAGCCCCACCAGGTTGGACAGGCCCTTGAGCCAGACCAGGGTCATAGCCAAGCCCAGAAAGGTGAGGCCGACGATTCTCAAGGAGCGCAGGGTGAAACCCACCACAATCAACACCAGAAACACGGTTGCGGCGATGAAGGGGATGGCGCTGCGGCCCTGTTCCCGGGAGACCAGGTTCAGGTCGATGGCGACTCCCCAAAGCCGGTAGTTGGTCTCCTGGCCCCGCAGTATCGCCTGGACTCGGCGGTTGAAGCGTTCCTTGCCCAAGGTGACCTCGTCCGCCGCCAGGCTGATCGCCAATTGGCCACCGCCCAGCCTGGTGTTGTCGGAGACTACAAACACGGACAGGGCTTCAGCCTTCCACGCCGCGGACCGACCCTGAGGGATGCCCAGGGGCTGGGAAGAAGCGCCCCAAGCGTCTTTGGAAAGGGAGGTCCGCAAGGGACGGGCGTTTGGGCTGTCCAGGATACGGGAAACGGCCTCCTTGACCTGAGCGTCGGTGGCCGTCTCCAGGGTCACGCCTCGGGCCGAGTCCAGTAGAAACAGGTTGTGCACCGCGTCGGCGATGGTGTAGACGCCGGCTATCTGGCGCTGGTTATCCACGTCGTAGCCGTTAAAAAGAAGCTCGGCCAGGTCCGAGGCCCGTAGGCTAGCCTCGTTCTGGTAAAGCTCCCACAGTGGGGCCTGGCGCAGGATATCCCCTTCCCGGTCTTCGACGATCAAGCTGGTTATGTGAAGCCGTTGCGGAAAGCGTTGGTTCACCAGGTCTTGCAGGTCGTAGACCGGTCCTCCAGGGTCCTGGGATGCCGGTTCGGAAGGGGCCATGAAAAAGATGGGCAGAATCAGGAGGCCGGTCAGCACGAGGATGGCCAAGATAAAGCTGGCCGAGTGCCGGACCAGGAGTTCGCTTACGCGATGAGCCAGGATGTCACCGAAAAGAAAGCCGGGCGCGACCGGTTAGCGGTCATTTCAAACCGCCGGTCAAAACGCGAACCTGCCCGGAACTTGGCGTGTATCAACTACTGCACTACTTGGCGGCGGCGCAGGTCCTGGATCTGTTCAGGCTGGTAGCCCAAGCCCGCCAGGACATCGCTGGTGTGGTGGCCGGTAACCGACCCAACGTGGCGGACCCTGCCCGGCGTTTCGGATAGCCGGATGGGAATGCCCACCTGCCGCACAGACCCCTCGGGCAAGTCCGGGGCCTCAACTTCCACCACCATACCCCGGTGGGCCACCTGAGGGTCGGACAGGGCTTCCTCCAGGCTGTACACTTTCCCCACCGAAATATTGTTGTCCTTCAGTAATTCGAACCACTGGTCCCTGGTGCGCTTGCGGAAGGCCTCTGCCAAAATCTTGGAAATCTCTCCACTACTTTCCGCCTCGGCCTGGCTGCCTGCCAAGTCCTCCCGGCCCAGGGCCCGGCACAGGTTCTCCCAGAACCAGGGCTCGATGGCGGCGATGGTGAGATACTTGCCGTCGCTGGTCTCGTACACACCGTAATAAGCAGCACCGCCGTTGAGCCGGTGGCCTGCCCGGCGGGGCGCCACCCCGTGTTCGTAGTAAGCGGACACCAGGGAGGCCATCATGTAAATCACGCCATCGGTCATGGCGATGTCCAGGTACTGCCCTCTGCCCGTCTTTTCTCGCGCCATCAAGGCCGCCAGAATGGCCACGGCCCCGCACAGACCGCCTCCCGCGTAGTCGGCCAACAGGTTCAGAGGGATCGCTGGCGGCTCCTCTTCGGACCGGCCAATGAGGCCCAACGCCCCGGCGAAGGATATGTAGTTGATATCGTGGCCCACCATCTGGGAGTAGGGTCCGTCCTGGCCGTACCCGGATATGGAGCAGTAGACCACACGGGGGTTGATTTCACGAACCTTTTTCTCCCCGGCGCCCAAACGGTCCATCACGCCGGGGCGGAAGCCCTCCACCACAACGTCGGCGGTTTCCACCAGCTTGTAAAATATCTCCCGCGCCTCTCCCTCTTTGAGGTTGAGCGCGAGACTTCGCTTGTTGCGTTGCAAGGCATTGTAGGCCGCGTGCCGCCGCTCCTCTTCCTCGTTGGTGACCCCTGAGGCCACTCGCTCGTAAGCGGCCCGCTGGCTGTCCATGGGCCGCTCCACCATCAAGACCTCGGCGCCCAGGTCCCCCAGGACCATGGTACAAAACATGCCGGGGGCGTTGCGGCAAAAGTCCAAGACCTTGATGCCTTCCAGGGCCAGCATCCATCACCTCCTCGGTAGTATGTTAGGGGCAGTCTGTCGGGCTGGGGTCAATTATAGCGTACGAAAACCACACCCCTGCGGCTCGCCATGCGGCCGGCTCGCCTTCTTCCGCTTCACGGATACCGGAACTATAAACCTGACAGCTAATAGCAAAGGGGCCGGTGATCAACCCGCCCCTTTGCAAATTAAATCCTCTCCATCGCGGGAGGTCTGGGGTTAACCCTGCTAGGCGGCGGCACGGCTTGGCCGCCAGACCTTCATCAGTTGCCCGGATTCCAATACACCAGCCGCCGCAACCCCGGCGGCCAATGCCCAGAAAGCCATGGGCAACCCGGCCAGATGCAGGGGCAACGCCGCGGCAACGAACGCTGTTATCGCTCCGTACCGCATCGGACCGCTGACAGTTTTTATTACCAATGCTCTGAAAGCCTTTGTCAGCGCCAACGCCCCCACGGTGAGGGTGAACGAAAGGGGAAGGTCCTGAACCACCGCTATCACTGGAACGGCCGCCAACGCGACGGCCATTGTGGGTACGGACGATAGCGCGATGGCCCAGAAACGTGACTCCTTGGGCCCGGCAGAAGGACCCGATGAGATTGCGATGGCGCTTCCGCCAATGGCTGCGGGGTGGCCGCCTCCAAGCGCGTTTACCAGGCTGGCCAAGCCTGCCGCGAAGCCGTAAGAATTTCCTTTCGCCTGAAATCCCTCCGAACGAAGGACCGCCAGGGCTTGTAGGTTGCCTACTCCGACCGTGAGTATCAGGAGCGGCAATCCCAACGCCACCAACGATGATGGATTGAAGTCGAAGGCAGGCAAAGCCAATTGGGGCAGCGCCATGGAGCCGCCGGCGTCGGGCATTCCAGCGGTAAAAACCACACCCACAAACCCAACCACGGCGGCGGCGATCACGGCCACCAGATGACTGCGGGTGATGACCAGGGCAACCAGGAACCCTCCGATGACCGGAACGGAGTATACGGGGTCGTCAATGGCCCTTATAGATGTCTTCCACATGAAAGCCATGACCGTCCCAGCGAAAACACCGATGGCGATCTGGGGAGGGACGATTCGGGCAAATACGTCCGTCAGTCGCAGCAGAGAAAGGGCCATCGCCACCACGCCGACCACCAGGTTGGCTCCCAGTATCTGGGCCAGGCTGAAGCCGCTGGCAGAACCGGCTATGAAAACCATGGCCGCGATCGAAAGATTTATGGACACCGGTTGCTTGGTGACCAGGGACAGGATGAGTGAAAACAGGCCGGTGGTCATCCAGGTGATGAAGAACCAATTGCTGGCCTCCGGACCGCTTATCCCCAGTTGGGTCAGCACGCCGACCTGGACGGTCAGGCCGGCGAAGATGTAGGAAAGAAACACTGTGGTCCCGGCGGAGACCGATGGCCGGGTGATTCGGGGAAATGAGATTCGCGGGACTGGGTGCTGACGGACCGCTGCTATCGTTGCCATCTGCGAAACCCTCGACTCAACTTAATACTTGATGATTAGAGTCTAGGGGCGCGTCCGGCTGGTCACATCGCCACATCTAGGGATTTTTGGAACCGAGAATAGCGGCAAGAATTGGCTATGGAATAGCCACTAATGGCTACCGGGACTAAAGGTGGCTATGACAGAGGAAAAAGGGGGAATGGGACTAAGTCAGTCCCCTGGGGATGGCGTAGGCCGCCGCCTCCGTACGGTTGGCGCAGCCGGTCTTACCCAGGATGTTCTTCACGTGGTTGGTGACGGTGTTGATGCTTATCACCAGCTCGGTGGCAATCTCCTGGTTGCTTTTGCCGCTGGCGATGAGGCGGAGCACCTCCACCTCGCGGGGAGTCAGACCATCGGGAGGAGCGATTGGGGCGTCGGCGACAGTTTCTGCACTTGCTGCAGGCCCGACGCCAAGGAATTCGCGCACCGCAGCCTGGCAAGTTTTCCAGGCCGGTTCGCTTTCGATCAGCAGGTGGTTGTTGCTATCCAGACCCACCAGCTTGGCCCCAGAGATCAACGAACCGAGCTGGCGGCCCTGCTCATAAGGGACTCGCCGGT
>JADFFS010000246.1 GCA_022568195.1 Chloroflexota bacterium | reverse complement strand
CACGCTGAGCGAAATCTTCAGCACCAAGCCGGTTGCCACCTGGGTGGAGTTGATCACCGGGGCTGGAATCCCCTGCGGGCCCATCAACCGGGTCTCCGACGTGGTCAACGACAAACAAGTTAAGGCCCGGAACATGTTCGTGGATATCCCCCACCCCAATGTTCCCGACCTGCGAGTGCCCGCCTCCCCGTTGAAACTGGAAGACAGCCCTCCCACGGTTAGGCGTCATCCGCCGCTGCTGGGCCAGCACAACGAGGAGATCCTGTCCGAGTCCGGCCACACCCCCGAGCAGATCGAACGGTTGCGGGAAGCCGGGGTAATCGGCCGCTGAGCTGCTGGTTGCGGAGCATCATTTGCCATCCAGGAAAAAGGTCAGGCTGATCCACACATCCGACGTCCATCTGGGCGATCAGACGGGCCACCCAACAGCCGAGGAAGCCCTACGCGCGGTGGTAGATGCGGTGACCCGGCTGCGCGGGGACATGCTGCTGTTGGTCGGAGACATTTTCGACAATGGCCGGGTGTCCGACGCGGTGGTCCAGTCCTTCCTGGGACAGGTAGCCCGGCTTGGTACCCCTGCGGTACTATTGCCCGGCAACCACGACTTGTACGACGAAGATTCCGTGTACCAGCGGAAGGTTTTCGATGCCAAGCCGCCCAATCTCCACATCATCAGCGAGACCAAAGGCCAGGCCATCTCCTTTCCCGAGTTGACCCTGGACGTCTGGGGCCGGGCCATGCCGAGCCACACGCCGGACTTTCGCCCGTTGGAAGGGATGCCCAGCCTACGCAACGGGCATTGGCTGGTGGCCCTGGCCCACGGCCACTTCCACTTTGCCGACGACCTGGACCTGCGCTCATCGCCCATCTACCCTGAAGAGGTGGCGGCGGCCCCCTGCGACTATCTGGCCTTGGGCCACTGGGACCGCCACGTGGACGTTTCCCAGGGCCGGGTGACCGCCGTGTATTCGGGTACCGCCCGTGGACCGTCAACCAACGACCCGGTGGCGGAGGTAACGGTGGTGGACCTGGACCCTGAGGGCGGTGTCAGTTACCGTCAGACGCCACTTCACTCAGCACCGTGATAGCCGACAAACTTGAGCATAGCTGATGTTAAGAGGTCAAATCCCCCTCAATCCCCCTTTGGTAAAGGGGGATTGAGGGGGATTTATTCGCGGCCTATTAGCCAACCTGGGAGGCTACTAGATGAAACGATTGGGACGGGAAAACCATATATACGTCCTTGACGCCGAAGTTCCCCCGGCCATCACCATAGACTCGGGGGAGGAGCTGATGGTCGAAACCTGGGACGCCTTCGAGGGCGAACGCGACCCGGCCGTGCTGGACGCCAGGTCCTTGAAGGGCCCGGCATCCGGTTCCATCTACGTCAACGGCGCCGAACCGGGAGACGCGCTGCGGGTGGAGTTCCTCAGTATCACCCCCAAAGAGGAAGCAACCCACATGGTGATGCCCGGCCGGGGGTTCCTGGAGCAGGAGTTTACCGAGGCTTATGCCACCATCGTCAAGCTGGAGGGCGGCCATGCGGTGTTGCCCAGCGGAGTGCGTCTCCCCTTGAACCCTTCCATGGGCCTGGTGGCCACCACTCCCACCTACGTGCAAAGCACCGCCAGCGACAGCGGACCCTACGGCGGGGACATCGACATGAAGGAGCTGGTGGCGGGCAGCACCCTGTTCCTTCCGGTGTTCGTTCCCGGCGGGTTGCTGGCCCTGGGCGACTGCCACGCCGTGGTGGGCGACGGCGCGGTGGCGGGCACGGGAGCCGAATGCTCGGCGGACACCCATTTGCGAGTCACGGTGGAGAAGGGCATGGGCATAGCCAGTCCCCGGGCCTTGACTCCGGACCACTACGTCGTGTTGTCCTACGGCGACGACCTGGGGACGGCGATGAGGCAGGCGGTGCGGGAGATGGTGGACTTCCTGGTCAAGGATAAGGGCATGGCCCCCTACGACGCTTACACCTTGCTGAGCCTGGCCGGCGACGTGAGGGTGTCCCGCACCTTCCGGCCCATCAGCCCGGTGAAGATGATGCTCTCCCGCCAGGCCCTGGACCAGTTGTGATGGACGGAGTCAGGTGACCGAGTACCCGCCGTCCACGGTGAGCACGGCTCCGGTTACGTAGTCCGAGGCCGGGCTGGCCAGAAATACCACCGCGCCCTTTAGCTCCTCGGGTTGGCCCCAGCGCCCGGTGGGGATACGGCGGCTTATCAAGTCGAATCGCTCCGGCTGAGTCACGGGGACCGTCGATGTCAGCTCGGTCATGAACCAGCCGGGCAGGATGGCGTTGGACTGGATGTTATCCTTGGCCCAGGCCACGGCCAGGCTTTTGGACAGCTGGACTAAGCCGCCCTTGCTGGACGAATAGGGCGCGCCGCTGCCACCACCGCCGAAAATGGAGAACATGGAGCCGATGCAAATGATCTTTCCGCCTCCCTGGTTCTTCATGTGGGGATAGACGTCACGGGCAGCCAGGAACCCGGCCCGCAGATTCACATTCAACACCTGGTCCCACTCGTCCACGCTGAGCTCCTGGGGTTCTTTTCGCACCGTCATTCCAGCGTTGTTCACCAGGATGTCCACCCGGCCGAAAGCCTCCATGGTCCGGCCCACCATTGCGGTAATGTCCGACTCCAGGTTGACATCCACGGTGACACCGATGGCCTTGACGCCCTGAGCCTGGATTTGGCTCAGCGCAGCCGCGGTCTTTTCTTGATTCCGGGCCGCAACCACTATGTTCGCACCGGCCTCGGCCAGTCCCAAGGCCATGCCCAGGCCCAGGCCGCCGTTGCCTCCGGTGACGATGGCGACTCTGCCGGTCAGGTCGAACAGCTTGCCTGATGTCATCCGCGCCTCCTGGACCAGGGGTCAGAGGTTCCTAACGTATCTTACATCGAGGGGCTCCGGCGCATTTCCGGCGGAATTGTCTTATCAATCGCGGAACTTGGGCAAAACCTGGGAGCCGAACAAGCGCATGGACTTCTCCACTTGCTGGGGCGTCAACTGACCCACATTGACGTTGAGCATCAGGTTGGGGACCCCGGCATCCTTCAGCTCAGCGATTTGATCCGCTACCCTAGCCGGCGTGCCAGCCAAGAAAGCATGCTCCACCATTTCGCCGGCAGGTGTGGGCAGGGACGGGTCGCGGGGCGGGACGCCGCCGGGGTTGTACTTGATCCGGGCGTCAAGCAGGTGGTCCCGGTACCGTTTTAACGCGGCGGCGGCCACTTCCTGGGCCTCGTCGTTACTGTCGGTCACGTACAACGCCCGCTGGGCCCAACACTGGTCCAGGGCGTTCTCCACCATAGACTGGGAGTAGTCTGCCGCCAGCATGGTGTCCCGGTAGGCGTGGAAGCGTTTTCGCAGGTTTTCCACGGTCTGGATTCCCACCAGCACGGGCCGTCCGATCTTGGCCATCTCCACAATGGAGGCTTCGGAGATACAGGCGCGCACCAGCGGCGGGTGAGGCTTCTGGTACGGGCGGGGGCGAAGTATCGGGAAGGACGCCTTCCAGAACTTGCCCCGATGGTCGACGTTTTCTCCGGTCCAGGCCTTAACCAACAGCTCCTCGGCCTCTTGCAGCATCTCTTGGCCCTGCTCCAGGGTGATGCCAAAGCCTATGTACTCGTACTCGTTGTAAGCGGACCCTCTCCCAGTGCCAACGATGAGGCGGCCGTGGCTCAAATTGTCCAACAAGGCTGTCTGCGCCGCCAGCCGCACCGGATGGTGCAGCGCCATTTCAACCACGGCGAACCCGATCTTGACCCGTTTGGTGCGGGCGGCTACGGCAGCGCCGAAAACCACCGGGTCGGCGTAGGCCACCGCGCCGTCGAAATGGTGCTCGGTGAGCCACACTGCGTCCATGCCGATTTCCTCGGCCAGCTCGGCTTCCCTCAAGGTATTGTCGATGACACGGCCATCTTCCTGAGGATCGCCGCTAATGGAAAATACGAAGGTTCCGAAGCGCATATCTATTCC
>JADFFS010000076.1 GCA_022568195.1 Chloroflexota bacterium | reverse complement strand
ACCGGTGCTTTTCACGAAACAGGCTACGCCCACACCGTGGTATTTCCCGTCCGGTTGCCGCCCTTGCTTGGGCTTGATCCCGTCGTAGTCGATTATCTCAAGAGCCTTCCGTAGCACCGTTGGGTAGTCCCCACTGTCGTAGACCATGGGAGACCCTTCGGGCCGGGTAATACCCACCTCGTAAGGCATGGCGGAAGGTGGGATCAGGTTCTTGAGCCGTAATTCCGTGGGGTCTATTCCCAGGTCGCCGGCCACCAGGTCCAGCATCCGCTCCCGGAAGAAGCATGACTCGTAGCGGCCCGGGGCGCTAAAGGTGCCCATTCCCACCTTGTTGGTCAGCAGGCACCTGACATGCCACTGGTAGTTGGGTATGTGGTATGGACCCATCAGCATGGCTGCGGTCCCGATGGGCACGCTGACGCCGTGGGTGCGAACGTAGCCTCCCAGTACGCCGTAGATTTCCGCCTTCATGCCCAGGATGGTGCCGTCCTGCTTGGCCGCCATCTCCAGCCGGCACACGTGCTCCCGTGAGTGATTGGCCGAGATCAGGTGCTCCATGCGGTCTTCGATCCACTTTACGGGCCGGCCCAGCTTCACCGAGGCAAAGGGAATCAGGAAGTTTTCCGGGTAGAACTCACCGCGTATGCCGAAGCCTCCTCCCACGTCGGGCTCTATGTAGTGGATCCTGTGTTCGGGCATCTGCAACAACGAGGCCAGCACGCCCCGGTTGAAGTGGGGCACCTTGGTCTCGCCCCACACGGTGATCTCCTGGGTCCCCGGCGAGTAGGAAGCCACCAACCCCCGGGTCTCCAGGGGATTGCCGGTGTGGCGGTGGCAACGGAACTCTTCTTTACGGGTGTAATCAGCCTGGCTAAAGGCATGGTCGACATCCCCCAGCGACCCGGAGAACTCGAACGCCAGGTTGGTGCCGTGTTCTTCGAATAGTAAAGTGTCGCCTTGCAGGGACTGCCAAACGTCGGTGACGGCCGGAAGCGGATCGTAGGTCACTTCGATGGCGTCCAACGCATCCTCGGCCACGTACCGGCTCTCGGCCACGGCCACCGCCACGGGGTCGCCCACGTAGCGCACTTTGTCCCCCGCCAAGGGATACTGTAGGAACCGCTCCAGCCCGGAGAACGATCCCCGCCTCATGGGTATGGGCCTGGGATCCACGGTGTTCACAATGTCTTGGAAAGTAAAAACAGCCACCACGCCAGGGATCTCCAAGGCCGCCGCCGTGTCGATGCCTAGTATCCGGGCGTGAGCGTGAGAGCTGCGCAGAACGGCGGCATGCAGCATGTGGGGCAGCTCCACGTCATCGACGAAGGTGGCCTTCCCGGTTAGGAAACGCACGTCCTCCCGGCGGGTCACGGGGGCGCCGATATAGCTTTGGGACATGCTGCGCTCCGAATCTCCCAGATCGCTAAGATGGGGTCTTGGTTACCGCTGGTGGGTTACTAAACTAGCACCGAGGTCGGATAACATGGATAGCCAATGCCGGCCCGTGCGGGCTTCACTTTGGCTGTAGTTTACGCTCTCTTGAATAGTAGCGTAGCACCCTGTCATTCTGAGCGAACCGAAGAATCTCCCTTCGGACATCTTGCTACCGACTCGGCTAATGATTAAACAAACTCCCTACTCAGGTCCCTCCATTCTGGATTGGCCGACTCAATCAAGGCGACCTTCTTACTTCTCAGCCAGCCCTTAATTTGTTTTTCTCGAGCAATTGCGGCACCCACTTCTTCAGTTTCTTCGAAATACACGAGGCTGGTCACATTGTACTTCCTTACGAAGGCGCTGCCCGTCTTGTTTCTATGCTCCACTACCCGGCGGGGAAGGTCGTTGGTCACGCCGACGTATAGGGTCTTGGAAGCGTTGCTCATCATGTAAACGTAGTAGCTCACAATAACGGTGCCATTTCGTGGGGGTGCTAGGGGGAGATTCTTCTCTTCGCTCAGAATGACACGGGGAGGTAGGCGCGGGCTGGTTCAGTCCACTGGCAGGTCCGGCACATGGACTTGCAGGTAGGTGCCCGGTATTTGCTGCCAGCACAGGAAACGCAGAGGCTCCGCGTGGGGGTTGCGCGTCTCGTGCCGGCTGCCGGCCGGGACACAGATAAAGTCGCCGGCCTTGACCTCGAAGCGCTGGTCCCCGATTATTTCTTCCCCTCTCCCAGCCAGGTAGTAGCGTACGGCGTCGCCGGAGGTCCGCGCCAGCCCTTGCTCCGTGCCCGCCGCCACGTGCTCCATGAACAGGTGGAAGGAATAGATGTCGAAGCCCAATTCGGGGGACATGATGTGGTGCCTGCCCGGACCCCATTCCATCAGGGGCGCCTCCTCGGCCGGCACGTGTAGACGCTTTTGCTCCCGCCGGCGCTGCATCTCCAAGGCGACCTTGCCAAACTCCATCTGCTCTTCCAGGTAGCGCAGGTACAGGTCCCGAGGGTCCAGCTTACCCAACTCCTCCAGGGACAGGTCTTTCACTTCCGGGGGAGCGTCGGGGTACTCCAGGCGGATGAAAGGTGTGGCGACCTGCCGGTAGGTCCCCGGGAACTGCTGCGCCGCCAGGAAAACCAATGGTTCGGGGTTGGGGTTCTGGGTACCGTGCCAGATGTTGGCCGGGACGTGGCAGAAGTCACCTACTTTGACCTCGAAGGTTTCGTCGCCGATTTGCTCGAAGCCCGCTCCCTTGATGTAGTACTTCAGGGCGTCGCCGTGGGTGTGAAAACGCTCCGAGCCGCCGGCCCGGCCCGAGGTGAACACGTGCAGATTGTGGATGTTGAACCCCAGCTCAGGACCGATGATTATGCGTTGGTTGGGACCGGCGTTGGCCACATCAGCTTCTTCGGCAGGGAGGTGCAGCCGGTTCTGGGAGCGCCTCTGGTCCACGGCCAATGCGGCCCGGCCAAAGTTGACTTGCTTCTCCATGTACTCCCGGTACAGCTCTTCCGGCGAGAGCTCCATCAACTCTTCCCGCATGACGCCTTTATGGATGGTCATGGCATAGCCCTCCTGCCGTTTTGGGTACCGCGAAGCGGTATCTTGATTCAAAGACTGGGGTCAAGCTTCAAGTTAAGTTCTCTCGGTGCGCCCAATATTACACCCGGACCGGGCAGGCCGCACACCCAGACGTAGGGGCATCCTTCGGTGGAAGGGCCATGCCCCTACACGGATGCGAATATCTCATCGACGCTAACCGTTTCGGGAATCACTTTTTGATCGACGTTGAACTGGATGAAGGTTTCGATGGTCTTGCGGGAGCTCTCCAAGCCGTACGGAATCGGGTCGTCGCCCACAAGCTTGGCCATATTCATCAACGCCTGGTCGCCGGCGCCCAACGGCGCCCCTGAATGCAGGAACTCCAGATAAGGTTTCTTGGCCGACTGGAATAGAGAGAATAGCTCTCCGGCCAGCCATGGTTTGCTCTCCAAATGGTCGTTCTTGGCCACCAACATATGGCTTATGGGGTAGATTCCCGTGCTGTTAAACCATTCGGCGTCGGCCTCAGCGGCGTCGGGAAACAGGGGCTTGATGTCGGGCGAATCGTGGGCGCCCACTCCGATGGCGGCGTCAATCTCCCCCGATACCAACATCTCGGCCAAGTCGCTGTTGGGTGAGGAGACCACGTTGGGTGGAGCAACGTACTCGGCCACATGCTCGTCCCCGGAGAGCACCCATGTGACCGAATCAAGGTCCAACCCATAGAGGCTCTGCAGCATGCCGCGGGTCCATACACCTGGCGTCACGGTGTAACCTCGAACTCCCACCTTTCTACCAGCCAGATCGGTGGGCGACTTTATCCCGGACCGGGAATGGTAAACGATTCCCCCGTGGTAGAAGCTACGGGTGAGGAAGATGGGTATCCCGGTAAAGGCTTTTCCATGGGCCCTGGCGCACAAGTAGGTGGAAAGGGCCATTTCGGAAACGTCGAACTCCAATCCCCTAACCATGCGCCGGAAGATACTGGTGACCGGAGAGACGTCGATGTGCTCCATCTCAAAACGGTCGGATTCGACGGTGCCGTCCTTCAAGGGCTTGGTGTGTCCGTAGTTGCCTATCGCTGTGCGTAATGTAACGTCTGACACGTTGAATCCTCCAATCTGCCGTTCCACGCCTTATTGTACCAATATTGTCTTTCCGTTTGGCCGGATGGTTTATAGCCCGAAGGTTTATAATCGGTCCCAACAAACTGGAGGTGTGCCCGGATGCTCAAGCTGTTCCAAATCGAAAAGCCCTTCGTGGCCGTGTTGAGCGGTCTGCTTCCCTTGCCCTGGTGATGAGTCATACCCGGCTTGCTCGGCTTGTTGGGGGGAACCTCCGCTGGGCTGGCCCTGGCGCCCGCGTTGCGGGTGCTGACGTGGCCCTTTTTAGCCCTGACTATAGCCATGCTGGGGCGGGGCTGGTACCTGGAGCTGTCCCGGCGGCCCAGTTGGCGTTCCCGTTGGCGTTTCAGTTGGAGACAGCGAGCGTGGCTAACGCTGGTTGGGTCCACCGTGCTGGCAGTGGTGCTCTGGGGCCTGCGGTTCGCTGGTCTTATTGGGCCGGCGCCAATTTAGACCCAACGGTTGCCCTGAAGGCGGGGAGGTAGCGTTGCTGACCCTGTTTGGTTCCATCGCGGTGACCATCATGTTCCTCAGCTACTGGCTGGAAAGCAGGTCCAAATGGATGGTTCTGGTGTTTGCCATAGGCTCGGCCCTAACGGCGGCCTACAGCGGCCTGGCAGCGGTCTACCCTATCACGGTGATAGAGTCCTTGTGGGCGTTGGTGGCACTGCAACGGTTCGTCCGTAGATTCCGGCTGGAAGGCGCCGCCACCCGCCCCGCATAGGCCTCATCTTCGATTATGGCATTTCACGGCGTACTGCACTCGCCCCAGAGCCATACAGGCGGCTGTAGGTGGCCACCACCTGGGCGCCCCACATTAACGCCAATGACGAAAAGTAGGCCCAGGAAAGAACGGCAAACAGGGCGCCCAGCGAACCGTACACGATGTTGAAGCCTTCGGCGTGGATGATGAACCAGGTGAACCCTATCCTGACCACATGGAAAAGCAAAGTCGCTACGAGCGCCCCAAGCCATATATCGCGCCACGCTACCTCGGTGCTCGGAATGTAGCGGTACAGCAGGATGAAGACCCCGAAGGTGAACCCCCACACAAGGATCTCCTGGAATATCTGTAGTGCAACCCCGGCAACGCCGGATGCCGGGCCAACGAGGCTTAGAAAGCCCGAGATCATGGCGCCGAATATCAGGACTACGGCGACGAGCAACATTACCCCTAGTAGCATCAAGAAATCGATGGCCCGGGCCAGCATGAACGAGTGAGGCGTGTTGGTATCCCATACGTGGTTGATGCCTCGTCGTATCGCGGCGAACACTTTGGCTCCGGAGAAGAGGAGCCCAATGATCGCCAACAACCCCAGGGCGCCTCGCGCACGCGCCAAGCTGTTTATCAGATCGGCGAGATAGTCGCCGGAGACCGGAACGAGCACGATGATTCGTTCGATGATCTCTTCCTGCTTCTGGGGCGTCGGGTAGAAAAAACCGAGGAACGAGATGCCGGCCAACGCCAGTGGAAACAGGGAGAACAGGGTCCAGTACGCTATTCCGGCCGCCATATAGGAGCCGTTGTTCTTGGAGAAATCTCGCAGCACCGACTGCGCCAGGGTCAGACCTCTCTGAGCCATGGTGGTCATCACAATGCCACATTATGCTGGTCATGGACGGGGGTGACAACTGTGCTGTCGCTTCCAGACGTGATGCTCAGCTAAAGGGGGACCAGACGAGCAATCCATCCTACGTTCTTTGACCTTTTTTACGATTTCCGAACAGTTTCGTTGACGGTCATAGATCCTAGCCACTATACTGAGGCACCGATTCAGAGACAGCACGAGACCAGGGAATTTAAGGCTATGAATGCGCGGCGCAAAGCAGATCGCGGCTAATCTGTACCAGATCCCGGCCGGGGGCGCCTGCGCGTTTTTGGTGGTGGAAGACAGGATTACAGTCATCGACGCCGGCCGCCGGGGAAGCGGTCCCCGGATCCTGGAATACCTACGGTCTTTAGGCCGCTCACCGGAAGAGATCTCATACATAATTTCCACTCATTACCATTTGGATCACATCGGAGGAATCGCCCATCTTCAAAATGTCTCTGGAGGCAGGGTGGCCGTTCACCAGAGCGAGGTCCCTTTCGTCCAAGGGCAGAAGCCTCTTCCCGGCCCGTTCCAAAACCCGCTGTTGGCTTTCCTTATGGCTCCGTTTGTTCGGCTTTCCCGGCCACCTCGCTTTTCGGTGGACCTCTGCCTGCAGGATGGGGATATGTTCGAACCTTTGGGCGGGATGGAGGTCGTGCATACTCCGGGACACACTCCAGGCAGTATCAGCCTGTACTCTAGTAGCGAGGGGTTGCTCATCGCCGGTGACGCTCTGGAATTTCGTCGCGGAAGGCTTCAACTTCCTTCACGCTTGTTTACCGCCGACATGGCCCAAGCCAAGGAGTCGGTTCGGCGGCTTGCTGGACTAGACTTCGAGGTCCTGTGTCTAAGTCATTATCCGCCCCTGTTGAAAAATGCCTCGCAAGCGTTGCGCCGCTTCTCAGAGAGCTTGAATTGAAAGCGACCCGCAGGCCACCGGTTCATGGACCGGTAACGCACATGAGCGCGTGACCGCCGAGGCCGGTAGGATATCGGGACACATCGGCGCACGAGAAACGGAGGTGTTGCAGTTGGACACACTGGTGGACCTGCTAAGAGATGCTTCCGCACGGTTTGGCCCGTCTACAGCCCTGTCAATCGCCCAAGGTGTGCGGCAACGGCGGTGGACCTACAGTCAGCTTTGGGAATCCTCCGGTAAGGTCAGCGCATTACTGGCACAGCACGGCCTGGTTAAAGGAGACCGAGCGATAATCTGGGCTCACAACTGCCCAGAGTGGGTAACAGCTTTCTTCGGATGCCTCCGAGCCGGGGTGGTGTTAGTACCGTTAGACGTGCGTAGCGCTCCTGACTTCGTGAGCCGAGTAGTGGAGCAAACCGAGCCCAAATTTGCTTTTCTATCTCGCCAAACGTCGCAAGTGCTGGACAGTTCAGGCCTACCAACACTTCCGATAGAGGACCTGGAGGAGATTCTGGAGGAGATGGGATCCCCAGAGACAGAACCTTCGATTGAAGCCGGCGACATCGCCGAGCTAATGTACACCTCGGGTACTACTGGTGAGCCGAAGGGAGTGGTGCTTACCCACCGAAACCTGGTCTCTAATGTGATCGCCACGAGCGCCATGGTACCCGTTAGGCCATCGTATCGGCTGCTCTCCCTTCTGCCCCTCAGTCACATGCTGGAGCAAACGGCCGGCTTGCTGATTCCCCTCTACCACGGCGCCAGTGTTGTCTATGCGGTCAGCCGCCAGCCAAACATTATCTTTAAGACCATGAGGGTGAATCGCGTTACCAATATTGCTTTGGTGCCCCAGGCGCTCCTGCTGTTCATGAACGCTATTGAGCGGGAGGTGAGGGCCCAGGGGAAAGAGGGACGGTGGCGATTGCTTCTGCGCGCAGCTTCGGCTTTGCCAATCTGGGCCCGCCGATTGCTCTTTCGCACGGTACACCGCCGGCTGGGCGGCGGCCTTGCCTTCATGATGTCCGGTGGGGCGTACTTGGACCCCGAGCTAAGCCGGAAGTGGGCCCTCCTGGGCATTCCTGTTTTGCAGGGCTACGGTACCACAGAGACTTCGCCGGTAATTACCACCGACACGTTCCGCCACCAAAGGCAAGGTTCAGTCGGCCGGGTGCTTCCGGGCCAGGAAGTGCGCATTGCCGCCGACGGCGAGATCCTGACTCGCGGCCCAAACGTCACCCAGGGCTACTGGCAGGACCCTGAAGCCACTAGCGCCGCCTTTGAAGACGGTTGGTACAAGACTGGAGACCTCGGTTATCTGGACGACCAAGGCTACCTGTACCTCAAGGGCAGGAAAAAGGACCTGATCGTCCTGCCCAATGGGCAGAACGTTTACCCGGAGGACATCGAGAACGTCATTCGCAATCAGGCTGGAGTACGGGATGGCGTAGTGGTCGGACTGCCCGCCAATGGCGGAGACGCAACCGTTCACGCGGTGTTCTTGCTAGAGTCTGGTTTCCAGGCCGCTGACGTGGTTCGTGCCGCCAACCAACTCCTGGCAGGCCACCAGCAAATCCAGGGGTTTACGGTGTGGCCCGAGGACGACTTCCCCCGCACCCATACGCTAAAGGTCAAAAAACCGCTGGTTATGGATTTCCTGCTTAGCCAGGGCAGGGAGCCGGAACCGGAGGCTCGTGCCGAAGGAGCAGCGCCGCAGACCGCGCCCATCAGCGAACTGCAGCGGATATTGTCCTCGGTGTGTTCCATTCCTCCAGAGGCCTTGACTCCCGACAAAAGCCTGGGCTTGGACCTTAACCTTGATTCCCTGGGCCGGGTGGAACTGCTTTCCGCCATCGAGGAAGGTTTGGGGGTGTACGTGGATGAGGAGCAGCTAAGTTCTGCCACCACCCTCCGTGAGCTAGAGGCTCTGGTTCAAGCCGGAGGTGGAGAGCAAACGTTGCCTTTCCCAGCGTGGGGCAGGAGCCTATGGTGCGGCGTGCTGCGGGTATTGCTACAAAGTGGCGTGATATTCCCGCTTCTACGTATTTTTTACAAAGTGCGAGTCACCGGGCTGGAACGACTGGACGGTCTCGAGGCCCCCTTGCTGTTCGCTGCCAACCACAACGTGAAGATGGACAACCCCTTTATTATGATGGCGCTGCCGCCGCGCTGGCGGCGCCGCCTTTGTCCGGCAGCCGCGGCAGACTTCATCCTCGGGAATCCTCTATGGCGTATCGGAGGCCCCCTGCTGGGGAATTCTTTCCCCTTCTCCCGAGAGGGAGCGATACGTCCCAGCCTGCAAAACTTGGGTCAGTTGCTGGACTGGGGGTGGTCGGTGCTCATATATCCAGAGGGCCGTAGCAACCGCGAGGGCATGGAATCTTTCAAGCCTGGCACCGGGTTGGTGGCCGTGGAGAGCCGTACCCCGGTAGTGCCCATCCGGGTGGTGCTACACAAGGGAGGTGTCTTCGACCGCGCTGGCCTGCTATCAAGAGGAGACGTCGAAATCAGGTTCGGGCAGCCGATAATATTCCCTCGGCGAGCAGACTATCGGGTAGCGACGGAGCAATTGGAGGCGGCAGTGAGGGCACTGTAAGTGGACACTGAAGATACCGGCCGCCTGCCCTTCATTAACAAGCTCCTGTATACTTCGGACCAGATCGGCAGCTCGGCCATCGCGCAGACCAGAAATTTATGGCTCTTTTTCTTTCTGATCACCCCGCAGGGTGGGTCATCGATCCCTGCTATCCCATCTCTGAACCTGGGTCTATTTCAACTAGAAACCACCCTATTCGCCGGAATTCTGCTGACCGCGGGCCGCGTCATCGAAGCCCTGGATGACCCGATCATCGGCTGGTGGAGCGACCGCACCCGAAGCCGCTGGGGCCGCCGGTTGCCCTTTGTGCTCTTCTCCACTCCTTTTTACGCCCTCTTTTTTTGGCTACTCTGGCTATCGCCGGGTGGTGATGCCACCGCGGTGAATGCCGTCTACATCTTCGTCGTGCTGGAACTGTTCTTTCTCTCCAGCACACTGTCCGGTGGGCCATACGAATCGCTGCTTCCCGAAATTGCGCGGAGCCACCGGGACCGCATGAGCATCGTAGCCTGGCAACTCTATTTCGGCCTCCTCGGCGCGGTTCTGGGCTTGGCGCTGACGGGCGTGATAAAAGATGCCGTGGGCTTTCAGCTCATGGGTGCAGCTGTCGCTATCGCAGGACTAGCCTTCCGGTATCTGGGGCTTATGGGGGTGTGGCGGCACGCCCCCAGAGATACCCCACCGGCACAAATAGCGTTAAAAGCCGCGTTCACGGCGACCTTGAAAAACAAACAGTTTCTCTATTTCCTCCCGACGTTCGTGTTTTTTCAGCTGGCCGTGGCTATGGTGATCGCGTGGCTGCCATTCTTCGTTGATGCGGTTTTGGGGGAAGTCCAACTGTTGAGTTGGTTACCCTTCGTCGGCGGCAAGTCGCTTGGGAACGGAGCATTGACATCCTTGATGGGGATAGCGGCCGTATTGGGTATGTCGGTTGGTGCCTTCTTTCTGTGGAGGCTCAGCGACACCAGGACGAAACGATGGGTGTATTCTTTATCCTTGCTGGGCACGGCGTTATTCTTGCCTATGCTGGTCTTTGCGGGGTTTATTCCCGGCGTGCCCAAGCTGGTTCAAGCGATGGTGATCGCATTTCTTGTCGGCTTTCCCATGGCCGGCGTGAACCTGCTGCCCAAGGCCATCACCGCCGACATCACCGATTACGACGAGCTACTCACCGGGCACCGACGGGAGGGCGTGTTCTACGCAACCCAGAACTTGTTTGAGAAAATCGGCTCCTCCCTTTCTCCTTTGGTCCTTGGGGCTGTTTTCCTGCTGGGAAGGACTGCTGAGGACCCTCTTGGCATACGTATGGTGGGACCCGTGGCCGGACTTCTCGCCTTTTTGGGCTTCTGGTTGTTCCGTGGCTACAGGTTGCCCAACACGGTCACCGCCGAGACGGTGCGGGCTGCCGGATTGGATTTAGGTAGTCGACCCCTACAGACAAGAAACGAATAGCGGAGAGACCGATCCAACCTACGATGTTGTGAGGCGAAGTTCCCAATAGGACTTGTCGGGAACGCCCCACATGGCGAACCATATAGCCTGCGGCGGGGAGTTTATCCCTCCCCCGTCTTCACCACTATATTCGTCTTCATATGTCCATATGTTAGCCAAACACAGGTTAAAATTATTCTCTCTCCTCGGAGATTCCGGCTGGAAGGCGCCGCCACCCGCCCAGGTGTCGCCGAGGTGTAGAATAGGCCTGACCGCGCCCCTGGGACGCTCAACTTACTCAGGACGGATGCGCCATGGACAACCACGTTGTAATTTCCTCCGACTCCCATGTTTTCGAGCCCCCGGACTTGTGGACCGAAAGAATCGACTCCAGGTTCAAGGACAGGGCGCCCCACATGGAGCGGGTTGGCGGCGTCGACCATCTGGTCGTTGAAGGGGACCAGATGATCGCCGGCATAGGCCTTATCTCCAACGCCGGCGCCAGGTTTGACGCTCCGGAGACCATCTCGGCCCACGGCCGGTTTGAAGATGTCCACACCGGCGGATACGACCCGGACCAGCACATCAGCGACATGGAGTTGGACGGGGTTTCCGGCGAGGTGCTTTATCCGTCCCAGGGCCTTTTCTACTTCAAGATCGCCGACTCGGAGCTGATGTCCGCGGTATTCAGGGCCTACAACGACTGGCTGACCGAGTTCTGCAATACCAACCCGGACCGGCTCAAGGGCGTGGCCATGATAAACCTGGACGACGTTCGGGAAGGTATCCAGGAGTTGGAGCGGACGGCCAAGTTGGGGCTGGCCGGCGGCATGATAGCCGAGTACCCCACCGAGGACCGCCGGTACGACAGCCCCGAGTACGAGTCTTTCTGGGCTGCCGCCCAAGACCTCAACATGCCATTGAGTCTGCACACCGCAACCCGGCGGGAAGGGAGAAGCCGGGGGGCCGGCGGTACCGGCATCCGGGACGCCAGCGGCAGGGCCAACAAGGTCTTCTGGCCTGCCACCTCCATCTGCGACATGATTTTCTCGGGAGTGTTTGAGCGCTACCCCGAACTCAAGGTGGCCATCGTCGAGTTCGAGCTGGCCTGGGTGCCCCACCTGCTGGGAACCATGGACTACACCTACAACGAACGCCACGAAGAAGCGACCTACCGGTTCAAAGGCAACCTGCTTCCCAGCGATTACTTCCACAGCAACGTCTACTTGAGTTTCCAAGAGGATGCCGTGGGCCTGAGAATGCGGGACCTGATCGGCGTGGACACCCTGATGTGGGGCTCCGATTACCCCCACTCCGAGTCCACCTTTCCCAAGTCCCGGGAGATATTGGACCAGATACTGCAGGGAGTCCCGCCGGAGGAGCAAGCCAAGATCGTCGGCGGCAACACAGCCCGGCTCTACGGCTTCGACCTGGAGCGAATTTCTGCCAGGACCAACAAAAGCTGAGTGGTGATATACCGTTGAAGATCACCCACTCTCTAACTCCGCCGTAAATGGAGAGAGGACCGATCCCTTCCCCCTTTACGGGGGAAGGTTAGAGCCTGCCCTGAGCGCAGCCGAAGGGATGGTCGAGCGCCACACATAGGAGAGATCAATGCTGGACATGATAATCAAAGGGGCCCGGATTGTTACGCCCTCGGGTGTAGGGGAGTGGGATTTGGGGCTGCAAGGCGAGAAAATAGTGGCCGTCACCCTGCCTGGGATTCTGCCTGATGAGGGGGCGCGCATCATCGACGCCACCGGAAAGATAGTGGTGCCCGGCGGGATCGAGCCCCACGCCCACGCCGCCGCCAACGTTCAGCCCGGAGCCCGGCAGCTGGTGCAAGGCACGCCCAACGCCGGGCCCATCGACCACTCTTTGGGCGCCATCTGGGGAGGCACCACCACGGTCATCGACTTCGCCCCTGTGCCCAACGAAGGGGACCTGGCCCAGGGTATCCACGACTTTATCGCGCCCTGGCTGGGCAACGCTTACACCGATTATTCCACCCACTGTATCTACCGAAACTCCAACACCCCCGACGCCATCTCCCGCTACAAAGAGCTGATCGACGCCGGATTCCCCAGCGTCAAGATTTTCACCACCGACATTCGCCCTCCCGAGGGCAGGGTGCACAGCTTGACCCCCATCGGCAGGATCGACTCAGGCCGGCTTGAGGACGTGATGACCCAGATCGCCCGGCACGGTGGTGTGCTGGCGGTCCATGGGGAGGACGACGAGCTGTTGATGTACAACTATCTGTTGGCCCAACAAAGGGGCCACTGGGACTGGTACAACGTCCACATGATCCACTCCAAGGCCGTGGAGGACCTGGCCTTCCGCACCGTGGTGCGGCTGGCCCAGCGAACCGGGGTGGGACTGTATTTCGTCCACGTGACGGCCAGTGACGGACTGGACGTCATCTCCGAGGCCCGCAGCCTGGGCATGCCCGTCTACGGAGAGGTGCTGACCCTGGCCCTGTCCTTCAACTGCGAAAATTACAAAGAGGAGGACGGTATGAAGTACCATACCTATCCTTCCCTGAAGTACGAGGATGACCGGCAGCACCTATGGCAGGGGCTTCTCAAGAACGACCTGTCCTTTACCGCCACGGACAGCAGCTTCACCACCTACCTGGACAAAATCGCCGGGCGAAACGTGGTGGACGTGCGCGGCGGAAACATCGGCATCGAGATTCGCATGGGGGTGAACTACACCGAGGCCGTGGTCAAGCAGGGAATGTCCCTTGAGCGGTATGCCGACGTTACCTCCACCAACGCCGCCAAGCTGCTGGGGCTGTACCCCAGAAAAGGGGCAATCATGGTGGGCAGCGACGCCGACATCGCCATCATCGACCCCTCGGCGAAGAAAAACCTGTCCATGGATGACCTGCACGTACGGGATTACAGCCCGTGGGAGGGATGGGAGGTGGAGGGTTGGCCCACCACGGTACTCCTGCGGGGAAAGGTGATGGTGGACAACGGGCAGCTACTGGGCAGTCCCAACGACGGCCAGCTTATTCCCCGCAAGATCGACCCGGCCGTGCTGCAGCGGCCTGCCTTCTAAGGATATTCGAAACTCTCCTCGCTACTTCCAGGGCGGCCGGTGGGGAATAATTAAGGAGGACATCATGGCAAAACCGAGAATCGCGGTTTTCTCCGGTCCCACGTCAACCATCGCCAACTCTCCCACTTTGGTCACCAGCAACAAGGGGAGAAAACCGGGCGAGCGAGTACTGGAGGGCCGCTACGACCATTTGGCCGCTCAGGTCCTGTACGAGCCGGTGACGGTCCGTATCAGAAAATTCACGGCGCATCCCCTGGAAGAGGATGCCAGGGATGTCTACCAGGACGATGGCAAAGAATACTACGAGGTGGAGCTGCGTCCCGAGGACGGAGCCTATCCCCTGCCTTATATGGGACGCCGCGCCAACGGGGACTCGGAGGGAGCCCCGTTCGAAGAAGGAGACCTGGTGGACGCCGCACTCAAGTACGGGGGAAGGCAGTTCTTTTATCCAGACGCCTCCCGAATTTTCGCCGATATCGACCGCAGCATCTCCGGCCGGGATGAGCATGGCGAAGGCAATATCCTGGACCGCAAAGCCGACTACGACTTCATCCGCGCTCTGCCTCCAAGTGGATTCAGCCGCCAGGGTGAGGTTTCCGGCGTCGACTACTTCCCCTACAAGCCTTACGCCATCAGCAACCGGCCGCGCTACTCGGACCTGGCCCGGGTAACCAACACGGTGCAACGCTCCCTGGACAGCGGCCAGTACGCCGGCGGCATCTGGCTGGAGGGCAGCCCCACGGTTGAGGAAACTTGCTACTGGCTCAGCCTGCTCATCGACACCGACCTGCCCATCGCGGCCTGCGCCTCCCAGCGCACCCACGGCCAGCTGGCCAACGACGGCGACCGCAACATCGTGGATGCCGTGGAGTTCATACTGTCGGGCCAGGGCGAGGGGCTGGGCGCCGTGGGCGTGCAGGACGAACGGATCTATGCCGCCCGGGAGTTCAAGAAAGCCGATGACCGGCCGGGGAACTACAAAGCCACCGGCGGCCACGGTGGAATCCTGGGCACGGTTGGCCCGCCCACCACCATCTGGTACCGGCCGGCCTACAAGCACACCGCCAACTCCGAGGTAAACCTGAACAAGCTGCGAAACGTTGTTGAGTTTACTGACACGGTGGGCGACGCAGCCTTAACCCGTGTGCTGGTCAAAGACTCCGAGGGCCTGCTGCTGGGATCCAGCATACCCCGCGTTCACATCGTCAAGTACGGCGCCTACATGGGCGAGGACCACGGACCGGACCCAGACGATGAGGTTGACATCCTGGCTCGTATCGACCAGGCCTTGGCACACCAGAGGCAAGGGGATGGGACTGCTCCCCAGCTACACGGCTTTATTTTGGAGGGCACTTCTCCCTACGGCATGGGGTCCAGCGCCCAGCATGCGGCTTTGGCGATCGCCGCGTACAGCGGAATGCCGGTGGTGCGGGTTGGAAGGGCCGACCCGGGCGGGCGTGTCCCCGGCGACCGGGACTCGTTGAGCATCGCGGGCAGCAATCTGGATACCAATAAGGCCAGGCTGCTGCTGATGGCGGCGATGCTAAAGCTGGGCCGGCTGCCCAAGGCCAAGGACCCCAGGAACCCGCAACCCCGCGAGCGGACAGCGGTGCTGGACAAGCTGGCCGAGTTTCAGCAAATCATCGAGGCCCACTAGCCTAGCGGCACGGTTTCTCGTGAACCATTTCAATCCCAGGAGCAGGGCACCAAGGCCATCGACAGCGCATAGCTAACCCGGATTCGCATCAGTATAATGGGATTCGTCCGAATTGCATGCCCATCTCGAGTCGAAGCAGGGGAAGTCCGACTATGGCTGCAACAAACTCAGCCCAAGCTACACTGTACGACCGTCTCGGTGGATATGACGTTATCGCCAAGATCGTCGGCGAACTGCACGAGCGGATGTTCGATGACCGGCACACCTG
>JADFFS010000245.1 GCA_022568195.1 Chloroflexota bacterium | reverse complement strand
CACTATCCCCAAATCTGGAAACCCGTGATCGACGCGATAAACGGCTAGGCGGCTGGTGCGGGATTTTATATCATGCTCACCTCCACGGACATCCGGGTCGCCTGCGAGGAGCACGCCCAGTTCAAGTTCGCGCTGCTGAGCCAGGGATGGGTTGGCGGGGGGCCCGGGGCGACTTTTCTGACGCGGCAGATAGCCCATGCCGACGCCATGAGGATACTACTGACGGATGAGGCCTTTGACGCCAAAGAAGCTCTGAGGATCAACCTGATCAACGAAGTCGTGCCTCACGACCAGTTGATGAGTCGTGCGGAAGAGATTGCAACTCAAATCGCAGGGATGCCTCCTCTGGCCGTCCGCATGATGAAGGAGTTCGTGATCAGGTTCCGAGATATCCCGGTGACCGAAGCCTGGCGCGTTCAGACTCTCATTAACTCACTACTGACTCAACTAACCACAGACGGCGACGAGGGAAGGCAGGCCTTCCTGGAAAAGCGCCCGCCCAATTTCACAGGTGGAATCCGTCAAAAGGCGCCAGCCTTCCCAGAATTGACTCCCGAAGAGCGGGCACGCCTGGATGAGACCCGTAGAGAACTACTGGGATAACGTCCGCTTTAACCCCCCTTTACGTGCGCTTGGGTGCCCGGCGCGCGGCATCCGCGCTGGTGGCGCAGAGTGGAAAGACAGCCTCGTTGCCTGCCTGGAAACGGAGGGCCAGCGCCCTGGTTTCGAATGCCTGGAGGTGCTTGCGGACCGCAATGAACCGCAATTGCCTATGTGACTAAGATGAATCCTCGCCGTAATCGAAGACCGGCATGGCAGCGATTCCGGTTGATCCGATTGGCCAGCCTGCTTCACCGGTGGGTGTATCAACTCAGCCGCGGGAAAGCGGCTGGGAAATTCGGCAAGTGCAACTTCCTGCTCTTGACCACCACCGGGCGGCGGACCGGGCAGTCCAGGACCGTCCCGTTGCTGTACCTGGTGGACCATGGAGCCTATGCGCTGGTGGCATCCTATGGCGGCAACCCCCTGGCCCCGGCCTGGCTACTCAACATCAGGGCGGACCCTCAGGTCACGTTGCAGATAGGCAGCCAACGGGTGACGGGAGTGGCAAGGATCGCGTCGACGGCGGAGCGAGCGAGGCTGTGGGACTCGTTCGTGTCTGTGTTTCCCGGATATGACCATTACCAGGCAATCAGTGGACGGAGGATTCCGTTAGTGCTGGTCCAGCCCGAGGAAGAGCGACGCTGAGTTGAGGCACAACGGGGTGACATTGACGAGGAGTTGGACATTTTGCATTAGCCTTGTCTCCCCGTCCGAATGTTCGGTCACATAACGCCCCGGTGCCAGGAGGTAAAGACAGGTTTCCGGCGGCAAGTTGCCAGGTTGATAAGACCGTACTAGAATGCCGTGTATATCGTCAGGCTCCACCCCAAAGTTGATTGACGTGGCTGGCGAGTCGTACAGACGTCTATATTTAACGCACAAGCGAGGCATAGTGACTACCATTCCTGAAAAGACGACGATACGGATTTCAATGATGAATGCGGTTCACGACCTGTCCGTGCTGGTGGCCCGCGACGAGGGTCTTTTCAGTGATGAGGGGCTGGACGTGGAAGTCGTCGACACCGTCGGCACCGCGCGAGCCAACCCGGCCGGCGAGGCCCTGCACGAGAAGATATTCGACCGCAGCCTGGAGACCCTATACAACGCCGGCGGCGTGGACCAGTACCGCATGTGTGAATGGGGGGTGATGAAGCGCACGGTAGAGGCAATACAGTCCGGCCAGCGCCCGGCGAGAATCGTGGCTTTGGGGGCCGCCATGACCAAGATGGCCATCGTCACTTTTCCCGATAACGGTATCTACGAGCCGGAGCAGCTTAAGGATAAACCCATCGCGGTGAGCCCATACAATGGGTCTCACTTCACCACCCTCAAGATGCTGGAAGGCTTTATCGAGAAAAGCCACATCAATACGATCCACGCCGGCACGATGGTGGAGAGGATAGAGGCGGTCCGCAGGGGTGAGGTAGCGGCGGCCAACGTGATGGAGCCGTGGATTAGTGTGGTGGAGAAGCAGGGATTCCGAGTGTTAATGGAGAGCCACACCACTCGGGCCGAAGCGGCCAGCGACGACCTGGATGGGCCCACCTTGGCCGCCATGTTCCGAGCTCAGGCAAGGGCTGCCGACATGATCAATAATGACCCGTCCAAATACGTTCACTACTTTGTGGACGAAGCTAAGGGGCTTCTGGAGCCCCAGGATTTGAACACGTCACGGCTGCTTTACGGCCCCCCGGCGCCGTATACGCGCGAACGCTTCGAGGATACCTACCGGTGGATGCGGGGCTATCCTGACCTGATCGCCCCAGGCGCTACGTATGAAGAGGTCGTGGACAATCGCGCCTGGGATTAACCAAATTCCCAGTAGTATCGCTCACAGCCGGTCCAATGACCTGCGGCTTGGTTCGACGGTCTGAACGCAAATCCTCCCGTGTCCCCCACTCAAAGGGGTTGGGGGTCTTTCGAACACTTTTTCCTGCCTCAGGGCAGGAGCGTCGCCGTTGGCACGATGAGGCGCTCCTGGACGACATTTCGTGACCTCCCCGCCGCTGAATTCGCCATCCCGGGAGACTAGCGTTAAGTGGCGCCGTTCGGGCGTAGGATGGCGAAGCACTTATTGGAGTTGAAGATGTAGGTCTCCAAGTAGTCCACTATCTCCGTTTTGTAACCTTCCGTAGCACCCGACAAGCAAATCCAGTTCCGAAACTCCTGTTCACCGGCGTCGTCTATCTCATCGTTGGTAAGCTGGGCCCAGCGGCCGTGCTGGCCATCACGCAGCTCCTCGAAGTGCTTCCGGTCGGCTTCAATGTCCGGGTAAAGCCAGTGATGTTTGGCGACCAGGAAGGCATGGGACCAGCCGGAAGAGGCCATGACCACGTATTTACCCGGCAGCTCCTCGAGGATACTGCGCACGTGCTTGCCCAACTGGACGCAGGTATTAGCGTTAGGAGCCGGTGGTCCGAACTCATCACCGAATGGTTCGTTCTTTCTGTTGGGGTCCAGGTGGGATATGAAGCCCCGGCTCTGAACCACATTTTTACCATAGGCGTTTACTTGTATGGGCACCACCGGGTAGTCGAACCCCTTCCTGTCCCAATCCAAATACAGGAGGGCGTTCAGGAACGCATGGGTCAAAGTGGTAGGACCGTGCTGCTCGGCGTGGTGGCTATTGGTAAGAGAGTAGCTCATCGGGAAGCTGCGCTCTAGAAGCTCGGTGACTATGTGCTTTGACAGCTTTCTATCTCCTCGATGGACGAAGGTCTTGTCGGCTGCTTCCCCCCAAACGTTGTTTCCGGCGCCAGGTCCCAGCATCTCGTGAAGAAAGGGCTGGCTCTCCATGCTGTCGCGAATGTGGACACAAAATGGCGGGATACAGTCCTCTTTGAAGTTCTCGTACTGGTCGTCGCCAAAGATGATGACGGCATCGGGTCCAAAGTCGTCGATGGCCCGCCGTACTTGGCGGAAAGCCTCGATCATGCGCTCCTGGTGCTCAGCTGCCAAGACCTTTTCGTTGGAGTACTGCTCCTGCATGGCCTCCGGCCAGTTCTCGGGGTTCTTCATCTCATCAGGGACCAAGGGGCTCTTGGCAACTCTTCGAACCAGGTTGGCGTAGGTGTCAGGCTGGTACAGAAGCGGGGGATAGTGGGTTATGCCTACTCCTAGAATCTCGCCCATAACGTTACCTCCTCGACTCATTCACCGGTACCGGCTCTCGGATCAACAGATTGAGGCGATCATCGAATACATCAAGCCCGTGAAGTAAAGGCGCTAGTACCTCGTCAAGTTGATTGTGATAGATCGGCCAGTTCAGACGACCTGTCATTCCTCCGAAAATGTCATGCTGAGCCAGCCTCAGCGGCGAAGCATCTGGGGTAGGGCCGTTCCACCCATCCCCAGATTCCTCCCTGCGGTCGGAATGACATTGGTCGTTTTCTGATTGAAATGGCGCTAGCCGCCCCAGGGCATAGAGTAGACGATCTAAGTACGAAGACGAGGTTTTCGACGTCCGCTT
>JADFFS010000075.1 GCA_022568195.1 Chloroflexota bacterium | reverse complement strand
CGAGAGACCTGCCGGGGCCTGGGGTTCGCCCATAGCCGGGGAATCGTCCACCGAGACCTGAAACCGGGGAACGTGTGGCTCACCGAGGACGGCACGGCTAAGATTGGCGACTTCGGCCTGGCGGTCGCCCTGGACCGGTCCCGCCTCACGACCGAAGGCATGATGGTGGGCACCGTGGCCTACATGCCCCCGGAGCAGGCCATGGGCGGCGAGGTGTCTCCCCGGTCGGACCTGTACTCTGTGGGGGCCATGCTCTACGAGATGGTCACCGGCAGGCCGCCGTTCCTGGGCGACGATGCGGTGGCCATCATCGGCCAGCACATCAACACCCCTCCGGTTAGCCCGACCTGGCATAACAATCAATGCCCGCGTCCCTTAGAGGCATTGATAATGCGCCTATTGGCCAAGAACCCGTCGGAACGGCCCGAGTCGGCCACCGACGTGTTGTACGCCCTGGACGCCATCGACCTTGCCACCAGCGTAGAACAACCTGCGGCGGATGTTGACGAGGCCCACGCCTTGGACAGTCTGGCGGGCGGCGTGTTCGTCGGCCGGCAGCGGGAGATGGGCGACTTGAAGGCCGCACTGGAAGACGCATTGTCGGGCCGGGGCCGCCTGGTGATGCTGGTGGGAGAACCGGGCATCGGCAAGAGCCGAACCGCCCAAGAGTTGGCAACCTACGCCGGACTGCGCCATGCCAAGGTGCTATGGGGCCGTTGTTATGACGGAGAAGGCGCTCCCCCTTACTGGCCCTGGGTGCAGGCCATACGCTCCTACGTACGGGATAAAGAACCGGAGGAGCTTCGCTCAGAGATGGGCGTCGGCGCCGAGGACATTGCCGAGATTGTATCCGACGTACGGGAGCGGCTACCGGGACTGAGAACACCACCCCAACTGGAGCCGGAGCAGGCCCGCTTCCGGTTATTCGATTCTATAACCGCCTTCTTGAAAAGCGCGGCGCGCCGCCAGCCCTTGGTGCTGGTCTTGGACGACCTGCACTGGGCCGACCATCCGTCGTTGCTGCTGCTGGAGTTCGTGGCCAGGGAGCTGTCGAGCGCCAGACTTTTGATCATCGGCACCTACCGGGACATGGAATTGTCCCGCCAGCATCCCTTGTCCCGGTCCCTGGGGGAGCTGACCCGGGAAAGGCTGTTCCAACGGGTGTTGCTAAGGGGCCTGGGCCAGGAAGACGTGGGGCGGTTCATCGAATTGGCCTCCGGCATAACTCCACCTACCGGGATGGTGGAGGCGGTGCACCGGCAGACCGAGGGCAACCCCCTGTTCGTCACCGAGGTGGTGCGGCTGCTGGTGCAGGAAGGGGAGCTGACCCAGGAAAAAGCCGGTCAGCGGGATTCTTGGAGCGTCCGCATCCCCGAAGGTGTGCGCGAGGTGATTGGACGGCGATTGGACCGGTTGTCGGAGCGGTGCAACGAGACCTTGACCATTGCGTCGGTGGTGGGCCGCGAGTTCACCCTGGAACAACTAAGGCCGTTAATCGAGGATATGAGCGAGGACCGTTTGCTGGAGGTGCTGGAGGAAGCGCTGGCAGCCCGGGTGATTGAGGAGCTACCCCGGTCGGTGGGCCGCTACCAGTTCACCCACGCCCTGATTCAGGAGACCCTGGCTGGGGAGCTGTCCACCACCCGGAGGGTGCGGCTGCACGCGCGAATCGCCGAGTCCCTAGAGGAGCTGTACGGCGCTGACGCCGAGGTCCACGCCGCCGAGCTAGCCCGCCATTTCTCCGAGGCCCAGACGGTTTTGGGTACGGAAAAATTGGTGCGCTACACCCTGGTCGCCGGGGAAAGGGCGTTGGCCACCTACGCCCATGAGGAGGCCCTAGTCCACTTCCAGATTGGACTGGCCAGCAAAGAAGGGCAGCCCATGGATGCCCAGACGGCGGCCCTATGTTTCGGCCTGGGAGTGGCCCAGGCCGCCACTCTCGAGACACACCAGATTCGGGATGCTGTGGCCAGCCTGTCCCGCGCCTTCGACTACTACGTTGAAGTGGGAGAGTTAGAGCGAGCTGTGGCCGTAGCGGAGCACCCTTTCACAATGTCGCCGGGGCAAACCACGGGTGCGTCCCAGCTTATCACCCGAGCCCTGGCATTGGTGCCGCCTGATTCTCACGAAGCAGGACGCCTGCTGTGCCGCTATGTCACCGTCCTGGTCATCGAAGGAACGGACTACGAGGCTGCCCAGGAGGTCTTCAGCAGGGCCTTGGACATCGCCCGCCGGGAAGGGGATGAAGCTCTGGAGATGCGCATACTGGCTGGCGCTACTGATCCCGACGTGAACTACCTGCGCCTTCAGGGGGCCCTGGTAAAGAGCCTCCGGGTCCTGGAGTTGGCACAACACGCCGACGACCCACGTACCGAGGTTCACGCCCGCTATTTTGGGGGGATGGCTCAATTGTTTATGGCCGACCTCGAGGGGACGCGCCAGCAGGCGGCGGCCATGTTGGTCACGGCGGAGCGGCTACGTGACCATCACTTGCTGGCCGGAGCGCATTACTTGAACCAAATAACTTCCAGCCTCGGGGGCAATTGGCAATCCTCTCGAGACTTCAGCGACCGTGGCCTGGCGGTATCGCCCATGGACGCGCGTCTTCTCGGTAGTCGAGCAATGTTGGAGTCGGAGGTCGGCGAAATTGACCAGGCCTTCGCCTACTTGGAACGTTTTCTGGAGGCCATGCGCTTGAGTGCCCCAGGTCCGACTTTGGTGAATTCGTGGACGGCTTTACTGATACCATCGATCGCCCGAATCACGGGCCGGATGGACCAACTCGACGTCGCCGAGGAGGCTGCCGAAGCGGTGCTCTCGTCCCCCGCAGTTACTCCAGTGGTCACCTTTATCTCCAAGTGCGGGCTGGCGATGCTGGCGGTGCTGCGTAGCGACGCCGCATCCGCAGAGGAACAGTACGGCGCCCTGGAATCGGCGGCAGGTATCGGAGTACCGGCCAGCGTCATGCGCACGGTCCGCGCGGTGCCCATCAGCTTCACACCAATTGCCCATCTGCTGGGTCTCTTGGCCCAGACCATGGGCAACCTTGATCGGTCAATGGACCATTTCGAGGATTCCCTGACCCTCTGCCGCAGTGCCGGCTTCCGGCCGGACCTGGCCTGGACCTGCTGCGACTACGCCGACGCTTTAAGAGAGCGGGATTCCGAGGGTGACCGCACCAAAGCCATGTCCCTCCTGGACGAGTCCCTGGCCATCTCCAGCGAGCTGGGCATGCGGCCCTTGATGGAGCGGGTGCTGTCCCGGCGGGAGATTCTGGGGGCCTAACAATAAGCACGCTCAAATTGAATTCTCTCTAGTCAAGACGTATAATCGCTTACGTCTTTAAAGAATCTATAGTTGCCAAAGGGGGTGGAATATGGCTGTGCAGGTTGCGCCAGAAACCGAGGTTTTGCGGAAGGAAGTTCAAGACAGGTATACCGAAGTGGCGACCAAACCTGACCAGACCTTCCATTTCCACCACGGTCGGCCAATGGCCGAAATTTTGGGCTACACGATGGATCAGGTAGACGCTATGCCGCCACAGGCGGTTGAGTCATTCGCTGGTGTAGGCAACCCATTTTCTGTGGGTTCTATCCAGCCAGGCGAGACCGTTCTGGATATAGGCTCGGGCGCCGGGTTCGACTGTTTCATAGCGGGGGAGGCGGTCGGCCCAGCAGGCAAAGTCATAGGAGTGGACATGACTGAGGCCATGCTGGACAAGGCCCGCGACACCGCCCAGCAGATGGGTCTGGACCAGGTGGAGTTTCGCCACGGCTTGGCTGAAGAGCTACCGGTACCGGACGGCTCGGTGGACGTGGTCATTTCCAACGGAGTAATAAACCTGTGCCCGGACAAGTACAAGGCGTTTGAAGAGGTCTTCCGGACGCTGAAACCGGGTGGCCGCCTGTATCTCGCCGACATTGTGGTACACAAACCGGTCCCGGATGCCGCCAAGGCAAATGTAGACCTCTGGACTGCTTGAATCGGTGGAGCTCTCCTGGAAGGAGAGTACCTGGATGCTATCCAGCAAGCCGGTTTCGTGGACGTGGAGCTGGTATCTACCGCCGACGTCTTCGCCGGTTCCGAGGGGGAGGCTAACGCCCACGCCTTTGAGACTCTGGGGGCCAATATCCGTGCCAGAAAACCAGCGTAGCGTCCTGCGGGCGCGAGGCCGGCCGGCTGTCCGATTTTTCAAAGGGTGACCTCGCCTAAAGTTGGGGGACACGAAAGCACCTCGGAATAGTGCGGGCTACCGGCCCGAGCTGGCCTGGACCTGCCGCGACTACGCCGACATGCTCTTGGAGCGGAGCAACGAAGGCGACGAGTTCAAGCCACTGCTCTGCTGGACGAATCGCTGGGCATGCGGCCCTTGACGGAGCGGGTGCTTTCCCGGCGGGAGATCCTGGGGGCCTGAGGCGAATCCATGGAAGCGGCGGCACAATCCCCAATCAATTACGACAGGCCGTAAAGTCAGCCGTTAGGCGTCAATCAGATCAACCTGGCGCATTCGTCGATCAGGGGCAGCACCTCGGCTTTCTCGGCCGAGGGCAGCATGAAGATTAGCCTGTCTGCCCCCGCAGCCTCCATTCTCGCCACCAAATCACGCTCGGGGCGGGTCCCGAAAACGGATATGGAGATGGAATCGGGGTCTCTTCCGGCCTCCTGGGCCTGGCGCTTCAACATGGCGATTTTTTCCGGGAGGCTTGGGCCCTGGGACTGTCTGCCGGAAAGGGGCATCCACCCGTCACAATACTCCACGACCCGGTCGAAGGTGGTGGGGCCATCTCCGCCCATGATGATGGGAGGGTGGGGACGTTGCACCGGTTTGGGGTAGGCCCACATTTTGTCGAAGCTGACGAATTCGCCGTGGAATTCGGGCTCCTCCTGCGTCCAGATTTCCTTCATAGCCAGGATTTTTTCACGTAGGATTCGGAAGCGTCTGCGGAAGTTGGTCCCGTGGTCCGCCATCTCTTCGGCGTTCCATCCACCACCGATGCCGAACATGAACCGGCCGTTGGAGATCATATCCAGGCTGGCAATCTCTTTGGCCGTGGTGATGGGGTCCCGCTCGATCATCAAACAAATGCCTGTACCCAGTTTGATGGTGCTGGTGGCTCCGGCGGCGGCGGTCAACGCCACAAACGGGTCCAAGGTGTGCCAGTAGTCCTTCGGCAGCTCGGGGCCTCCGGGCCAAGGGCTGAGGCGGCTGGCCGGTATATGGCTGTGCTCTGGGACCCAAAAGGACTCGAACCCCCGGTCCTCCAGCAACCTGGCCAGGTCGTCGGGACGGATGGAGTAATCGGTGGGAAACATCACGGCGCCGAATTGCACTTTGTCCTCCAAATGGGTAATGATGGGGGAGACTTTCGCCGTCGAAAGCCGCTCGAGTATAGCACCGGGCTAATGGCCATGAGCCCGTAAGGGAATTTTGTCCTTGGCCCCAGATTTTCTTGTGGGAGTCTGACCTGGTTTGCTTGGTTTGCTGGTTTGAAAGAAGTTGATTGGCGGGCCCGGTTAGGGCGCTCCCTCCCCTTCTACTACGGTTGGGTTGTGGTCGCCAGCACGGTGGCCGTCAGCTTTTCCACGCGCACCATCATGGCGGTGGCGACCCTATCGGTGTTCGTCGTGCCCATGACCCGGGAGCTGGGCTGGTCCAGGGGGTTGTTCTCCGGCGCCGTCAGCGTTGGGGGCTTGTGTGCTGTGGTGATCTCGCCCTTGGTCGGCAAGTGGATCGACCGGCATGGGTCGGGGCTCTTGCTGGCTGCCTCGTCTGTTTTAACCGGCGGCCTCGCCGTTGGGTTGTCGCTGGTGGGCAGCCCGCTGGCCTTCTATGCCATGTACGTCCCGGGCCGGATGATTTTTTCCGGCCCCGTGGAATTGGGTATTCCAACGTCGATCAGCAACTGGTTTATCCGCCGGCGCCCCCTTGCACTGGCCGTGGATGCAGGGGCCAAGGGCGCCGGGCTGGCAGTCATGCCCTTGGCGGCCCAGTTCATTATTACCGGCTGGGACTGGCGTACCGCTTGGGTGGCTATGGGCCTATTGACCTTCGTCATTGGGGTGATCCCCCCGATCCTGTTCATGGCCCGGCGCCCTGAGGACCTGGGGTTGGAGCCGGACCCGGCCCCAAACGACAGCCTTGCAGAACCAAATGACTCCGTGGAAGCCAACGTAGAAGCCCCGGCCTCGACGGTCGAATCCAGCTTTACTGTTCGCCAGGCGTTCCACACCAGGGCCTTCTGGTTGTTGGCCGCTTTCTCCGCCGCCGGTTTCATGGTGCAGGCTGGGGTTAGCCTGCATCAGGTCCCCCACTACATAAATCAAGGGTTGCCCGGTCCCTCGGCAGCGCTGACTGCCAGCATCTTCGCGTTCGCCCAGATATTCGGCAGCATCTTTTGGGCGGCCCTGGGAAGGCGGGTTCAGGTACGGTTCCTGCTGGCTGCCGCGGCTTTTGTGGTGGCGGCTGCTGCTCTGGCAACCTCGGCCAGCGCCACTTTGCCTACCGCGCTGACGTCGGCGGCGGCCGTGGGGGTTGGTGTGGGCGGCTTGCACCTTCTGGTCAGGTTGGCTTGGGCCGACTACTATGGCCGGGAGCATCTGGGGGCCATACGCGGCTTCGCCATGTCGGCGCAAATCGGGGGGCAGGCTCTTGGTCCGGTCATGTCCGGATTCATGTTTGACGCCACTGGAAGCTATCAGTTGCCGCTGATGGTGTTCACGGCCGCAGCGAGCCTGGCAGGGCTCTTGGTGCTATTCGCTACACCTCCAAAATACCCGGTTGCGAGAACAGCAGTGAGTCGAGTCTGACCAAGGGCTGTACCGCTTGACACAGGCAGGAATGCTGATACATTTCCTCACGTTGCCACATCATCGAGTTTCAATGGCAGTCCACGTAACAACCCGTGTGTCACCCGTATGCAAAACACAATTCCAACAGCTACAGCGCGAGGGGCAAGGGCATGACCGACAATGAGAATACCCGCGGATGGCGTGGAGATCATCCTCTGGTCGAGAGCATGGGGCGCGCCGCTGCGTTGAACGACTTCTTCGCCCTTCCCCTGCGGTATCCCGACCCAGGCCGGTGGATCGAAGCTGAGTCATTGTTTCAAGATGACGACCAGCGCCTGCGGGACATGGTTGTTGGCTATGGGCAGGCTAGGTGGGGTACCGACAACCCCCACCTGGCCGCCTCCGGCTTCATCGTCGCCTACTTAACGCGCCTGACCTATCCCCTGATCTCCCAGTATGTGCTGGAACGCAGGGTCCCGGATGTGTCCTTGAGCAACCTGGCGTTCCACACCGATGGCCGGCGTATCGACGGCACGGCTCTTATCCGCCCTTGCTTTGCCGCTCTACCGGATGATCCGGCATCCGGCCATCCCGACGCCCAGGTTGTTCCCGACGAGGCGGCGCTGTACGCCAGGCTGAAACAGGGGCTATTCGACGCCAATCTTGAGTTGGTGATCCCCTCTCTGCGCCGGGCGTCACGGGCCAGCCTAAGGGTGTCTTGGAACGCCGTGGCTTCCTCCTGCGCGCAGGTCTATCACTGGCTGTACGCCTTGGTTGAAGAACGAGAAATGGTGGTGGAGAACGCCCGGCGCTTCTTCGGGGACCCATCGTCCCCAGCATACCGGGAAGTGACGATGGAGGTGTTTGAGCACCAGGGCAAACGAGGCTTCTTTGCCAGGCGCGCCGGTTGTTGCCTGTGGTGGCGGGGAGAAGCGACCAGGGAATACTGCTCCGGCTGCATACTGCTGTCCAGGGAACAGCAAGACGAGCAATTTCGGGAAATGCTGGTTGGCGGAAGGTGAGCCTCGCAGTTCAATAGGCCGCTAAAGCAGCCCTGCAGCACTCCTGGTCCTGGTCTTCGGTGCCGCCGCTGACACCCACGGCGCCCACGATGTTGGGAGCGTCCAGCACCGGGAGGCCCCCGGCCACGGCCATGATCTTTCCTTGTGTGGAAACGATCAAACTCTGGAACCAACTCTGGCCCGATCTGGCGGTAAGCTCGGTGGTCGGCACCTGAAAGGTGGCCGAGGTATAGGCTTTGTTGGTGGCTATGTCCACGCTCATTGGCCGTGCCCGGTCCATGCGCCCGAAAGCGATCAGGCGGCCTCCTTCATCCACCACCGCGACACTTACCGCGATGTCCAACTCTAAAGCCTTGGCGTGGCCGGCCTGAATCATGGTCAACGCCTTGTCGATCGGAACCGGCATGGGTTCTCCTTTCGTTTTTCGGTAAAAATCTCGGTTTCTATCGATGTAACCGCGGAACTGCCCCGGCACTTCCACGTCCAGGAAAATAGCTTCCACAGGGCACACCAAGGCGCACTGCTCGCAGGCGATGCAGATCTCTGGATCGACAAAATATTGATCTTCCTGGTCGGTCGAGAGGATGCAGTCTACAGGGCAAACCTCAAGACAAGTGGCGTCCTTCAGGCCCACACACGGCTCGGTAATGACGTAGGTAGAAAACTGAGAGGTCACGAAACTTTTATCGACTCAATGGTTTTCGGGTGATTGGGCGAGAAAATCCCCCTTGCCTCCCGTTTCGGCCCTGCCCCAAAACTGTCATCCTGATCCTTCCGCAGAAGGAGAAGGATCTTTCTCGCACGGCTTACCTGGGGGAGACCCTTCGACGAGCTCAAGGTGACACCCTGGGGCCGATTTTTGAGGTAAAGCTCCCCGTTTCTAACAGGGGATTTAGGGGGACTTGGTCTCTCGTCCGAAGGGTTAGAGGTGTTTGTATAAAACTCAAGAAATAGAATTCTCTGGCTAAGGTGTAGCATCGGCGGCTAGAGGCAAGTCGGTTAATACAGCTTCAGCCACGTGTAGCATCCTGCCTTTTTTCCGGGTGACAAAGCGTCCCTCCGCGTCTGTTCGGCCCAATCCGGCGGCTTCGGCTATGAGCATGGGATCAACGCCCCCTATAGCCGCCCGGTAACCCAGTTCGTGGATGTAGGACGCCATGTAATGGTTGACGACGGCGCCCTTCTGAACCGCTTGCTGGCCGCCGAGCCCCTTGGCCTCGCTAAGGTCGTAGTCGGTAAAAAATCCGCAAACCAACCCGGCCGTGAAGTTCTGGCCGCTGTTTTCGGGAGGTTCTGACTCCCCATCAACGGCCGGTTGGTCCTCCGAGGCGCCGGGGGCTTGGCCAGCGGCAAACTCCTGGGAAACGATGCCCACCACGTCTGCGCCCAACCACCGGGCCAGCTCCATGATGCTCTTGGAGGTGGTGGCCGGGTCCGAATCTACGGTTTTGATCGGATACGTCCTGCCTGGGGGCGCGCCGGCAATCGCCGCCGTCAAGTCGTTTTTCGGGTCCGACGGCTGGCTGTGGATAAAATGGTCCCACAGGGGGTCTTTTTTGCGCCGCTTGAACAACCGGCCTAGCATTTATCTGTCTGGTCCTGCCTCTAGATTACCGGAGATGTCCGGCTTTCCGATTTAACGAAGGGCTTACCGGACTGAGCCAATTGCGGGCTACTTGTTCCGCTCGGCCCTCTCTTTCAGGATCTCGAACCGCCGGGTGTTCTCTTTCATGGGGTAGTAGTAGCCCACTTTACCTTTGGGGTCGGGCGCTTCTCCGTGTCCATTGGTTTCGGCGCCCGTGGCTCCATTGCGCTGCTTCTTGACCGGCACTATGCCCGAGTCGTAGTTCATCCACTTGACTCGCTTCTTCGGAACCGTGCCCCAAACCATGTCGTCCAAGAATTTTAAAGCCCTGACGGTTAGCGAGCGCAGACGCAGCGGCGTTTTCTTGAGAGCCACGATCGCCATCGTCCTCCACCATGTGTTGGGCTTGGTGTAGGGACACACGGTCACGCAGGTGAGACAGATCTCCCAGAAGTCCATTACGTAGGCGCGGAGGCGATAGCAGGTTTCCCAGTTGATCTTGTATTTCTCCACGCCGTTGTGTACTACCTTGTCTTCCATGGTGATGCTGTTGGTGGGGCATGTGGTGGCGCATTTGCGGCAGACTTTACAGAAGTCCGTCACTCCGATGTCGATTGGCCCGTCGGCGATCAGCGGCAGGTTGGTCAAAATCGGGTCGCCCAGGTGAATCCTGGAACCGAATTTCTCGGAGATAAGCATGCCGTGCCTGCCCATCTCACCGATCCCCGCTGCCAGGGCGGTTGGCATCGGCTGGGCGCGGTTCTGAGCTACCTCGTAGCCCAACTCTCGGATGTAGGCTGCTACGTTAGCGTAGATTAGTTGCAGGCGCGCCTGGGAAAAGTGATAGGCGTGATCGCCGATATGATGCCGGTGGGCCTGGATCATTTGGTAGTCCCAGGCGGTGGACAAGCATATGGCGTGGGGGTACTTTTCCGCTGCCTCGGCGGCGCTGCTCCGTTTGGGACCTCCTCCACTATCGGGGGACATGGTACCGTCATCGGGGTAGCGGCTGCCGCTGTAGAGCATCGAGGGATGGACAGCGGCGATACCGACCACGTTGGCGCCAAAGTAGCGGGCAACCCGCTTGATATGGTTGGTCAAGGCCACTGGGTCGGTTACGTCGATCTTCTCCGGGTTTATCCCACCCTTGGGCGCTCCGCCCACGACGCTCTGCAGGGTGTTGCGCTTATCGGCGGAAGATTGGGGAAATGCGGTACGGGCCAGGGGATCGTCGGCGGTACGGTTGAAGTACCAGTTGAAAAGGGGCTTGCCCAGTTCCCCCCGCTTGTTCTTCTCGTGGGGGGTTTCGGCTGCGTCCACCGACTTCCATGGTCCTACTATCCGGACGCTGCGACCCAGATTGGGAGCTGGTTTGTCGTTTGGGTCTCCTTGATCGCCGTTGGTTTTTTGGGTCGCCTGCTCTTGGTCAGGTTGGCTGGTCCGCTCTTCTTCCTTGATCACCATCCCTTAGGCTCCTTTGAAGTCCGTTGGACCCCATTAAGGTGAAGTGGCTATGTGGATATTTTGGAGGGTCACGGTCTAAATCTCAGCCTGCGGCCCCATAGTTATCAACGGGTTGGAGTTTAGCACTGCTGAGCCAATCTAGCAACGACCGAGGCAACCGGCAACGGATGGTAAAGATCAACTGCCGGCGTTATGCTCGGCGTTGGTCTCGCCGATAAATTCCAGCACATGTCCGGCCAGCACCTCCGGGATTTCCACCTTCATGTTGTGGCCCACGCCGTCGAAGGACAGCAGTTTGGCGTTGGGCAACTGATCGGCCATCAGCCTTTGGACCTCCATGGGAGTGATCTCGTCTTGTGACGCGGCCAGGATAAGCACCGGCGCCGGTATCTGGGGCAGCAATGGGCTCAGGTCTTCCCCCAAGAGACACCCTTGGAGAGCAAGCACTACCTGAGAAGAGGTTTTTGCCCCTTCTTCCGCATACCACTCGACAAGCCCGGGGGCGGCGTGGGGGCCGAACCGTTTTCCTGCGTCGGACAATAGCCACGCCTTGGTTCCCTGCTCTTCCAGCGTCCTGCGCCAGACAGCGGTGTCTATGCTCGTCCCGGTCTGGGCCAGCCTGGGAGTGGAGGCCACCAGGGATAGGCTGTGCAGCAAATGGGGAAAGTCGTGGGCAAAGCGCAGGCTCACGATTCCTCCCGCGGAGGCTCCCACCAGATGTACTTTGTCGATTTTCAGGCTATCCATGAGCCCGGCGATGTCGGCGGCCAGGCTTCGCAGCGAGAATTGGCCATCCTCAGGTGGCGGCGTATCACCGTGGCCGCGCATGTCAAAGCGTAAAACTCGGTAAAGCCGGGCCAGGCTCGGCACCCAAGCCCGCCAGCGGTGCAAATTCCCCGCCGCGGAGTGATGCAAAAGAATGGTTTCGGGGGAGCGCCAAGGGTCGGTGTAGTCGTCGATGTGGTAATGGAATCGGGTGCCCTTCACTTCCTGGTATGGCATGGCATTCCTCACTGGATTAAGGCTCAGGCAATCCCTGATAGACCGGCCTGCTAGTCCGGGGCAAACTGGGGAATGACCGATCGGGCGAATAGCTCCATGGTGGGCAGGATCGAGTCCACGGTTTCCTGGTCCAGCTCCGGGATGCTGTAGAAAGTGTCCATCACCAGGTGGCTCACTCCCGCTTCCTGAAAACGGTGCACTGCCTCAATCACCCGCTCCAGGGTGTCCACCAACGGCCAAGGTTCGGGAGCACCCTGGGCCGGCGCCGGGGTATGGGACATGATTTTCATGGGGTGCCGGGCCGCAACGAGAATCTGGCTGGGGTCCCGTCCGCCACGTTCGGCCAACCGCCGCAGTCGGGGGATACCCTCCTCAAGCAATTGGAAACTGGGCCGTGTGGGATGCCAGCCGTCGCCGTACTCGGCCGCCCGCCTGATGGACCGGCGGCTGCCTCCCCCTATCCAGATGGGTGGGTGCGGCGTCTGTACCGGTGGCGGGAAACAGTTGATACCCTCGAAGTTGAAGAACTGGCCATGGAAGTTGGGCCGCTCGGCGGTCCAGGCGTGCTTGAGCACCATCAGCGACTCGTCGGCAATGGCGCCCCGGTCGCTCCAGGAGACGCCCATGGCCCGGTACTCCGGCTCTGAGGAGCCCACGCCTGCTCCCAGGATCAGCCGTCCACCGGATAGCTGATCGACTGTGGCGGCTACTTGGGCGGTGTGCAATGGGTTGCGCAACGGCAGAATCACGATGCTGGTGCCCAGGGACACCCGTTGGGTAATGGCGGACACGTATCCCAACACGCTGAACAGGTCGTAATACCCTTTGCCATAACGCTCCACATCCTGGTCGGGCACGGCGATGTGATCGCTAACCCAAACCGAGTGGAAGCCCATGCTCTCCGCTTCCTGAGCAATCCGGTAAATGCCCTGTGTTGAGGCGACCTGGCGGTAGTGGGGAAGCATGATTCCGAACTTCATGGCCATATCGTCCTCTCATCGAGTGCTATTCCGTGGTATCAGGAATGGTCACATCCTCTCTTGCTCAGGGTCTCCCGTCAAGAATACAACTTGCCCATACGCATGGCCCAGACGGGTGTTCTTTCAAATTTTGCGAATTTTCGCCGGAGAGCCGGGTCTGCCCAGGCGTTTAACGGCCAAGCCAGAGGTTGATATTAAGTCATAGGAATAGCCTTGTGGTTGGCGAGGGACTTCCATTCCCCGGTTGCCCCCGTTTGGGCCCCGATGGGCTTGAAACTGTCTGCAGCAGCCCAACGAACATCTCGCGGAGGACAGAATGGCAATTATTACTCTTTCCAGATGGACCTTCAGCGGCGGCCGCGAGTTGGGCCAGAAGATTTCCGAGAACCTGGGCTACCGGTTCGTGTCAAGAGACGACATCATCAGCAAAACTGCTGGCTACGGGATGTCCGGGGAACGGATGGAGCGGGCCAGGCGCAGGCGCTTCGGCTTTCTACAAAGGTTCGATCTGGAATGGAGCCATTACCTGATTTATGCCCGGGCGGCACTGACCAAAGAGATTCGCCAGGGTAGCCTGGTCTACCTGGGAAGCAACGGGCAAGCACTGCTGCGGGACTTTCCAAACGTGCTTAACGTGGGCGTGATGGCGGATATGGAATACCGTATCGACAACCTGATCAAGCGCACCGAATACGTTGTCGACCGCAAGAAAGCTAGAAAGCTGATTCAGGAGATCGACGAAAAGAAGGCCCGGTGGAGTAGAACCCTTCACGATGACCGCCTGCTGGACCCTGGCGATTTCGATCTGGTGATCGAACCTGGTCAAACTACCCTGGCGGACGCCTGCGATCTGATCCACGCGACCTTAGAGCAGCCCAAGTATCAGACCACCTACAAGTCCCTGGAGGCCATCGATTTGCTGACGGTCGCCGCGGAACTGAGGGCCAGGATCGCGATGAAGGACGATGTCATTGACGATGATGTCAACGTGGAGATTCAAGACGGCGTCATTGTAATTGGGGGGTCCGTGCACTCGGCAGAAGACCTGGAAGGAATCAAGGAGCTGCTGGATTAGCCAGAGCTCAACCCAGAGACCAACGGCCTTTCTATCACCTGACGTCCGCGCCTGACGCCCGTATCTTCGTTCCCCCGCCTGCGCGCCGATTTAGCGGACAGCACGGTCCATACGGCGTGCCTACGGTCTTTTAGATTCCCTGTCCCGGAGGGTGAGGAGAAATGAAACTCGTAAAGGACCTGATGGTGCCTGCCGAGCAATGCGCGACCGTTCGCCAAGAAGTGACCGTGGGGGAGGCCCTACGAAAATTCAAGGCCATGGGCAAAGGCCAAAGCGGCGTGCGGGAATCCGCGGAATGCGGAGCGCTGTTGGTGGTGGACCAAGGCAACCGGGCCATAGGTAAGCTGGGCCGCACGGACATTGTAATGAGACTAGATCCCGGTTACAGAAGGCAGGGCGACTCATCGGCCATAGCCCATACCGCCACCGCGGGTCTGAGCCCGGCACTGCTCAGGTCATTGCTGCACCGGTATTCCGCGTGGAACGAGTCCTTCGAGACGAGATGCCAGAGCGTCCTGGTCTTGACAGTGGAAGAGTGCATGTGCCAACCGAACAGCAGCGAGTGCGTGATGGACAGCGATCTGCTGGAAGTGGCAGTGCACAAGTTGACCATAAGCCACCACCAATCGCTACTGGTAGTGGGGACCCAAGGTATCGTGGGGATATTAAGTCTATGCGACGTTTTTAGGGAGATAGACGTGGAATGGGGTACTCGCCACGGGGAAGCCAAATGACGATGTCAAACGAGGAAGTCAAATAGAGACGTCAAATAGAGCGGAAAGAATGCCGGTTCAGGAGCCCATAGACACCTCAAGGAACCATCGGGCGTGGTTGCTGATGGCGCAAAAGCCTGTTTTGGTGGACTACGGTGCTTTGCGGGTACGCCGAAGCGCCACCGAGCGGTTGATGGGGCATGCGGGTCACCGGCCCATAGCGCTGGCTTTCGCTGCCGTGTTTTTACTGGCCATGGTCTTGCTACCGGTCCCCGCTGGGTTGATAGGCTTGGTGGAGCAGGTTAACCCGCCGGGATACGACATGTTGGAAGGCGGGACCGAGACTATTGTCGACTCGGTCAACTTCCACAAGCATCCAGAAGCTTTCAACGCCCTGGCGCAGGCCGGCGGAGTTTCGACCCAGCGGGAAGGTCTGGACTCAAGCAACGATATAGCTCGCCTGGGCATGATCATGTTGGGCATATTGGTGGTAGCCGCCCTCCTTTGGGGGACCGAGGCGCTGCCCATCGCGGGTACCGTCGCTCTCGTGGCGGTGCTGATGCTGGCCTTCGGCATCTTGTCTCCCAACGAACTTGCCAAGGCCTTCATGAACGACGCCGTTTTCTTCATCCTGGGAATCCTCGCCGTGGCTGTGGGAGTGAGCAAGTCCGGGTTGGACAAACGTATCGGGTTGCTGCTTTTGAGCCGGATCAAGAGCACCGGCGCTTTTGCGTTTATATTTTTCCCGGTGCTCGCCGTCTGTTCTGCCTTTCTCTCGGCTCATGCGCTGGTAGCCCTGCTGGTTCCCGTGATGCTGGGGGTATACAAAGCAACCTGCATCGCCAATGGGGTCAAAAGCGATCGCACGCTGGCGATTTTTCTGTTCCTGGGAATCTGCTTCGCGGCCAACATCGGCGGGCCGGGTTCCCCGGCGGCGGGGGCCAGAAACGCAATTATGGTGGGGTATCTCGCCGATGCGGGTAACCCCATTGGCTTCGGCCAGTGGATGCTGTACGGGATGCCTCTGGTCCCGGTGCTGGCGGTCACGGTCGGGGCCTACATGTATCTGCGTTGCAAGCGGAAGCTACTGGTCAGCAACGTGAACCCCAGCGAGGTGGTCAAGCGAGAGGTCGCGGCCCTACCCAGGTTCGGCGGAAACGAGGCCGTCATGGCCGCGATCCTAGTGGGTCTGGTCATATCTTGGATGACGCTCCAGGATTACTTTGGGATGGGCGGC
>JADFFS010000244.1 GCA_022568195.1 Chloroflexota bacterium | reverse complement strand
ACAGCCGGCTGCCAAGGGGGAGGATCATAACCAAGCCCTTGAGGTGCTACCAATTTTACACCTGTTGTGGCAACACGGGATTGGTGGTGTGCCCCCGACGTCGAGGGTAACCAACGTTGAATCAAAGACCCTGCGGGAAGACTAACGACATGACCCGGCTCCGGAAAGTCATACGCACAACGCTCCACGCAACGCGGGGTGGTCTTGGCCGTCCCGGTTGTGCAGGGCTTGGGGGGTGGAGAGCTCGATGCGCTGGGTGGCGGGCACGCCCGGCGGGTTGACACCGGGCACCGTCACCTTGACGTCCAGGTAATATCCATCATCCGGGGTGAAGACCCCGAAACCCAGTATGGCAACCTGCCAGGTCCCCTGCTGTGGATTCTGCACCACGATCCTTTCCGGTGAGTTCAGCGTCGCGCCGCTGAAATCCGGAAATAGGACGGAACCGGGAGCGCAGAGAATCATGTCGAGGTCATTGGTGGGGAACCGGGACCAGTTGTGTTCCCAGCCCAGCTCGAACACCGCCTCTGTCGCTCCTGCAGGGATGTCCACCGAGATGGAAACCGTGGCGCCGGGTCCGATTCTCTGCTGGACGTCCGGGACCTGCTTGTCGTCGAATCTGCGAATGGTGACCGTCGCCGCGACGTTGCCGTTGTTGGTCCAGTCGCCCTGCAGGGTTACCTTCATCAGCCCCGGTTCAAAGGTGGACGCGTTAAGGAAGGCGCCGGATATGGCCCCTCCAATGTTGACATAACCGTCTCCTATGATCACCGCGGCATGGCCGAAGACGTTGGCGCTGTATACGATGTACCCGGTGCCGCCCCGCTTGGCGCCCTTGATGTACAGCTCAATCGAGTTGGGAAGCACAGCGGGCACCGGGTTAGGATCGATGGTGACGTTGTTCACGGCGACTGTGACAATGGTCGTGGCGGGGAGGATCTCAAAGATAAAGTCCACCCCCCTGGACGGAGCCAAACTAAAAAATGTGCTGGTAAATACTCCGTCTTGAAACTGTATGTTGGGTTGGACCGCGCTGGGAACGAACGGCGCGGGCGTTTCCCCCGTCACCCCTTCCTTGAGCCGGTCCAAGGCGGCCGCCACGTTCAAGAACCCGCTGCCCTGCTCCTGGCGGCTGAAGTCGGAGGATAGAGGCGTGGCCCCGTTGATGATGGCGCGGCGAATGCCTTCCACGCCGGCGGCAGGGTCGTTGGCCTTGGCCCAAACGCTCAGCAGCGCCGCGCCGCCGGCGACCACCGGCGCGGAGAAGGAGGTCCCGGAACCAAACCCGGTGCCGCCACCGGGCTGCAGCGAGAGATTGAACACTCCGTTTGCGAGCACGTCGGGACTGGGCCGGTTGTCGCCCAGTGGCCCCCGGCCGCTAAAATCCGCGGGTCTGATCTCCTCATCGGGGTACATGGCCAATCCCTGCCCCGGCCCAAAAAACAGGTCCCAAAAGATGCGAGAATGCACGTGGTCGCTGGCCGCTCCGGCAGTCAATGCGGTAAAAGCGGTTCCCGGAGTGGACACTGAAACCGGCGCCGGACCGTCGTTACCCGCCGCAACCACCACCAACATGCCTGCTTCGGTGGCTGCATCGACCAACTGCTCCTCCAGGGTGTTTCCGTCATACAAAGCAGCGCCGCCCAAGCTCATGTTGACCACATCTATATCCAGACCGCCCGGTGCGCCGCTGTTGGCGAGTTTCTTTCTGGTGATGACGTGGTCCAGGGCGGCCTCGATGATCGACAGCGAAGCGCCGCCACCGGCATGAGGAAAAACTTTAACGGCGTAGATAGAGGACGATGGCGCGATGCCCACCAGGGGCATCATCACCAAACGGCCCGAGGTATAAAAGGCGTCCTCGGGAAGATGGGCCTCAAATATCTCGATCAATGCGGCATCGCTGTCGATGGCCCTGTCCAGCACGATGAAGCAACGAGAGGCGATGAGCCCGGCCACGAATGTTCCGTGAGAGGCGTTGGACACCAGCGTGGAACCTTCGAAGGGCGTGCCAGCGTCGGTGGACAAGTCGGGTCCGGCGATGACACGGCTGGCCGGGAGTCCTTGCCCGTCGCGGCCTGACAAGCAAGTGTGTCCAGCATCCGTGCCCGTGTCGATCACCGCGACGATACTGTTGGCCCCGGCGCCGGTCTCGGGCCAGATGTCCTTTGCCCCGGTGATCGTTGTTAAGTAGCTGAAATATGATTCCGGAACCTCGCCGATTTTACTGGCCGTCGCTGCCGGGTCCAGAATCTGGGAGGCGGGTAGCTTGAGGGCTCGGGCCGCCATGTGATCCTCGAGGAGACCGGGTAACTGGATAATGCGGTCTTTCTGGACCCTGATGACCCCACGCAAGGCCAGAAGCCGTGGAACGTTGGCGACCGGGATACGGGCGGCGACGGCATCGGCGTTTTCATACTGGACGGTCACGGTTCCGCCCAAGGATTGAATGGAGTCGATGATGTTGCCGTAGGGCTTGGCGGTGTGAACGATGAGGGAGATTTCTCGTTGGCTGAAGTCGGGAGGAGTAGCGTCGGCGGCTGAAGCAGAGCTAAGTAAAGTGATAATGGCGAAAATTATGGCTGCAAGTAAGATGTAGGTTGTGGCGACTCGTCTGGCCATATTGGCTCCGCACAGGGGTGGCCGGAACTGGAACCAACCCTTTCTACAATACGCATAGGGGTCACGACCTGGACGTGTGACAAGCAAGGGCGGCGCCTTGACGGATGACTGGGTAACGCGGGCACCATTGTAACCCAACGCCGCACCTTATGGTCCCAAACGCGGGGCCAGATGCCGTCTCCCGGCACGCCACCACCGCCAGGTCCGTGAGAATGGGATTTAGGGGTTGCTGCTATAATCTGTTGCCCGGTGACCGGTGGATATTCAAGGCTTGCTCAAGTGGGAGGTCCCCCAATGAAGTATTGTCCCAGATGTGGCGCCGAGCTTGGATGGAAGTTCGATGGCGGCAGAGAGCGCCCGGCGTGTCAGGCGGAGGGATGCAGGTTCATCCACTTCGGGGACTTTTCCATCGGTTGTGGTGGCGTGGTAATCAGGGACAATAAAGCGCTATTGATTCAGCGAGGGATCAACCCGAACCGGGGCGCCTGGCAGATTCCCGGGGGGTATGTGGAGGCGGACGAAGAGATTCTAACCGCTGTAGAAAGAGAAGTGTTGGAGGAAGCGGGGGTAGTGGCCCGCGTCTTGGACGTTGTGGGAGTTCGCCATGCCATTGCGGAGCCCGTGGCCAATATATACGTGGTTTTTCGCCTGGAGCCGGTTTCAGGAGAGCCCCGTTACGACGGAGAGGAAACCATAGGAGCAGGCTACTTTAGTCTGGAGGAAATGGGGCGGATGGAGGGTGTACAAGGCTTTTCAACCTGGGCGATTCATCGGGCGCTGGCTACTCCGCGGGGCGCCGGCTTTACATTGGAAGACACCGAGCTTACCCGGCAACGGCCTGGATGGACCCTATTCGGTGCGATTACCTAGGCTCGCCAACACCTCCGGCTGGGAGAGGCCCCGTATCCTTATGGTCCGATTTCCCAGTCGTCCCAGATAAAATCCTTGAGCAACTTGTGTCCTGGGTAGCTCGACTGGAATCCGCCCGAAGGGTATAATATTAAATATATGGGGACGCGCGGGTTCGACAGGAGAGTTCCGTAGCGGATTGCAAGCCGAGGGCGCCATCTTCCTCGTTAATCCGGTGGCAGTCATTAACTGACAACCGTGAATTTGCACTAGCCGCCTAATACGTGGCTACGTCTGCTCCCAGTTAGTCCCGGAGGCAGGGATGCAGGCGCCATAAGTCCGGGATGCGGTTGGCCCGATGCCGATAGGGTTTAGCCTAAGAACATCGGCTGGCTTCACGAAGATTCCGTCGGTGGAAGCCCCGTGAAGCGAGTATTAAACCGCCGAACAAGCTTGTAGCACATCCGTCTGTGGTGCCTTCTGGACGGGGAGTTCAACTCTCCCCCGTCTCCACCAAGAACACAAATCAGTCTCCCCAGGCTCGAAAGCAGTCTGAGGAGACTCTTTTATTAACACCACCCCAGACCCCTCCCGAGCCGTGACAACCTTACACAC
>JADFFS010000074.1 GCA_022568195.1 Chloroflexota bacterium | reverse complement strand
TTCGCAGAATCTGAATCAATTTTCTTCCTAAAACGCATAGATGCGCGACTTACTTTCATTGAGAACGAACATGGGGTTGTGACTGGTTTCACCGGTCATTACGAAGGTATCGAGCTCCGAGGTAAGAGGCAATAACCTATAACCTGAGGTCAGCCAAGAGACGATATTTCCATGGCCTGGATTGTAACGTTAACTACTGAGGCTCACTATCCCATCCAAGGAGCGGGAAAGCCTATGCGACCTTTATCAGCCAGGCAACGCTGGCGGTGCCTTTAAGCCTATCTGAAAAATTTAGTTGCTGGGGGTTTTGACTCTACTCCATCTCGGTGACACACAAAAGCATATTAGAGTCAAAAACCAGAGAAGGTCGGTCCGGGTGGTTCTGATCTCCCCGCAGATGCGGCACTGGAACTTATGCCCATCCATCTGGATGTACAGCGAGGCGCTCCAACCCCTGGACCAACCCCAGACGATGACGGGCTTCTCATCGACGCTAAGGCGACGGTTCCTGTTGGGGTCTCGGAACTGCCGATTGTTGGCAATACGTTTGTCCACCTCATTCTCTAATAACATCGGTCGTGGCATTTGCCAAGATTACACTAAAATGATGCTAACGTGACGCTAAGCTGACGCTAACCTGACGCTAACCTGACGGTAGAGTGTATACGGCTAGGCGTGAATAGGAAATCGTGCGGAGCCACCGCCACGCTGTAATAGATAGGCCCAAAGTCCCAAAACCACGGTAACCGGAGCGAGAGAAATGGTTGTTTTCAGCAGTATTTTCCGTAGAATCCATGTGACGTTGCAGTCCAACGGGTATTACGACGACGACGAACCCATGGAGGGCTGGGAATCCATCCCTTACCCCACCCTCTTCGACACGGAGGACGAGGGAGAGTTCAATAAACTCCGCACGGTGTGGAAAGAAACCAAGAAAGGCGGCTTCTTCACCGTCCGAAAAGAGTACGACAAGAGAACCGGCGGCGTGGGCAGCATAAAAGTGGCGACCTTCGATGCTTTCCCATCGGAAGACCGCGTCGTCGAGCGCCGTTTGGAGGAGCGCTGCGACGCCCTGGCCCAACATTTCCTGGAAAGGCAACGACCTGGAGAAAGCGCCGGACTACTCCATCAAGGCCGGGGACCTGGCCCACGCCCAATCGACGTTTCCTCGGGCGCAGACCCACCACCAAGTAGCAGCGGAGCTGTTGGAGGACCGGGGCGCAGAGGGAGCCATCTGATCACGAGCGTCACCATGGGCGAGTTAGGCAGCGAAGGCACCCGATTGGCTGTTGACCATACGCTTCGGGCCATCAAGATGTTCGGGAAATTGGGCAACCCCGTCGGGCGGCGGTGCTCCACAGGTCCCTGGGCGCCGTCTGTGTTTCCGGTAGCGGCGTCGGCCTGGACTAGTGAAGGAGTAGTCTTATGGTCCAAGTCGCAGAACGGCTCCCGACCTCACCCTCCCAGCACCATTGGCCCTATTACTCTGAGCGAGGTTTGGCGGGACCGGAAGGTGATCCTGGCGTTTTACATCGACGACAACACCCCTGTTTGAACCCAAGAGGTCTCTTCGTTAAAGGGAGAGTACGACACCATCAGAGAAACTGGGGGGAGGTGGTGGCGGTCAGCACCGACAGTTTAGAGTCCCATGAGAGGTTCGCCAAGGCCATCGGACGGTGCCCTTTCCCGCTGGCCTGTGACGAGGAGCTGGAGGCGGCAAGGCTCTACGGTGTGGTGGGGCAAGACGCCAGGCGCAGCCACCGGGCCATCTTCGTGATCGACCAGGGTGGAGCGTTGCTGCACCAGATAACCTGGTTTCAGCCAGGAAACATCGGCCAGTTCATGGAGATTTTCCAGGCACTGGGGGCGGTCTAAGAGAGCAGCTTCACAGTAAACGTGAGTGCTGGGAAAGCGGCAGTTTTGACAATTACAAAGGCCGCTGGCTCGTCCATTTTTCATGTTAGACAGCGGCCTAGCACCGCGGGGACCGCGTGGGGTGGTGGCCGGTGCTGTTGGGCGGCGGGATTGCCGTTGTCGTCGCGAAGGGGTGGCTTGTGTTTTGAGGCTTGACTCCTCCTGCGTTAATGGTGTACCATTGTGGTATATCACCTGGGAGTGGGAGCCATGACTCACAATTGCCCAACGAGAGGACGGTCCGTAAGGATACTCACCCTTTATGAACGGGTCAACGAGAACGGCAAGCGGAAGATGGTGGGCTGGGGCCGCTACTGCCCATTTTGTAACGCCGTTTGGCAGGGCGACCACCAGATCGCTGAAGGACGAAAAGGAGTAGCCTAGAAATGGTAAGGGGCCGCAGTCTACGGCCCCCAACCTGAATCCCCCCTGCTCAGGAGGTATTCTCTTGATACCCAAAAAATACACCGAATCCCATAGCAACAGAAAATCCCCACCCCCTCTTCGGGTTCTCCTCTACTCTCGCGTTTCCTCTTCGCGTCAAGCCACCCACGGCCAGTCTCTTGAGTCCCAACCCGAGGCATTGACCACCTGGGCAGAATACCAGGGCTGGAAGGTTGTAGGCCATATCACTGATCCGGGACGTTCAGGCCGAACCGCCGACCGGCTGGGCTTCCAGCAGTTGATGGACGCCTGCCGTGCCCAGCGCCCCGACTTGGTGCTGTGTACGCGACTATCCCGGTTCATGCGTAATGCCCGACTAACCCTGAATGCCGTCCACGAGCTTCGCCAACTGGGTGTGGCTCTGGTCTGCAAGGATGAACCCATCGACACCCGCCAGAAAGGCATAGGAGACCTATTCCTTGCCATTTTGGGGACCATAGCGGAGTGGGAAGCCGAGCGGTTGGGGGAATACGCACGAGACACCCGTCGGAACCTTATCGCCAAGGGCCGGTGGCCAGGTGGTAAGGCACCGTATGGCTACGAGTGGGACAAGTCCAGCGGCCACATGACGGTTGTTGATGATCAGGCCGAGGTGGTTCGACTAATCTTCGCCCTGTACACCCAACATCGTGTCGGCATGGGCGTCATCAAACGCAAGCTGGCTGAGCGTGGCATACCTTCTCCAAGGGGCAGGCCCCTATGGGGCGAGGCGATCATTATGGGCATCCTTGGAAACAAGGTCTACACGGGCAAACATGCCCTCGGAATAACCGTCCCCTCCATTGTCTCTCAGGACACATTCGACCGTGCCCAGTACCTACGGTCAGCCAACACCGGCTTCCACCCGCCACGCAAAGATTCCTGGCCCTTGCAGAACAGGTTGAGGTGTAGGGAGTGCGGATCGCCGTTCCGTTGTTTCTACTCCCACGGTCGCCGATGGTATCGCTGCACGGGCCGTACGTCCGCATCCCGCCACTATTTGCAAACCGGCTCCAAATGTTCGTCTCCCGGTTTACGCGCCGAGGTCCTGGAGCTGACCCTGTACAGGTCCTTGATGGACGCCGTGGCCAATCCCCCGGCTTTCCTGCACCTGCTGAATGCCTCAATCGACCGTCTCCGCGCCAGGGTGGCGGACCTGGAGCGAGACGCTGGCCCCCTGTACGAAGGGCGGAAACGGGCGACGGACACGTTGGAGCGCATTGAGAGGGCGTGGCTCAACCGCATACTCGATGAGTCGGAGCTGTCTCTTAGAAAAGCCAAGGCCGTAGAGGAGCTTGAATACTACGAGTCTCGACTTGGTGCCCTCGACCAGGGCCACCTGAAAGACCTGGAAAACACCCGCGCCGTCCTGAATATCATCGAGAAAGCGATCAAGGAGGCCCGGTCCGGTGATCCCAGCAAGTCCAGGCTCCGCTCTCTCCTTGACGCGGCCCTTTGGCCCCACTTGCCCGAGGAAGGATTCAACAGCGAGTTCGAATTGGAGATCGACCAAGCAGGCGTGGCCCATGCCCTGGGGGAATTGCTGAACCGTCTCCAAGCAGAGTGTTACTACGCACCCGAAGGCGTAGATGTCCAAGGGATAATCAACGTGAACGTCCCGATTGAATGCCAGGCCTCATGTTCACCAAGCTGAACATGAGCGAATTCGCGCTGGGCGATCCGGTCAGCTCAGCCTCGGGCCCCGCTCGCAATCCCTGGGACTTGGACCGAAGTCCCGGGACCTCCAGCACCGGCTCGGGGGCCGCCACCGCCGCGCGGCTTTGCGCCACGTCGTTGGGCGAGGACACCGGCGGCTCCATCCGCGGGCCGGCGGCTAACTGCGGGCTGGTGGGGCTACGGCCGACCTGGGGACGGGTCAGCCGTTACGGGGTGGACGGGGCCTGCTGGTCCATCGATACCATCGGCCCAATTTCCCGAACGGTGGAGGACTGCGCGGTGACCATCGGGGCCATCGCCGGCTACGACCCCAAGGACCCCTATACCAAGCAGGTGCCGGTGCCCGACTACCGGCAAGCACTGACCGGCGACATCAGAGGGTTAAAGATTGGGCTGGTCACGGAGTTCCTGGACCCGCAGCAATCGGGTGTCAGCGATCAGACCCGGGAAGCGGTAATCGCCGCGGCTGAGGTTTTGGCCGAACTGGGCGCCGAGCTACGAGAGGTCTCGCTGCCCCTGGGTGCTATGTCCGGGGTGATTGTCCGCACCATTACCCACACAGACAGGGTGAGCCTGCATCCGGACTGGCTGAGGGAGCGCCCCCAGGAGTATCACAAAAACACCCGGGTGGCGTTCATGGCCGGGAACCTGATTCCGGCCCAGGCGTATTACAAAGCTCAAAAGCTGCGGGCGCTGGTACGCGAAGAGGCGCTGAAGGCGCTGAGCGAAGTGGACGTGCTGGTGCAGCCCACCAGTGCCGGCCCCGCCGACCTCATCAACCTGGATTCCCGGGTGGCCAGCAAGGACCAAGCCAAAGCCGCCCTGGCTGGCGGCAGCTTCCGGGCTGTTTACAGCCTGGCGGGAGCCCCGGCCTTGTCGATCCTGTGCGGCTTCACCAGCCCCGGCGACGGAGCGCTGCCCTTAGCTCTGCAAATCGGGGGAAAACCCTTCGACGAAGCGACGGTGCTGCGGGTGGCCCACGCCTACGAGCAGGCGACGCCCTGGCACCAGCGGAAGCCACCATTGTAGGCGCGGGCAAGCCCCTCGGCCACGTGGCAAGCGAACTCCCAAGGCCAGTCTCACCCGGCCGGTGTAAGTTGAAACTGCCAGGGACGGGCGACACGCGGGGCCACAAATGAACCCGCGATGGTGAGTCCTTCGCGTCAATACCGCCTGGCCCGCGCTTTCCCCTTTTACTACGGTTGGTTCATCCTAGGCATCACCTCGTTGACCAGCTATTCCGCCCGGCCATTGATGGCGGCGACCACTCTCTCGATCTTCGTGGTGCCCATGACCGAGCACTTCGGCTGGTCCCGCGGGGTCTTTTCCGGCGCTCTTAGCCTGGGTGGGCTGTGTGCCGTCGTAATTTCCCCATTTGTAGGCCGGTGGATCGACCGGTACGGTTCCGGGGTCGTTCTCTCCGCCACCGCGGCAATAATCGGTTTGTGCGGAGTCGGTTTGGCTTTTGTCAGCCACCTGTGGGTTTTTTACGCGCTGTACGTGCCGGGCCGAGCTGTATTCGCAAGTCCCTTGGAGCTGGCCACATCTACTGCCACCAGCAACTGGTTCATCCGCCGGCGTCCCCTGGCGCTGGCGGTTCTTGGCGCCACTCAAGGGACCGGCCTGGCGGCCATGCCGGTGCTGGCCCAGGCTATCATCAGCAGCTGGGGCTGGCAGGCCGCTTGGGCTTCCTTGGGCATTTACACCCTGGCCATTGGGGTTATCCCAGCGCTGTTGATAGTCAGGCGGCCGGAGGACATGGGTCTGGAAGCAGACCCACCACGGGAACCCTCACTATCGAGCGTACGTAGATATTCGGGCAGACCGGGGGTTCGAAACACGGGCAACGAACCGGAGTTCACAGTTGGCCAGGCGCTGGCCACCCGGTCATTCTGGGTATTGGCCGGGTTTTCCGCTGTCGGCTTCCTGGTACAAGGAGGGGTCATCGTCCACATGGTGCCCCACTACGTAAGTCAGGGATTGCCAGGCTCTTCGGCAGCTCTGATTATCAGCGCTTTTGCCCTGGCCCAGGTGGCCGCCGGATTGGCCTGGTCCGGGCTGGCTTACCGATTCCCTGTACGTTTTCTCCTGGCTGGCAGCGGGCTGTTCGTTGCCTTGGGAGCAGCGGGCATCGCCGTCAGCGGTACCATGGGCTGGGGATTAGCTGCGGCGGGCGCTTTGGGCGTGGGCATAGGAGGCGCCCATCTGCTGCTGCGCACCACCTGGGCCGACTTCTTCGGCAGAGGCTCCCTGGGCAGCATCCGCGGTATTACACTGTCTTTCCAACTTGGGGGCCAGTTGGTGGGACCGGTAATCGCCGGGTTCACGTACGACGCCGTCGGCAGCTATAGGCCGGCATTTCTCGCCTTGGCCGCCGCGGTTTCTCTGGCGTCGGTCGTGGTCTTGGCGGCCACGCCGCCTCGGCGGCCGTTGCCCGGAGCCACTGGTTAGAAGCCTACACCCTGGTTGCAGCCCAAGCTGATACAATCCATTCGCCCGTCTTGTGCCCCTGCCTACTGTGATTCTGACAGTGTGATGAGCGGGCGCCTCGCAACCCATTGTGTAGGCTTGTAACCGAAATTCTTGCGACATGGGGGAGACATGCGTTTGGAAAACAAGGTGGTCTTCATAAGCGGAGGAGCCAGGGGGATGGGCGCTGCCGAAGCTCGCCTTTTCGCCGGTGAAGGAGCCCGGGTGGTCATCGGTGACACGCTGGAAGACGAGGGACGCCAGACCGAGGCCCAGATCAACGAGTCGGGAGGCGAGTGCTTATTTGTCCGGCTGGACGTCACCAGCGAGACCGGCTGGCAGGATGCGATCGCCGCCACCGTGGCCCGGTTCGGCAAGCTGGACGTCCTGGTGAATAACGCGGGAATCTACCGCACCGAGACGGTCGAGGAAACCAGCGGCGAGTTGTGGGACCAGGTCATGGAAGTCAACGCTAAAGGGGTATTCCTGGGCACAAAATGCGCCATACCCGAGATGAAGAAGGCGGGCGGTGGCTCCATCATCAACATCTCGTCGGTGGCGGGCCTGGTGGGCAACACCATGTCCGCGGCCTATACGGCTTCCAAGGGAGCGGTAAGGCTCTTCACCAAGTCCACGGCTATTCAGTACGCCTCTGACGGGATCCGGGCCAATTCCATCCATCCTGGGACCATCGAGACGCCCATGACCGCCCACTTGCTGGCCGAAGAGTCCCACCGGCGGAACCGGTTGGAAAGGACGCCCTTGGGACGGCTGGGGCGACCCGAAGACGTGGCCTACGGCGCCCTTTATCTAGCGTCGGACGAGTCTTCCTTTGTCACCGGAAGCGAGCTGGTAATCGACGGAGGCCGCACGGCCCAGTAGCCTCATGCCACTGGTACTCTAGATAGCAAATTGCTGTAGCACATAAAGGAGGGCCGCGCCAAGCAAGGCGCAAAAGGGGAAGGTAAAGACCCAGGCGTACACGATGCCTCTGGCGACGCCCCAACGGACCGCCGAAAGACGTTGGGTCGACCCCATTCCCAGAATCGTCGACGTGATAACGTGGGTGGTGCTGACCGGGATTCCCGTACGGGTGGCCAGCTCGATTACCGTGGCGGCAGCGCTTTCGGCGGCAAACCCATGGACCGGCCGCATGCGGACGATCCTGACACCCAGAGTTCGGATAACCTTCGAGCCGCCGAAGTAGGTCCCCAGACCCATCACGGTGGCCGAAATTAGAATCACCCAGGTCGGAACATCAAAGCTATCTATCTGTCCGTGGGGGCTGACAAATAGAGCCAGGGTAATGATTCCCATGGTCTTTTGAGCGTCGTTGGAGCCGTGGCTGAAGGCAACGGCGGCGGCGGTGCCGATCTGGAGTTTGCTGAAAATCGCGGTGACCAAAACCGGCGTCGCTTTGCGAAAGACCCAGTAGATGGTCAGCATAATCAGGAATCCGCCGGTGAAGCCCAACAGTGGCGAGAAGAACAGCCCCAAAAGGATCTTGCGCATCCCGGACCAGACCAATACCCCGAAACCGGCCTGGGCAATCCCGGCGCCGGCTACGCCGGCAATGAGACTGTGGCTTCCGCTGACCGGCATGCCGAGGCGGCTGGCCAGGAAGACCCAGATAGCGGCCGCCGTTACACCGCAAGCGACCGTAAGCAGGGTTATTCCATCGGGGTCGACGACCCCTTTGCCGATGGCTTTGGCCACGGCCGTGCCGGAGATCGCTCCGAGAAAGTTCATGACGCCCGCCATGGCCACGGCGGTGAGCGGTGACATCACCCGGGTGGAAACCACCGTGGCTATTGCGTTGGCTGCGTCGTTAAATCCGTTGGCAAACTCGAAAATTAGGGCTATTAGTATCACCACGACTAAAAAAGTCAGTGATGTCGGGTCAATCATTAGCCAGGTCGGTCATTTTAAAATATCGTTCCAGCCATACACTGTTCGCCATACGCCGTTCGGTAGTTGGTTTGGCCAAGCCATGCTTCCCTCAACAATGGATCAGGAATGCTTGAGCACTATACCTTCCAGAACGTCGGCGGCATCTTCAGCCCGGTCGGTGGCCTGCTCCAAGTCGTCGTAGATGTCCCGCCATTTAAGGATTTGCTTGAGGTCGAAATCATCGTTGAAAAGCTCGCTTCGGCCCCGGCTGGCAATCTGATCCGCCTCGTTCTCCAGGCGATTGATCTCAACCACCATGGGAAGAATATCCTTGAGCTTTGACCCTCTGGTCGACAGCAACGAAACCGCTTTTTCCAACTCGTCGGCGCAGGACACGATGGCCACTGCCAGAAGACGCGAACACTCGGTGGGCTCTTCGATTTGATATTCCAGGATATATTGGGCGGCTTCGTCGATGGCGTCTACCACATCATCCAGGCTCCCAGCCAGGGACAGGATGTCCTCGCGATCAATCGGCGTCACAAAGGTCCGGTGTAGAGAACGGGTTATGTCATGGATGATCCGGTCGCCAAAATCCTCCAGGTCTTTAATCTCTTGGACCTTGGCCGCAACGTTGTTGAAGTCATTTAAAAGGTCTTCCATCCGGCGGGCCACCTGGCGGATATTCATTGCGCTCTGGTGAAGCAAGAAGAAGAATGAGTTTTCTCGAGGAACAACCGCAGGAAGAAATGACAGCTTGTTCTTAAAGAGAGTCGCTAGAGAAAATCTCATAGCCTGCCTCACCGTGTCCCAGACGTGGTCCTTCCGGGGAAGGATGGGAGCAAAATGGGGGGGAAGAGGGAATGCAAAGGGTGGGAAGAAACCCGAGGTGAATGCTGTAGCTCGTGTTAGAACAATTCAACTATAGAAGGTCCATTTCCAATTCCGGAATGGCATACTCATTATACCTCTCCCTGGGCCTAGGTGAAACACCTCTAGGCCACTAAAAATATTCATTCAACTTTCTTCTCTTTACCATGATGGTAATAACGAGCCTCCGGGCTAACGATTCAGGGTCTTTCGATTGTCGCCCCGAGCGAAGAGAGGGGTCTGGTGCGATGGGGGAAAGTGCCCCACCCCAGATTCCTCATCCCTCTCCGAAGGATTCGGAATGACATCTGCGCCTCAGTGGTGTCCCCTGCTCCGGCCTTGGATTGTCGATAGGTCCGGACCAACGGTTACTAGATTGACAGCCCCGAAGCGCCCCACTACACTCGCTGCTGACAATAATGCGTGGCGGTGTGCCAATATGAATCAGGTACGCCGGTGTACGTTTACCGCAGGCTGGCGGCACGGCAAAGGGAGAGGACAATGAGCTTGGCGAGACCCGAATACGTTTCCGACCTTATCGTCTATTTGTTAAACGGTCTGGGAATAGACTACGTACCGCTCAACCCTGGAGCAACTACCCGGGGCATTCACGAGTCGATGGTGACCTACGGTGGGAACCAGGCGCCAGAGCTCATCACCTGCTGCCATGAGGAATTGGCGGTGGCCATGGCCGAAGGTTACTACCTGGCCACCGGCAAACCCCTGGCGACCCTGGTCCATAACATCGTGGGCCTGCAACACGCCAGCAAGGCCATTTACGAGGCATGGCTGAACAGCGTGCCAATGATCATCATTGGGGGCACCGGTCCTCTCGACGCTTCCCACAGGCGGCCTTGGATCGACTGGATTCACACGGCCCAGGTCCAGTCCCAGATAATTCGGGATTACGTCAAGTGGGACGACCAGCCCCAGGGTGCCGCAAGCGTGGCCGAATCGGTGATAAGGGCCTACCAGATAGCCATGACCGAGCCCCGGGGGCCGGTGTACCTTTGTTTCGACGTCGAGCTTCAAGAGTCCCGGCTGCCCGACAATTTCCCCATACCCGACCTGAGCCGTTTCCAGCCACCGGCTCCCCCGGCGGGAAATCCCGCCGCCATCTCCCAAGGGGCCAGGGCTTTGCTGGAAGCTGAGCGGCCGGTGTTGATCGTGGAGGGACTGGGCAGGAGCCCCGGCGGCTCCGAGGCCCTACAGACTCTGGCCGAATTGCTGGGGATACCGGTGATCGAGCAGGGCAATGCCTATAACCTGCCCAACCACCATCCGTTGAACGTTACCGGCGCCAACGCCGAGGTGTTGAAAGACGCCGACCTGGTGGTCACGGCAGGGGTCAAGGACATCGAGGCCACCCTGACCCGGGCGGTGGTTGCACCAGGGACGGCGCCGTCGGGGCTGCCCAGGGCCGCTTCCGGGTACGGCAGGGCCTTCGAAAGCCTGATTCCCGAAGGCGCCAAGCTGATGCAGATCGGCCTCCACGACTATGGGGTCAGGGCCTGGTCCAGCAGCTATGGAAAGCTTCTTCCGGCGGACGTCCATCTGTTGGGCAACGAGGTCCTGGTACTAAAAGACCTGGCCGACCAGTGCCAAGGCTCCATCGATGCCGGAGGGCGCAAACGGGCCTCTGACCGGGCGGCTTGGGCCAAAGACGTGCACAACTCCATCCAACAGCGAACAAAAACCGACGTCAAGGAGCGTTGGTGGGACCAGACCCCCACTTCCACCGCCCGGCTGGCTTCCGAGATCTGGGAGGCCATCAAGGAGGAAGACTGGGTGCTGGTGCACGGCTCCCTCAGCGGTTGGGAGAAGCGGCTGTGGAAGGTGGAAGACGAGTCCAGGTGGGTTGCTGGAGGTGGCGGAACCGGCACCGGGATGGGCGTGGCCATGGGGGCCGCCCTGGCGTTCCGGGGCACCAACAAGGTCTGCGTCAGCATACAAAACGACGGTGACTTGCTGTACACCGCCGGGTCATTGTGGACCGCCTCCCACCACGATATCCCCATGCTGATAGTAATGTTCAACAACCGGTCCTACTACCAGGATGTTGGCCACCAGACGGCTATTACCCAGATGAGAGAGCGCTCTTTAGAAACCGTAGGAGTCGGGGTAGACTTGGTGGGTCCAGACACCGACTTCGCGACCCTGGCAAAAAGCTTTAACGTATACGGCGTCGGACCAATCCACGACGCCGCGGAAATAAGCGCTGCCTTGAAGAAGGGCCTGGATGTGGTCAAAAATCAGCGCAAACCCGCGCTGGTCGACACGGTAGTTCAGCCAAGATAGCTTAAAAAATGCGTAGCGCATCCTTCTCCCATTCATGGGGCCTTGCCCCAAAACTGTCATCCTGATCCTTCCGCAGAAGGAGAAGGATCTTCCTCTCGTGGCTCACCTGGGGGAGACCCTTCGACAGGCTCAGGGCGACACGCTGGGGTTGCTTTTAAGGCAAAGCCCCTGTGGGAGGCGAAGCGATTAGGAGATTTGAATGGTTGCCTCTTATACCACCATAGGCAAGCCGATTACCAGGGGCGAAGGTCCGGACAAGGTATCAGGGCAGGCACTGTACGCAGCCGACGTGGTGCTGCCCGGCATGCTGTGGGGTAAAGTCCTGCGAAGTCCCTTCCCCCACGCAAAGATTGTCAGTATAGACACCTCCCGGGCCAAACAGGTGCCGGGCGTTCATGCGGTGATCACAGCGATGGACCTTCCCGGCCGCCGCGTGGGCCGGCTGCTGCGGGACTGCCCTGTCCTGGCTATGGACCGGGTGCTGTTCGTGGGCGAGAAGGTGGCCGCAGTGGCCGCCGAAGACGCCCACGCTGCGGACGAGGCATTGCTGCGCATCGACGTTGAGTACGAGGAACTGCCCGCGGTCTACGACCCCATGGAAGCCATGAGCGACTCGGCGCCCGTGCTCCACGAGGATATGGCCAGCTACATCGGTTTGCCCCAGCCCGCTTCCGGCATCAATAACGTCTTCGCTTACAATCACTGGTCCAAGGGCGACGTGGAGCAGGGTTTCCAGGAATCGGACCTGATATTCGAGCACACCTTCACCGCCCAGTTGGCCCACCAAGGGTACATCGAGCCCCACGCCTGTATGACCAGGGTTGGCGACGACGGGCGCGTGGAGATCTGGGTGAACAACAAATCCCCCTTCAACCTGCGGTCCCAGGTGTCCGCAGCCTGGGACATCCCGGAAGACCGTATCACCCTGTACCCGTGCAGCATCGGCGGCGACTTCGGAGGCAAGGGCTCCTTCATGGACGTGCCCCTTTGCTACTACCTGGCCCTGCACTCCAAGCGTCCGGTAAAGATGGTCATGGACTATATCCAGGAACTGATGGCCGGAAATCCCCGCCACCCGGCGACCATAACCCTGAAGACCGGACTCAAGAAGGATGGCCGTTTGTGGGCACGCCAGGCCCATGTGGTGTTCAACAGTGGGGCCTACGGCGCGTTCAAGCCCAGGGTCTACCTGGGTGGGGCCGACCACCTGGGAGGCGCTTATCGGATTCCCCACCTCAGCATCGACAGCTATATGGTGTATTCCAATAACGTCCCTTGCGGCCACATGCGGGCGCCGGCCAAGCCCCAAGTCCACTTCGCGGTGGAGTCCCATACGGACATGATAGCCAAGGAACTGGGAATGGACCCGTACCAGTTCCGCCTGCTCAACATCCTCAAGGCCGGAGATGCCACGCCCACGGGCGAGCACTGGCAGGACATCCGCGCCGAGGAAACCCTGCGCGCCGCCGCGGAAGCCGCTGGTTGGGACAGCCCCAAGCCCGGTCCCTTCGTCGGGCGGGGCCTTGCCATCTCCGACCAACCTCCCGGCAGTGGCCAGTCCGCCGCCACGGTGGTCATGGACGGCCACGGCAAAGTCGAACTGCGAATGGCCCTATGGGACACGGGCACCGGAGCTCACACCATACTCCGCCAGATAGTGGCCGAGGAGCTGACCATTCCGGTGGATGACGTGAGCGTGGTGGTCCAGGACACCAACGCCGTGGACTTCGACTCCGGTTCCGGTGGCAGCAGGGTAACCTACACCGCCGGGCAGACCGCGCTGGGGGCGGCCAAGGCCCTCAAAGCGAAATTGATCGCCAGGGCGGCCGAGCTGTTCGAGTCCGACGAAGACGTTATTACCCTTGTTTCAGGCAGCTTCCTCATCGCCGGCGAGCCCGAGAGAAACGTGCCCCTTTGGGAGGTGACCTCCCGGGCGATAACCCCGGAGGAAGGCCCTCTGGCCGGAGAGATGACCTACGCCGCCCCCAGGTCCCCGGTCACTGGCTACACCGCCCAAGTAGCCGAGGTTGAGGTCGACCCGGAAACCGGGCAGGTAAAGGTCAACAAGATAGTCACCGCCCACGACGTGGGTACCATCATCAACCCCCTGACTCACCAGGGCCAGATCGAAGGGGGGGTGATCCAGGGCTTGGGATATGCGCTGATGGAGGAAATGACCACCGAGGAGGGACGCATCTCAACACTGAGCCTGGGGGACTACAAGATGCCCACGATTCAAGACATCCCGGTACTGGAGACTGTCCTGTTGGAATCCTCTTCGGGGCCCGCGCCCTTCAACAGCAAGGGAATCGGAGAGAGCAGCAACGTCCCGGTGGCGGGGGCCATCGCCAACGCCGTCGCCGACGCTGTGGGAGTGCGTATCCTGGACCTGCCCATCACCGCCGAGAAGGTGCTGCGGGCTCTGAAGGAGAAGCGGGACAGCGGCTGACCCTAAGCCTTGCCGCTGTGATGGGTGGTGCCGAAGAAGAAAACCCCCTGTAGTCCCCCTTTTATAAAGGGGATTAGGGGGATTTTCATTCGCCGGTTCAGCTACCCAGGGATTCCTCGGGCTTCATCGCCTTATTTGCCGAACAGAGCGGCGATTCGCTCTCCAATGATTTTGTCCTCCCCCGGGTTCATTCCGAAGGCGTGGATGGTAATGAAGTCCTCGCCGTCCCTGACCCTGGTCCAGATCGGCGGTTCACCCTCCTTCAGCCTAGCCACCACGTCAACGAGAGTCATCCCCGCGATGGCGGGGTCCAACGCCAGGTTGACGCCGTAAGCGTGATGCCCGATGACGTTGGTGATCAACTCGGCCTTCAGCCCCGGAATTCCTCGCAAAGAAGCGATGACGTTCTGGCATTTTTGCTCGGAGTCGGCCAGCCGCTCTTCGTGGTTCATGGTCATCCAGCGTCGAACCGCAGCCACCGCGCCCACCATCTCCTGTCGGTCGACCTTCTGGGGCCGCCCAATGCCACGTATGCGCCGTCCCTCGTAGCTTGCGAAGGAATGAAGCCCGATTTTCCGGATCATCTCCTTGGTGCCCAACGCCAGGCCGACGGACTGGGGAGCGCCGGTGTACTTGGCGGCGATGCACTGGAAGTCGGCCCCCATGCGGACATATTTGCCGAAGTTTTCCAGGGGGTAGATCTGCCCTGCGGCATCCACCATCACCAGCACGCCGCGGGCGTGAGCGATCTCGATGGTTTTCTCCAGCGACAGGGACTGGGGGTCCGGGTCCTGTTCAACCGCGTAGTAGTGGACGGCCGCGGTGTTGGGGCCGATGGCCTGCTCCAGGTCCTGCTCGGTGGTCCCTTCTTCCGAGCCGAATTCGACCAGCTTGGCGCCGGCCAGCTCCAGGCACCGGTCGTACCAGTAGCGTTGCCGGGTCTGGATCAGGATTTCATTCTTCATTCCGGCCGTGTTGGGAAGCTGCTGGATTTTGTCGTCGTCGTCCCCGGCCATGGCGGCGGCGGTGGCCAGGGTTAACGCCGAGCCGGCCCCGGAGGTGATATATGCCGCTGGAACGTTCACCATCTTGGCTATGGCCTCACCAGCCTTCTCTTCCAACTCCATCAGAGGGATCCAGGCGCCGTCGGCCTGGGCCATGGCCTCTCTTACCTCGGGAATAGGCGTGGAACCACCCAGCATTGTCACGCTGCCGATGGCGTTGATCACCGGCCTGGCGCCCAGCTCTTTGTAGATGCCTCCCCAATCCGATGCCATGGCAGTCTCCTTCTTTAATCGGCTCGAGCCTGTGTGTATTTACCTTGATTGCAGGCTTCGTATATTATCTGCCCCTCCGGCTCATGTCCAGAAAGGCCCTCCCACTAACGGTGTTCAGGCCATCATGGGGAGACGGGCAGGGGTTGAATGGTTGCGGTGCCGTCATCCTCGGCAAAAACTCGGAAAATCCCCCATAACCCGCCCTGGCGATAAGGTTCCCGATGGTCGCCGTACAGGTAGTCGCCGGGCAGGCCTTCCCGGCCGCCAGCTCCCCATTCCGGCGCCACGGTTACTGCCTCCAGGGCGCCTACCTGCAAGGAGCTAACCAGGTCGGAACCCTTTCTTCCAGGCTCAACCGGCCACTGATGTCCCTCCAGGGTGAAAACGTGGGCCTGTTCGCTGGAGGGGACCAGGACGTGGATCGCCACCCGGTCACCTGCCATGGCCTCAATTATCGGCGTCGCCGGGTCTCCATGAACATTAGAGTCGAACACTCGAGAGGTGTTTTTGTCTCGAGCCAGGCGCCCGTTCAGAGGTTCCAGCCGATAGTTCAGCCCCAGCACGCCTTCAACCTCTTGGGAGTAGGGCATGATATGGGTGCCGATAACCTCGTCTTCGTCCTGGATAAATAGCGAGAAGTCCCGGTAAGCAGGCCGGGACGGCGGATGAACGTCCACCCGCCAGCTGGACTTCATGGCAGCATCCTCTCCGGTTACCGGGTCGGTATATTTGGCCCCGGCGGGGCCGACGATGACGGCTCCATAAAGACCCAACCCAGGGTTTTCCAGCACGTTGCCCCAGTCCCGGACC
>JADFFS010000243.1 GCA_022568195.1 Chloroflexota bacterium | reverse complement strand
GGTTGGAGGGCGCCAACCGTCCGGGCCATTTTCGCGGTGTGGCGACCATAGTCACCAAGCTGTTCAACCTGGTTACCCCGGACCGGGCTTATTTCGGCCAGAAAGACGGGCAGCAGCTTGCGGTGATTCGCCGGCTGGTACGGGACCTGGGTATGGGGCTGGAGATTGTGGCGGTACCCACCGTGCGGGAGGACGACGGCCTGGCCATGAGCAGCCGGAATCTCTACCTTACGCCCGACCAACGCCAGGCTGCTCCGGTCGTTTACCGGGCGTTGGCATCGGCGGAAAGGCTGTGGCAGCAGGGGGTCACGGACGCCCAGCAGCTGCGGCAAGAGATCCACCGGGTGTTGCAACAAGAGGCGCTGATTGAGCGTATCGACTACGTCAGCGTGGCCGACGCCGACAGCCTGGAAGAGCTGGAGGTGGTGGAAGGGCGAGCCATGGTATCTGTGGCGGTCCAGCTAGGCCAACCGCGCCTCATCGACAACATCATCCTGGAGTAATCGCTGCCTACTGATGCCCTTCGGGGTGAGGCTGCTCCCGCAGCAAGCTAAGGGACCGCAACACGGGAGCGTCGGTGAAGCTGAACAGCACCGCCGGCTCCGTTGCCGAGGCGTTCGCGTGCTCGTGGTAGGCCCAGCCGGGCACGCAGAAGACGTCCTTGTTTTCCCAGTCCAAGCGTTGGCCGTCCACCACCGAGAAACCTTCTCCCTCCACCACATGGTAGATGGTGCTGGAGGTGTGCCGGTGGGCCTTGGTGCTCTCTCCGGGCCGCAGAAGCTGGATATGGCACGCCATGGTGGGCATCACCGGGCCGCCGGTGTTGGGGTTGGTGTACTCCAGCACAACACCGTCGTAGGGGCTGCCATCGGCCACCGGCGCCAGGCGTTGCAGCGCCGCCCAGGTCTGGTCCCAAGGGTAGTGCATCAGAGGAGAGTGGGTCTCGGTGGGGTTCTCCCAAGTGGGACGGAGACTGGCCGCCCCGTAGGTGGTCAGCGAGGAGTCGGTGGGTAAGGTTACCGGCTGCACGTCCTCGGAGTAAGGCTCGTAGAAAACCGCCTCCAGCATGTGCGCCAGCGGCAGGTCCAGACCGTCCAGCCACATGATGGGAGTGTTTGTGTTGTTGCCGTGGTCGTGCCAGGTCCAATTCGGGGTCAACACCAGATCGCCGTTATGCATGGGGATACGGTCGCCGTTGACCGTGGTGTATCCGCCGTCGCTTTCGATGATAAAGCGCAGGGCCGCCGGAGTGTGCCGGTGGGCGCGGGCTGACTCGCCGGGCATGACGATCTGCAACCCGGAAAATAGACTGTTGGTGGTGGCGATGCGCCCGTCCAGCCCTGGGTTCAGCAGCATTATGACCCGGCGCTCGGCGTCCTGTGTTCCGATGAGGTCCGCCGCCCGCATTGCTTGGGGACGCAATTCTTTCCAACGCCACACGTGGGGCACGGCTTTACTCTTTGGTTCGTTGACCAGGACACTTTCCTGGACGGTCCAGAGGGCAGCGGTGCTTTGGGTTTCCAGGTCTCGGTAAAAGCTGGCCAGCTCCTCCGGCGTTGCTTTGGAGGCGGATTGGCTGAGCATTTTGGGACCCCCCGGCGTCGGTCTTAGCTCTGGGTCAGTTCCCGCACGGCTTCCATCAAAGAGGGGACCACCTGCTGCCAATCACCAACCACGCCGTAGCGGGCTTCTTTGAAGATGTTGGCCTCGGCGTCCTTGTTGATGGCCACGATCACCTTTGCCCCCGAGCATCCGGCCATGTGCTGGCTGGCTCCGGAGATAGCGACGGTAATGTATAGATCGGGGGTGATTGTTTTGCCGGTCAGCCCAACCTGATAGGTGGACGGGACCCAGCCCGAGTCCACCGCGGCCCGCGACGCGCCCACGGCGCCTCCCAACAGCTTGGCCAGCTCCTCCAACTCTTTGAACGGCTCGGGGCCTCCCAGGCCGCGTCCGCCGGAGACCACCACGCGGGCGTCCTCCAGCTTGACGCCTTCGGCTTCTTCCTGGACCACGTTGATCACCTGGCTGCGGGCTTGCGAAGGGTCCAGTTCCACCGGGAAGGACACCACCTGCCCCTGGCGGGAGGTATCGGGGTCCAACGGTTCGTAAACCTTGGGACGTATGGCGGCGATCTGCGGAGTGTACTCGCAGCTAACCACCGCCACGGCGTTGCCTCCGTACACAGGGCGGTTGGCCAGCAGCGTCTTGGTCGCCGAATCTATGGATATCTCTAAACAGTCTTGAGCCAACCCAACGCCCAAGCGGAAGGCCAGCCTCGGGGCCAATTCCCTACCCTCGTTGGTGCGGCCGATCAGTACCACCCGTGGCGACGCTTCCTGAATTAGGGCTTCCATCGCCGCCAGGTACAGGTCTACTTGGTACTTGGCCAGTAATGGGTGGGTGATGGCGTAGACTTTGTCGGCGCCGTAGCTGATGGCCTGCTGCGCCGGGACGTCCAGAGTGTCGCCCAGCAGGCCGATGGCCAGTTCCTCTCCCAAATCGTCGGCTGCTTTGCGGCCTGCGGCCAGCAGTTCCCGTGAGTTGGGACTGAGCTCGCCTTCATTGGAAACACCGGAATCGCCCAGGACCAGTACCCCTGTTGCCTCCGCCATAATCCCTCCGGGGATGGAGTATCAGCCTTCAACGGTCAGCAATCAGCTAAACGCAGACCCTTGGCGCCGGCAGGTAGCCGAGGGCTGAACGCTGAATGCTGATTACTCTTAAATCAGCTTGGCCTCTCGAAGCTTCATGGCCAGTTGCCGGCCGGCGTCGGCCGAGTCGTCGCCTTCGATCATCTCACAATGCTGCTCACGTACGGGCACAAACAGTTCCCGCAGTGTCAACCGCGGCTCCAGTTGAGAGGTGTCCATATCCAGATCGGCCACGCTCCAGATGGTGGGCAGTTTCCTGGTGGCGGCCATGATGCCCCGCAGCGTGGGATAGCGTGGCTGACCCAACTCGTTGCTGACGGTCACCAGGGCGGGCAGCGAGGCCTCGACCACCTCGTATCCGTCCGGGGTCAGCCGCTCCACCGTGACTTTGTCTCCCTGCACCTGCACTTTTTTGCCCAGGGAGATGCAAGCCAAGCCTAGAATTTCGGCGACACCCAGGGGTACCTGCGCGTTGTCCCAATCCGAGGCCTGCCGGCCGCAAATCACCAGGTCAAACCCGCCCAGTTTGCGGATGGCCGTGGCCAGAATCTGGGCGGTAAAAAAGCTGTCTATAGTGTTGGCAAAGGCGTCGTCCTGTAACAGGACCAGTTCGTCGGCGCCCATGGAGAGGGGTTTCTTCATTACGTCCAGGGCAAAGCTGGTGCCGGTTGAAATCACTGTGATGGTGGCTTCTTGCTCGTCCTTGATCCGCAGAGCCGCTTCCACAGCGTTCTCGTCAAATCCGTTGACCACCGGAGGAATGGTGGGCGGCGTGACCACCGCCTTGGCGTTGGCGTCGATGCTGAACGCCGCCATGGGCATTTCCGGGTCTATAACCTGCTTGGCCAGCACGGCGATTTTCACCGGCATAGCTGGTCCTCCTGGGGCCAATGGGTAGCTGCGTCGAGGGGCAACGAGACTATGTGAAACATATCACCATCCCTCGATGAGTGTCAATGAATCGCCGCCTCAGTGGGTCCGTCGCCAAACCCACTGTCTAGGCGTGATGTCCGGTGTCAATGGTATAATCAGCAGCCGTGAAACGATCGGACCCTTGGCCCGTCCATCCCAGTCTTCTGTTAGTTTAAGAAACGAGGATTATGCTGACAAAAAAACCTTACTTGCGGCTGGTCAAATACATCTCTGTATTGTCGGTGCTTTTGATGCTGTTGGCCTGCTTTAATAGTTTTTTGACGACCCGAGCGGAGCCTCCCGAGGGTGGGCTCGTCCTCCTCGACCCGGACCAGTCATCATCCCCGCGCACGCCTGATAAGCAAGAGGTTGAGGACGGCGTCTACATCAGCTTAGAAGCCGTGGCCAACGAGGGATTCCAGTTTTCCCATTGGCGCGAAACCGATGAGACGTCCCCGATAATCAATGTTCGTGTGAAGGGCGATAGAACTCGAACTGCGGTGTTCGTTCCCAACGCGGTGGTGTTGATTCCCGACCCGACGAAATTCGTACCGCCGAAACCATTGTTGACGGCCACTCCGGAACCGCTGCCCACG
>JADFFS010000073.1 GCA_022568195.1 Chloroflexota bacterium | reverse complement strand
ACCGACTCCGGCGGATAGTAGAAGCTCATGGTGCAACAACCAGATGGAGCCACCTGCACCTTACCCATGCGCACACGCTGGCCGGACCGGAACAACCACACATAGTAGCTGGTTGGCAACGACTCCTGGGGCATGCCAGACACCAATAACATCGCGTGCCGGCTGTCCTCACCCAGCAATAGGACCCCTTGCTGCTCTCCGCCACCGTCGGGCGGCTCCAGCATCAAGGGCTCGTTGGACGGATTGGCCAACAGATAGCTGGCCATTTCCTCCTCCTGCAAGAATTCCAGAAGCTTAGAATCTTCGGTGGAGAACTGGAGGACCCGGGCGGTGAGGTTGGAGTTTTCCTCGTTAAGCTGGCCCACTTGCCCAAAGTAACGGAAATTCATCACCAGCGAAGCAGCCAACAGCACAACCACCGCGGCCGCGGCAGGGGCCAGGATCTTCGGCCAGGGGAATGCGAATCCCAAGACCGAGGCAACGGGCGCCGGAGGCACAGCCTGGGACCGGCTCTTGGCCAAGGCCTCCATCAACCGGGATTCCAGCCCAGGGGGCGGGGTCTGCCACTCCACCGCTTGGCTCAGGAACACCGTGGTTCCGAGCAACTGGGCGACCTCTTCGCGGCAAAGGGTACATACATCCAGATGTGATTCCACCTGGGCGGCATCACCTTCCGGCAGGGTGTCCAGAGCGTACGACGCTAGCAGGTCCTCCGGGTGAAGTCCTCCTACGGGGTCATTCGTTGTCGTCATGTAACACGACTCTCAGTTTCTGCATTGCCAGACGGACCCGGGTTTTGATGGTTCCCAGAGGCTGGCTTAGGATTTCGGCCATTTCCGATTGGGAGTACCCCTTGAAATAGGCCAGCATGATCACTTCTTTTTGGGCGGGAGGTAATATGGTCAAAGCCTTCAAGATGCGCTCCCGCTCCAGGTTTTGCTCCACCTCTTCTTCGGTGGAAATCCCCGAGGCCGGCAGCAGTTCCAGCAAATCGTAGTTGGCCGGCTCGGTCGACTGGATGGCCCGTTTGCGAGACCGGATCACATCTATGATTTTGTGGTGAGCCACGCTCATTATCCATGCCTTGGGCGCACCACGGTCAGCCTTGAAGCTCCCCGCCTTTAACCAGATATTTAAGAATATGTCCTGGGTGACTTCCTCCGCCAGGGCCTGTTGTTTGAGCATGTACATTGCCAAGGAGTAAACCGGCGAGGAATAACGGCTATATAAAGCCTCCAGCGCCTCCTTTTCAGCCTGGGCGACACGGTGTATCAACTGTTGGTCGTCCAGTTCGTGGTGGTTGACCACGTTAACGTCCCCCGTCCATGGTCCGAACGGCGCTCTCACAGGTAACTACGTAGCTGAATCGTATCTGGATTGGAACCGAGCAAGCGGCGGCGAAAAAAACACCGGGCTGGGCCAAAGGCCCAATGCCCTCTACGGCAATGGCACCCCTTTGGCCGGGGCGGCGACTTCCGGAAACCGCTGGATAGGCCGTATTTAACAAGGCCTTTCTCCGCTCATCGAGGATGGGCCGGGTGATCTCAGAGAAAAATAGTCCCTAATCCAATTCGGAAGCGGTTCTTGGCATGTCCCTGCTTTTCTGTTCCAAATACTGGATCTCTTGGTATATGCCTTTACCGGCGTGCCTGGTCTGTTAATGGCACCAAACCGGCGCTGGACCATTTTCGGGCGTGATTATAACATACTCGTATCTGGCAACTAAGTGTCAAACGGCTAAACCACTTAACCATTAAACCACCAGGCCGTCCATCAACTCGTCCAGGCTGGTCAGGTCTTCCAGTGCCCAGATCAACTCCAGGGCCGCGGCGCTCTGGCCGTCGCTCCAAACACCGCTGGACAAACCACGGAATTTGGCCTCCAACTCTTCGTCGCTCAACGGGTTGTTTTGGTGCCCCTTGGGAAAACTGGTATGGGCTGCGTGGGTCTTTCCCGATCGGTCCGAAACCTCCATGCGGATGTTGTATTCCCCGGGATATTTTCCGGTGTATTCTTCATTCTCTTCGATGGTGATCTTGGAGATCAACTCCCTGATGCCCGGGTCGCTGATCTTTTGGCTGGTGAAGCTGGCCGGACTAACCCCGCCGTCCAGGAAGGCCACGGCCACCATGTAGGGAATGCTGTGGTCTGCCGATTCCCTGGTTTTTGGGTCCCACTTCGTCGGCTCGGTGGCCGGCGTACTGCAGGCGCTGCGATAGGCGTGTATGCGTATCGATTCGATCTCCTTGGAAGAGACCAGGGGTTGCAGTTCCAACGCCAGGCCCGTGGGCGCTTGGGTGTGTATCTGGGCCGGATAGGCTTTGAAGAAGCTATCGGTGATGCGGAAGGGCTCGTTTCCGCCCCCCATTGCTCCCAGCTGCACCTGCCTGCCAACCGCCTGTTCCCACAGGCCGCGCTTGCCTTCAAATGGTTCCGAGGGCCCGGTCATGCCTTGGCCGGCCAAAAGGGCGGCGAAGATGGCCGCACGGGTGGCGCTGGCGGTGGCGCAACCCTTCCACATGGGCAACTCGCCGGTCCGGGTGACGCCCAAGGGCAGGTTTGGGGCCACTACCAGGGAGATGGCGTGGCCCATTTGGCCGCGGTTCAGTCCCAACACCTTGCCGGCGGCGCAGGCCGCCCCGATCGCGCTGAACATTCCCTGGTCCCAACCCAGGTCGGTGGTGACGACCTGATCGGAGAGACGGCCGAACACTTCGTAGGCCAACACGATGGCGGTGATCACGGCGCGGCCATCGCTGTTGGTGACCCCGGCCAGGGCCAAAGGCGCCGCAATCATGTCGCTGGGGTGGCCGCCACCCGGGGAGAAGTAGGAATCGTTGCAGTCAAGGAACCGGATCATCACGCCGTTGGCGAACCCGGCCATATCCGGAGAGCTGCTGTCCTCGGTGCCCAGGATTCTGGCCGGCGTGCTACTGCTGGTCGCCGCCGCCAGCTTCCGGGCGATCTGGGCCGGCTCCGATGAGTATCCCCCCGCCGCGCAGCCCAAGGTGTCCACCAAAGTGCGTTTCACTTGATGGACCACCTCCGAACCCAGGTCTTCATAGGTCAGGCTGCAAGCATAGTCACTCAATATCTCGGTCGTGCGGTCCATTGGGGTCTCCTCGGTGTTTGCTTTCAACCAGTTGGATGCTGCTGATGGCTGACCGCTGATTGCTGATAGCTAACGAATTACCGCTTCCGCGATGCGCTCCAACTCCCTTCCCATGTCCTCTTCGTTGCTGCAGAACTCGGGCCTTACCACCACCCGGTTGGCGCCAGCGTCGAGAAACGACTGGATCAGCTCCCGGTTGGGGTCCTGGCCGTAAACGGAGATGGTGAGAGAGGCTGGGTCCCGGCCGGCCTCGCCCGCCAGGGCATCCAGCCTGGCCCGGCCGTCCTCAACGTCGGCTGGAGTGACCCGGTTGGGCAGCCATCCGTCGGCGTGGGCCACCACCCGGCGCAAGACGTTGCGGGCCATGCCTCCCAGAAGCACCGGAGGGTGGGGCTTTTGAACGGGCTTGGGATAGCACCTGACCAGAGGGAAATCGAAGTAGCGGCCGTGGTACTCGGCCTCGTCCTTGGTCCACAGCTCCTTCATGACTTCGATGGCTTCTCGGGTCTGGGTCCACCGGTGGTCGAAGTCGCCGCCCATGATCTCTGTTTCTTCCCTGAGCCAGCCTGTGCCCACGCCGAACTCGAACCGGCCGCCACTCCACAGGTCCAACGCAGCGATTTCCTTGGCTAAAAGCAAGGGGTTGCGTTCGGGCACCAAGGTGATGCCGGTACACAGCCTGATTGTGCTGGTTACCCCCGAGGCCCGGGCCAGGGCGATATATGGCTCGGTGAAGTGGGAGTAAGTCTCGGGTATGGGGCCGCCGGTGGCTGGGAAGGGGCTTGCGCTGTGGACCGGAACCACCGGGTGCTCGGCGTACCAGATGGACTCGAAGCCCAGTTCTTCGGCCTTGCGGGCCATGAACGCTGGGTCGATGGTGTAGGCGGGTAAGGGTACCGAAGTTCCAACTGACATAACGTTTTCTCCCTGGGCGGAATTCTGGGTGCTGACCAGGAGCCGGGCACCGTCAGTGCTGTTCGACAATCCAACGCCATCGCCTCGTTGAAGCAGGCGTGGGTGACTTGGTTCTCTCCGGTATTATAGCGTAGCCACAAGCTCAAATCTCGGAACTGGGCCTTGCACATAAAACGGTTGTAAAATTGGGGCACCCGAATGTCTCCACATTGGCTGTCGATGACAAGTTGAGCAATGATGGAAACCATTATCTATCTGATTCGGCATGCGCAGAGCCATCCTTCCACCAGTCTCGATTACTCGAAGTGGCCGTTAAGTGCGGTTGGACAGATTCAGGCCGAAAAACTAGGTGACCTGCTTGATCCTCTTGGAATCGAGGTACTGTTCTCAAGCCCATTTGCGCGGTGTTTGCGGACGGTGCAGCCTTTCGCCGGTAAGGCCGGCTTGGACGTTGTCGTCAAGGAAGACTTACGTGAGCGACTGGTGGCCAAGGAGATCGTGAGAAATTTCCAGGAGATATGGCGCCGCTCGTGGGATGACTTCAACTTCGCGCTGCCTGGATGCGAGAGCTCATCGGATGCCCAACAAAGAATCGTGGCGGCGGTCGAAGACATATTCGCCGGGTACTCACATAAAACAATCGGCATCAGCACCCATGGGAATGTTATGGGATTGTTCCTCAATCACATCGACCCCGCCTTTGGGAGAGAGCAGGCGGAGGGGCTAAAGAACCCTGATGTGGTGCGGGTTGTGGCTAGCGATCGGCTGGTTTGGGACCGTGAGTTCCGTCTACCGGGACTTGAGAACATCGCAACGGACCACAAGGAGACACCAGTTATCGGCCTGACATAGAGTGTTCGACCCGTAGGTGAGTCTTATGCCCAACCCATCGCTTGAGCAGACGGCTGATCGCCTTGGCTGGCTGCGGCGCACGGGTGGCTAAGCCGGGTCCTCGGTTTCCACGTCCAAGTCGGTGGGCGGGTCGCCGCCTGTGTATCCGCGCCACCACTGGTTGAAGTTTTCTTCGCCGTATTTGTCCCGGAGCTCGGCCAGGTGGGCTTTCACCTGTGGCAACAGGGCCAGGCCGTGATCCACCGCCAGGGAGTGGGTACGAGTCGCCCACTCCAGTGCACCCGGCAGATCGCCCCGGTCCTCGGCTACCTTGCCCAACTGGCCGTAGGTCCGCGCCGTGCGTTGAACGTCCTGGACCTCCTCGAAGGCCGCCTGGGCTTGCCGGTAATAGTCTTCCGCTTCGTCGAGACGCTGCTGCTCGTGGAACAAGACCCCGAGAGCCCGGCATTCGTCGCCCGCGCTCCTCCGGTCGCCCAGCTTTTCCCACCGTTCCCGGGCCAGGTCAAACCACTCCACGGCGTCGTCGATAAACACTCCCCTGGCCTGCGAGAGTAGCCCCAAGTGATGGAACTCCACGGCCACCTGATTCTCCATGCCCAGCCGGTCGCTGAGGCTCAGCGCTTGCTGATACCAGGTTTCGGCTTCCTCGAACAGGTATCGGGCGTGGTAGACGGTACCCAACTCGTGGAACACCAGAACGGCGTTCTCTTCGTCCCGGTTCTCCTCCAGGATTTCCCGCGCCCGGTGGTACCAGCTTTCCGCCTCCTCGTACTCAAACTTGTACTGTGCGGCCAGGCCCAGGGCGCGGTAGTCTTTGACCATTTCTTCCAGGTCTTGCTCCCGCTGGTGAATGTCCAGGGCCTTGCTGAACCACTCTTTGGCCTCGGTGTAGCGGCGCTGGGACTGGTAGATCTGACCTATACCGAAGTAATCGTCAGCGACGGACGCCCGGTCCTCCCCTTGCTCGATGATGGCCAAGGACCTTTGGAACCAACCCTCAGCTTCGTCCAAGTGCCAACGGTGCTGCTCTATCAGGCCCAACTGGTGGTACACCGCGGCGGTACGAGGGTCGCTGTCACCGTCGGGTAGAGAGCTCAGGTAGTCCAACAACTGGCGGTTGAGCTCTTCGGAGCGCTCCAACTGCAGTTGCTCGGTAGCCTCGCTGGCTTCGGTGCCCAGCAGATACAGCCACAGATCGCTGGCGCCCTTGGATGCGGCTTCCGGGCCGCCCCGGCCCTCTGGGGCCACGATCTGTAGTAGTTGGCGGCGCAAACGTCGTAGCTCGGGGTAGCGCTTCTGCATACGGTAGACCTGGGCCAGGGGTTGCACCAGTACCTGGGCGGTGTCCCACTGGCCGTCCTCCATGGCCAGGCCCAACGCTTGGGTGAGGTTGCCTTCTTCGGCCAGCACAGCGGTGGCGCCGGAGTCCTGATTCTCGTAAAGGCTTTCCATGAAATAATCCGCTGTGTCGGCGTAGACCCGGACGAATTCCTGCTCCAGTTGCCGGATGCCGGGTCCGGCGACCTGTTGGCTCAGCCTGCGCCCGTAAAACCAGGGAAAGCTGGGGTGGATCTGGTAGACGCTGGGAGTAATCGCCTGCAAAAATCCGCTGTCCCGCGCGGTGCGCAACAACGATCGGCAGGCGCCCCAACCCAACTCCTCGCCCATCACCGTCCGATAAACCCGCTCCTGAGTTATGTGGGTGAGGATGTCCATCATTATCCGGCGCTGGAACAGGGACAGGAATGGCAGGTGGTTGCGCTGGCGGCGGGACATTCTCGAGAAGGAGTATTCCATCAGTACGGTCAATATCGGATCCCGACCTTCCTCGCCGGAGGACGCGGTTTCCTGCTCCAAGCGGCCGGTCAACTCGCCCGAGATTACCGAAGCGGGCAGCTCCTTCAGCAAGGGCAGGGCGATCTGCATGGCCAGCGGGTGCCCATTAAGCTGGTCCAGCAACTCCATGCAGTCGGCATCCAGATGGTGGGAGGCCCCGTCGTTGGAGCCGCCGTCGAACAGGCCCGAGGCCTCCAGGATCGACGACGCCAGTTCCATTCTGTCGTGCAGGTTCAACTCGGGCAGCCGGTAGGAGAGGTGAGGAGTTGACAGCCAGGACACCTCTTCATTACGGCCAACCAGTAAGGCCCAACTCTGTCCTCCACCGGCGATTTCGGCTAGGAAGGCGTCCAACTCCGCGCGTTCGGGGATATCAAGCAGCCCAGAATTTTCGACCCCGGGAGAACCGCCGATGTTTTGGATTCCGTCCCACACCATAAGCGACGGGTGTTCATTTAGGTATTCGACGACCCACCGGCGCTGTTGCGGGCCGTCCATGTCGGCGAAGGGCAGTCCGGCAACTGAAGTGCCGATCTCATGGACCACCCGTTCCAACCCCGCGCCTCCTTCAAAGGTGGTGTAAAAAACGCCGCCGGTGCGCCCTCCCGTCTTTTGGAACCAGCCGGCCAGGCCCAGCGCCAGCTCGGACTTGCCCGAGCCCGCGTTGCCAGCCATAAGAACCACCGGCTGTTCCTGCATCAAGCGTTCCAAGTGGCGGATCTCGGCCCGGCGGCCCACCAGCCCGTATGGACCACCTTGGGGAAGCTGTTCTGTCTGGTGGGTCTGGGGCTGCGAGCTGGGCGGCGCCAGGGGATCGGGCTTTTGTGACTCAATGGCTTGGGGAAGGTATTCCCTGGACTGGTAGACGATGGGCGTGATCCAATCCCAGTAGACTACTTTGCCCGCTATGGAGGAACGTTCCGGGTCGTCCATCAGCGCTTTTCGGGCCTGGGCCACCGCCGTGGTTACGTCCTCACCCTGGGCCATAGGTTGCAAAAGCCCTCTGGTGAACAAGTCCCGGGCCCTGCCGCGCAGAGGGAAGGGAACCGAGACCACCAAGGGAACCCCGGCCTCCGCAATTCTACTGGCTGCCGCGGCTTGGGCCGTGGCCGACCCCTCGGGACCAATGTCTCCCGCGTTGATCAGAACCGTCGGGACACCGGCAGCTACCAGCAACTCCGCAATCCGGGAGGCTTCGACAGGATCGGCCGAGCCATCTTCTTGCTCGAAAACCATCGCCCCCGATACCATTACGTCCGGGGAATCCCAGGCCAGGCCGTCCAGGTGGACCAGGTGGTAGTGTCCGGGACGCTGGGCCAGATGCTCGGCCAAGGCAGCAAAAGTGGGTGGGCGGAGACAATCCAACTCCACCTCAACGTCAAGAGATTCCAGTACCGACAGAGCCGCGTTGGCCAGGCTCCCGTAACTTCCTATGGTGTCTCCGGAATGGGCCTGGGAAGAGTCGACGACGTCAGGCCGTGGCAGGGGAGACACCAGTAGCACGTTGAATTGATCGGTTGCTAGCTGGCCGGTGTATGCGGTGATCTCGCCTGCCGTGGTGCGGCGCACCACCGAGCCAAGCTCGGGCGCCAGATAGCCGGTGTCGGGCTCGTTCAGCAGCTCCCATGGCAGGGCCAGGAACTCGGCCTTCGGTGAGGAAATGACTAACCTGTAGCTGGACAGCCCATCGGACCGGGCTGCGGCATAGCACTCTGCTGCGGCTTCATTGCTCCGGAATACGGTTTCGAATAGAAGGCGGCCCAGGTTGCGCAGACCGGTTTCCACGGCGGTGGCCCGGTCTCTGGCCTGACCGAATGGGTTGTCCAAGTAATCCCGGAAATACCACGCGATTTCCCGCCGGTCCGAATCATCCAAAGGGGTAGTGAAGTCCACGGCAGGAGCGGACCGCCGGTCCTGTCCGTCGAAGATAGACAACTGAATCCGGTCTTCATCGGCCAGATGAATGATTTCCAGTGTCTTGGCCACCGACTTCTCCTGGGTCTCAAACTCGGATACCGATAGAATGGGTATCCTTGTCAACGGGTAGCGCCTGGGTTAAAATCAGCCCGTCATGCGGGGCAGGCTTATAAATCCTAACTTGGGGCTGATGACCGAAGCTGTCCCAGCGCCCGCATTATACTAACACCCGCCTGCTAGACAGTCCAAGGCCCACTCTTTGTCTGGGATGCTGCCCGGCTCCGTTGGAGTGGACATAGGGATGACCGCGGCAGACGGTAGCATAAGTTTCGAGGAAGGGTATAGAAATCCCCGGTCGAGCGGGCCTCAACCGAGTAATTGGTTCGGAGAGTTAGCCATGATTGAGTTGACCGACGAGATGCGGGATCTGTTGGGCACAGCGCTGGCCGATGGGTTCGCTTGCGTTGTGGGCACGGTTTCCAAGGACGGATATCCCCAGATCAGTCCCAAGGGCAGCGTGATGGTCTACGACAGGGAAACCCTGGCCTACTGGGAGCGGGCCCGGCGCTCGGCCATGGACAACGTGGCCGCCAATCCCCACGTGATCGTTTACTACAACAACCAGGAAACACGGGTACGTTGGCGGTTCCACGGCGAGGCCACGATCTATGCCGATGGGCCGGTGCGCGAAGACGTGATGAGCCGTACCATTCAGGCGGAGTTGGACCGGGACCCGGAGCGCTTGGGCGTGGCGGTGCTGATCAAGGTGGAGAAGATCACCGAGTTGACGGGCAAGGTGCTCCAGCAGCGGGACTGAGAGATTCTAAGAGTATTAGTCTCGAAAGACCACCAGGGCGTCGGCGGCTTTCACCCCTTGTCCGGCGGGGAGCACCATCAGGGGGTTGATGTCCAGCTCGGCCAGGGTCCCTTCCAGATTCACCGCCATGTGGGAGACGCGGACCAGGGTATCACATAGGGCGCCAACATCGGCGGCGGGCTGTCCCCGGAACCCCTGCAATAATTTGGCCCCCTTTACCCCCAGAACCATGTCCCGGGCTTCTTGAAAGTCGATGGGGCACAAGCGCAGGGCCACGTCATTGTAGACCTCCACCATCACACCGCCGGTGCCGAACAGCAGCACCGGCCCCAACTGGGCGTCGTAGGACACTCCGACGATTACTTCCACACCACCCGAAACCATTTCTTGAACCAGCGCCCCGTTTACGGTAGCGTCTGGAGCGTGGCGGCTGGCGTTTGACATAACCTCGGCGTAAGCCGAGCGCACCTGAGCTTGGTCGGACAAGCCCAACCGGACCACGCCGGCCTCGGTCTTGTGTAGCAGGTCTGGCGAATCTACCTTTAATGCCACCGGGTAGCCCAAGCCGCCGGCGGCCTCCACGGCTTCGTCGGCAGAAGCGGCCAGGGATTCTCGGGTAACCGGGACCCCCCAAGCGTTGATTAGCTGCTTGCTCTGGTGCTCGGACAGGCTTTGGCTACCCAGTCCCCGCAATTCGGCCAACGCGCGTTCTTGCTGGGCGTCCATAGCCGGAGCTTCCGCGAAGCCATCGGCCAGGCGGCGGTCTCGCCACGAATGGTACCGCAGCAGGCTGCTCAACCCGCTGGCCAATCGGTTGGGCACGTAGAAGGTGGGAATCCGCGCCTCTTTGAGTTTATCCAGTCCGGCGGTGGCGCCCCGGCTGCCGGTCCACAGGAATACGACGCCCTTTTCGCTGCTGTCTCGCTGGGCGATCACCTGCTCGGCTTGGGCATCGGCCCCGGCGCTGGCCACCACCAATGTGCCCACCTCGGGCTCGTTGATCATGTAGTCCATGATTTCCGGAAAGGACTCGCTGTTGGCAAAGCCGGTGACGTCCGCGGGGTTGGCCGCCCATCCGAAGTCTTTCAAGATGCCGTTTATTCCATCCCGGGCCCGGTCGCTGAGGATGGGAAGGTCGAGACCGGCCTGGCCGCACATGTCGGCGGTCAGGGAACTGACCCCTCCCGAGTGCGACACCACGGCGATGCCTGGTTTCACGGGCCGGGGTGTGTTGGCCAGCAACTGGGAGACTTCCAGCAGCTCGTCGTAGTCCTGCACCCGGATCACCCCGTACTGCTCAATCATGGCGTCGTAGAGGGAGTCCTCGCCGGTAAGCGCTGCGGTGTGGGAACGGGCGGCGCGGGAGCCCAGATCGGACCGGCCGATTTTGATCAACACGATGGGTTTGCCCCGTTGGGCTGCCAGCTTGGCCAGCTCTACAAACTTCCGGCCGTCCTTGAAGCCTTCGACAAAACCAGCGATAACCTTGGTGGAATCGTCGTCCAGCAGGTAGCGGGCGAAGTCGGTGAAATCCAGGTCGGCCTCGTTGCCGGTGGACACGATGTAGCTGAACCCCACGCCGCTGTCGACGGCTCGGACCAAGAAGGGCCCAAAGGCCGATGCGCCGCTCTGGCACACCAGGCCCACGGAACCGCTGAGGCCGTCGGCGCCCCGGGAAGAAGAGCTGGCCCAGATATCGTCCTTGACGTTGGCCAGGCCCAGGCAGTTGGGTCCGCAAATTCGGAGGCCCGACTCCCGAGCGAAGGCTCCCAGTTGAGCCTGCAGGTCACGGCGGTCATCCACTCCCCTTTCGGAAAACCCGGCGGAGATCACAATCGCTGCCCGGGTCCCCTTTTGGTGGCTTTCTCGCAGGACGTCCAGCACCCGGTTGTAGGGGACCACGATGCCCACCAGATCGGGGGCTTCGGGCAGGTCGGTGACGCTGGGGTAGCACCGGGTGTCCTGGATCTCCTCGTAGCGGGGATTGACCGGGTAAACCCGTATCCGGTCCTTGGCTTTCAGTACCGCCGCCAGCATTCTGCCGCCGTACTGCATGCGCGGCGAGGCTCCCACGATGGCGATGGAGCTGGGGTTGAGCATCTTGTCGATGGATGCCATCTGGGCATCGGTCCAAGTGGTCATGTTGTCTACCTTTGGTTGGCCTAGCCGAATAGCTCGTTTACCGCCACAGCCAGTTCCGGTAACACGCTGGAGCTGACCCGATCACCCGAACCGTACATGGCGACCCTGGCCAAATTGCCCTCGGATAAGCCCAGGACCTCCACACTGCGGGCCTCGGGAGATACCAGCCAACATTCCCGTACTCCCAGGCCAGCGTAATCGCCGAGCTTGGCTTGAATGTCGGCGCGAGAGTTATTGGGGGAGAGGATTTCCACCACCAGGTCGGGGGCGCCTTCGATGATATCCCCGAGAATCTCCGACCGTTCGTTGCTGACAAATAGGAGGTCCGGTTGCCTCGTGCGCAGAGGAGCCCGCTGCACCAGGATGTCCAAGGGGGCGAACCACACCTCGCCCAATTGATGTTCTGCGACAAAGCGGTTAAGCAGAAGAAAAAGTTGGCGCAGGATAGTCTGATGCCTCAATGTGGGGCTTGGAGCCATAATCATCACCCCGTCCACTATGTCGTAGCGGGCCTTGATCTCGGGTGTCTTGAGGTATTCCTCGTAGGTCAGCTTTTGTGTTTGGGTTGACATCAGTGGGTCTCCTAGCAGAGCCGCTGGCCGGGTTTCGGAGGTCTCCTAAATGATCGCCCGTGAGGCTGGCTCCAGTCCCTTCCTATATTGATCCGTTTTAAGGTATCTGTTCTTTTGCTATGTCTCTCCGGCCCGGCGGACGTTCGCGCGCCAGTCGTCGGGGCTGGGGCCACGGTCGATCAGAACGTCGATCACTGCGGGCAATCCCGATGCTTGGGCGTCTCGGATGGCGCCGGGCAGGTCCCGGGAGTCGCCCACCTGTACGCCGAAGCAGCCGAATCCCCGGGCCACGGCGGAGTTGTCCGTGACCGCAAACTCAGAGGCTATATAGCGGCCTGGGGTTTGGTGGTGTCTTACCATGCCGAGGACTCCGTCGTTGAAAACAATGCACAGAATCGGCAGGTCGTACTGCATCGCGGTGGAAAGGGCGTTCACCGTCATCATGTAACCGCCGTCGCCGGTGACGCAGACCACGGGCCGGTCGGGGTAAACCAGCTTGAGCCCCACGGCGGCGGGAAGCCCCCACCCCATGCCGGCGGTGCCACCGGGACAGAAGAAGGTGTTGGCCTGGCGCGATTGGTAGAAGTGGGCCATCCAGGTCCGGTTGTTGCCTGCGTCCAGGGCAAACACCGTCTCCGGGGGTAAATGTTCTTGAAGCAGGGCCACCAGGCGTTGCGGCTTAACCGGAGAGCTGTCCAGTTGCATCTCGGGGTCTTGGTAGAACCCCAATTCTTGCTTGCGTTGGGGCAGGCCGCCGGTCCATTCCTCTCTGGACGCGGCGGTGCTGGAGGCCGGTTCCCGGGAGGCTTCCACCAGTTGGGTCAAAATGCTGCCGGCGTCCCCGATCAGCCCCAGGTCCACGGGGAAAGTCCAGCCGGCGTTCCGGTCGTCGATGTCGATTTGAATGATTTTCTGGCGTTTGGGGTCGAAAATGTCGGGGCGCTCCCCGACGGTGTCCTGCGGCGTGAGCTTGGCCCCAACCACGAGCACTGTGTCGGCGTCGCCCACCACCCGGTTGGCCGTATCCTGGCCGTAGACCCCCACCATGCCCAGCGACAGGGGGTGGGTTTCGGCGATGGCGCTCTTTCCTTTATAGCTGGTGGCCACTGGCATACCCCACATCTCTGCCAGTTCCCGGAGCTGGTCGTGGGATTTGGACATGTGGACCCCGTTGCCCGCGACCAGGACGGGCCGGCGGGATTGCGACAGTATCTCCACCGCTCGTTGAATGTCTTGGGGAGCACTCTGGGGCTTGGCCGTGTTCATGTACCCCGCGGTGTTGTGGACGAAGGGAGGAGTTTCCATGTCCACCTCGCCTCCGATGGCTGCGCTGCGCATGACCACGCAAGCCGGTCCGGGCCTGCCGCTGGTGGCGTGTTTCAGGGCCAACTGGATGCCCAGCACAGCTTCCTTGGGAGTGGTGGCCAGGCTGGTGTACTTGGTCATCGTCTTGAATATCGTGGGCAGGTCTATGCTGCCGTACTCGCCTGCTCCCGACTGGTTGGCGGCGTGAAAAGCCACCCCCCCGTCGGAGGTGTCGGTAATCACCAGCATGGGCGAGCTGCTGAGCATGGCCTCCATGATGCCGAAGGTGGCGTTGGAGCCGATGAACAGTCCCTGGCCCATGATCGCCGCCGGCCGCCCGGTGGCCCGGCCGTAGGCGTCGGCCATGATTGCCGCTACCTGCTCGTGGCGCACCAAAATGGTCTTTATGCGGTCTTCCTTTCCGTAGAGCAGGCTGAAAATCTGGCCGGTACCGCCTCCGGGTATACCGAACACATACTCCACTCCCGCTTCTTCCAGAGCTTGCACGATCAGCTCGCTTGACGTGGGCATGGTGTCTCCTTTTAGCTGTCAGTAATCAGCCGTCGGCCGAAGACCGTTGGCCGGGTGGGAAAGGGCTGCCGGATGCTGAAGGGATAATACCCTTGGGTTTGAACAGGGTCAAGGAGATGGCGTAGGCTGCCGGTGGAGGCGATTTCTTGACCGGACCTAGGCTCAGGCGTATTATCCCAGCAGTCAGCCCAGGGCAACTCCGTACCCTGACGGCCGATAGTTGACAGCTGAAGGCTAGGAGAATATGCCATGCGCGGTGGCGATGCGGTAATTCACGCCCTTGAAAAGGAAGGCGTTGAGTATATTTCGGGGTTCGCGGGCGGCGGCGAAGTGCCCCTATGGCCGGCGCTTAGGGCCTCCAAGACCATAAAGGTATTCTCGGCTAGGAACGAGCGCCAGGGAGTGGAAATAGCCGACGGTTATGCTAGAGCAACGGGCAAGGTCGGTGTGGCCTTGTGCGGGACCGGCCCCGGGGCCACCAACACCCTGACCGGGATTGCCTCCGCCTTCGCCGATAACGTGCCGGTGCTGCTGCTCATGGGACAGCACCCGTTGGCGAACATGGGGAAAGAGATCCAACAAGAGGTGCCTTCCAGCATCTTCGACAGTTTCGTCAAGTGGAAGGGCACCATGTCCAGAGTGGAGGATATCCCGGCGATAATGCGCCGGGCGTTCACGACTCTGCGTTCCGGCTCGCCCGGCCCGGTTGTCCTGGAAATGCCTCTCGATGTCCTGTCCAGCGAGGCTCCCGATGATGTTTTGAACTACGAACCGGTGGGACCCGGACGCAAGGCCGCGCCCGACCCCGCTGACATAGACAAGGCCGCCGATATCCTGGTTAATGCCAGCCTCCCCATATTAAACGTGGGCGGCGGCGTCCTGTCGGCCGAGGCATGGGATGAGGCCAGAGAGATTGCCGAGCTGCTGTCCATGCCGGTGGCCAGCACTTTGGTGGGCAAGGGTGCTTTCCCCGAAGACCATCCCCTGTCTCTGGGTGGCGGCGTCTATCCTCGGAGCAAGTACGCTTCGGGCCAGGCCCTGCATATGAACCGCAAGGCCGACGCGGTGCTATCGGTGGGTAACTCGTTCAGGATGCCCAACGCCACCGACGGCCGGCCCATACCGCCCAACGTCAAGCTGATCCATATCAACGCCGATCCAGGGGACCTGAACAAGATATACCAGGCCGACGTGGCCATTCTGGCCGACGCCAAGCTGGCGCTGAAGGACCTGATCCAAGCGGTGCGCTACCGAATCAGGCCATCACAAGGGGGCGTTAAAGAGGAAATAGTCTCGGAGATTCGCCAAGCCAAGGACAAGTGGCTGGGGGAGTGGGAGTCCGTTTTTACCGACGAATCGGTGCCGACCAACGGCTACCGCGTGGTCCATGACCTGATGCAGGTGGTCGACCCAGACCGCACCATCGCTCTTCATGACGCCGGGGGCAGCCGCGGCTACTTGTCTCCTTTCTGGGTGGCTACCAAACCCAGGAACTATATCGGGATGGGTGGGATGGCGCCCATGGGTTGGTCGTTGGGCGCGGCCATCGGGGTCAAGCTGGGCCGTCCCGACCACCTGGTTTTCCACGTGCTGGGCGATGCTTCATTCGGTATGGTGGGCATGGAAGTGGAGACCGCCGTTCGGATGGGCTTGCCCACCCTGACGGTGCTCTTGAATAACGGAGGCACCGGTGGCGGCCTAATGGCCATGGAGCGCGACAACGCGGCTCCACCAAGCATGGCGGAGTTGGGCGGCAATTTCAGCCAGGTGGCCCAGGGATTGGGGGCCTACACGGAGCGAGTGGAGCAGCCCAACGAGATTATTCCCGCCTTCCGCCGGGCGATTCAGGCCACGGAGAACGGCCAAGCAGCGCTGGTGGAAGTGATTATCAGGCCCATGCGCACACCGGAAGCCCCCGACGACTGGTCGTTGTAAAGGACTGGAGTAACCAATGAAAAGCATTGAAATCGACCGCAGCAAACGGCTCAAAGAGGAGTCCAGCAAAGGGCACAACCGGTGGCACCCGGACATTCCGCCGGTGCTGGAGGTCGAGCCGGGGGAAGAACTGGTCCTGGAAACCCGGGACGCCTCGGATGAGCAGATCAAACCCGCAATGACCGGGGCTGACCTGGAATCTCTGGATACCAAGGTGGCCCACCCGCTGACGGGCCCGGTTTACATAAACGGTGCTCAGCCCGGGGACCTATTGGAAGTGGAATACCTGGACATCATTCCCCAGCCCCGGGGTTGGACCCGCAACCGCCCCGGCGCCGGGTTCCTGCAGGACCTGTTTCCGGACCCTTACCTGGTCCACTGGGAGATGCAAGACGGCTGG
>JADFFS010000072.1 GCA_022568195.1 Chloroflexota bacterium | reverse complement strand
CTGGGCCAGCGACATCAAGGAAGTCCTACAGACCAACCGTAGAGCAGCCATCCAGCGTGCCACCGACACCTACGACGCAGCAGCGGCTCAAACCCGATAAGCGGTCTGAGCGGCCGGCAACCTCCCCTGGCGCCTTTAACGCTCCGGGACTCAGTTTTAGTTGCTCTGAGAACAGCGTAAGCGGGTCTCGGCCCTATAGTTTTTTCGCGACTGCTTTTATCAATTAAAGGCTCCTGTTGCTGGGCCGGGATTAAAACTGCAAAATGCTCCAATCCGTAGTGGAATAGTGCACGCTATTTCTACCATCAGTCTGGTATTATAGCTAGATAGCCGTGGGATGCTTTGGGTTCAGCCGATTTTCCTTGAATCGGATGCGATTTCACCCCAAGGCTGTCAAATTTTGGTACAGATCTCGGCCCGGTATCTCTCGCGAGGTAACCTATCTTGCGCAAGACAAAAATTATCGTAACAATAGGCCCGACTTCCCGCGAGCCTGAAATCCTGGAAAAGCTACTGGACGCTGGAATGGACTGCGCCCGGCTCAATTTTTCCCACGGTACCCTGGAAGAGCACGGTGAGGTAATCCGGACTCTGAGGGACCTGTCCCAAAAGAGCGGCCGGCGGGTGGCTATTCTCCAAGACCTGGGAGGCATAAAGCTCCGGTTGGGTCAGATGGACGGCTCGGTCCGGTTGAATCCGGGAGACCAGGTGACGATGGTCGCCCAGGACGCTTCGGAAGCCCCGGATGTTCTGCCATTCCCCCAGCCCGATGTAATTAAAAACCTGCGGCCGGGGAACCTGGTCTTTATCTCCGATGGCACCGTCTGCCTGGAAGTGACGGAGGCCGGGGAGTCCAGCGTGAGTCTCCGGGTCCTTAACGCCAGCGGGCTGCTGTCCTCATATAAAGGCGTGAACCTGCCGGGAGTTGCCATCGACCAGCCGGTGTTGACCGAAGCCGACAAAGTGGCGCTACAGTACGGGGTGGAGCAAGGGGTAGACTGGGTGGCGGTGTCCTTCGTTCGCAGCGGTGAGGACATCACCTACGCCAGGAATTACCTGAACAGCATCGGCAGCCAATCGCTGATTATGGCCAAGGTGGAAAGGGCTGAAGGCATCGACAACATCGACGCCATCCTGGCCGAGGTTGACGGTGTCATGGTGGCCCGAGGCGACATGGGGGTCGAGATCCCCATGGAACGGGTTCCCCTGGTGCAAAAGGAAATGGTCAGAAAGTCTAATGAGGCGGCCAAGGTATCGGTGATCGCCACTCAAATGTTGCGGTCCATGGTTGAGTCTCCCATCCCTACCCGGGCTGAAGTCTCCGACATCACCAACGCAGTGTTGGACGGGTGCGACGCTATCCTGCTTTCCGACGAAACCGCAGTGGGCCAGTATCCGGTGGAGACGGTGAAGGTCGCCGCACTCACCATAACCGAGGCCGAGCGGATTTACCCCTACCACCCGGACCACCGTTCCGCCAACCGTACCCAGGCGGTGGCCTCGGCCGCCGGCAGGTTGGTCAAGTCCCTCGATTCCAAGCCTATCGTTATCACCAGCACCGGCAGGGCAGCCTTCGAGGTGTCCCGATTCAGGCCGGCTAACAACATACTGGTGTTCTCCCACGACGAGGCGGTGCTGCGCAGGCTTTGCCTGGGCTGGGGCCTGTCGCCGGTGGGTGTGGTGCCCCCGGAGCGGGACGTGGCCAAGCTGGTAGCCATGCTGGTGAAGGCTTCTCTGGAATCGGGCCTGGTGTCGGACCACGACGTGGTGACCATCGTGCATGGGTTCTTGCCCGGCGTCTCCGGAACCACCAACACGATCCAGGTATTGGATATGCAAGAGTACCTGGCGGGCGTGCCGGAGATGCAAGGTGAGGCGGTCGCCAAGTGAGCCAACAGCGCCGCCTGGCCACGATACTCGCTGTAATGGTGGGTGTGGCGGGGCTTTTTGCATGCGATCAGCAGCCGCCAACTCCAACGGCCACGCCTACGCCTAGTCCAACTCCCACGCCGACACCGACCCCTACTCCCACACCCGCGCCTCCCGCAGTTGTATCTCTCGACGCATCGGATATGCCTATGCCCACCGAGGCATGGCTGTCGGATTTCTCCCACCTGTTGTCCCCCGTGCCCAAAGGCCACGGGCCGCTGCTGTATATGGACATGGAGACCTTGCGCGAACGGCCCGGCCTGCAGAAAGCCCTCAAGCTGCAAGCCATGGGAGCACTAGCATTCCTGCCACCCAGCGCCTCCGGTCTGCTGAATTCCGTATTGGTCGCCGTGGACCAGGCCGGCCAAGGCGCAATCGTTGTGCTGGACGGTCCGATCAACGTTGCAAGCCTGATGCAAATGGCCAGCAGCTTCGGCATTTCCTCTGAGCCACCCAAGCCAGAAGCCTACCGGGACCACCAGGTTTGGAGTATCAACGTGTTCGGCTTTGCGGTGGCTGTAGGCACGCTGGATGAGTCCACTGCGGTATTGGGCTCCGGCTTGAGCGCCCAGACGACCTCAGCCAAGGACATGGTCGAGGACGCCCTGGATGCTTTCGACGGCGTGGAACCCAGGGTGATGGACGACCCAAGGATTTCTCAAGTGGTGGATAACCTGCCTGTTGGTGTGGTGGTGGCAGTGTTCGGCGATTGCGGCAACCTGAGCAGTCCTGCTGCTGCTTCGGGTCTGGACGGTTGCCTCAGCTCCGGGGCCAGCGCCGAGTTGTTGGGCCAAGACAAAGTAGCAATAAATGCCGTGGCGGTATTTCAGCAAGAGGAGCAGGCTTCGGCGGCACTGGAGACTTTCAACGCAGATGGCATCCGCCTGGGCGACTTGGTCCCGGAAAAATCTATAGCGCGCCAAGAAGGCTTGTTGGTGCGCGTCAGGTTAATCACCAATCTGGAGCAGGTCGGCCGCGCCTTTGACGCCTTTGGCCTGCCGGGATCCTAGCCAACAATACGCGGGGGAGAGTTAGAGTAGGGGTGAGCTCCACCTACTTAAAAACTATTCGAAGCTGCTGGCCGACCGCAACGCCCTTGTTGTCGGGTTTTAAATGGGGTTGCCGAAAGAGACTATAAGCCTGGTGGCCGGACCGGTGGGCATGGACCGGCCACCACGCTACGCTATTCCGGTAATAGGTAAAACCAAAGGCGTTACAGGCCCCAGATCAAGTAACCCTCCAGCATTGCCTTCTCCCGCGGCGAGAGCATCTTGGACTGGCGGAAATTCATCCCCGAACCGGGAGTGAGACAGGCGCCGTAGGGTTGCAGTAGTATCGAGAGCCTCCAGAGAGCGTCCCCCACCCGATCGAAGAACCGGACCTTTTTCTCCTGTATGACTTCTGCTACCTGAGTGGATACCAGTGTTCCTGGGACCTGGATTTCCGGGTTGGCGATTACTTGAGTTGCCATGATTGGCCTCCTTTAGGTTGACGTGCTGTCATGGTAGTTCTGGGGGATGAACTAACACATCGACAAAAATGACTGATTATGAAGGGAGCAAAATCTGCTTGATCGACGTGGGGGTTGCGCAGAGTGACTAGTTGGGTGGAGAGGGTTGGGGATAGGGTTGCACAGAATTACTAAGAGTCGAGTTCAGAGGGACGAAAGGGTTGGGCGGCTATCTCTCAGCCGAGAGGCTAGGCCGGGCTCAGGTTATACTAGTCCGTTTCGCGACGCGTAAGTTGCGGCCTCGGCCCGATTGGCGGCGCCGGTCTTGTTGAAGATGCTGGCGACGTGATTGGCCACGGTTCTAGCGCTGATAAAGAGCTCATCGCCGATCTCTTGGTTGGTCCTGCCCGAAGCTATTAGCCGCATTACCCCCACCTCTCGCTCAGTCAATCCGTCCGGATAGGCAGGGGCGTCTTTCAGCGTAGGGGATATGCCTTGTTGACGTGCGATAGTCCGCTCCATCAAAGGGCGCATAACAAGTTCGGTAGCTATGGTCAGCGACTGGTCCAAGAATTCCGTGGCATTCGGCAGGTCATCTACCTCGCTGCGCGCCAGCAGCAGGTCGGCGTAGTCGTAGTAGGTCCAGGCCAACTCAGGCCGGTATCCGGCCTTGCGGCAGAAGGCCAGGGCCTCCTCGAAGTGGGCAGCCGCTTGGTCCAGGTTGCCCATTGTCTGAGACAGGAGGCCAAGCAAGCGGTCGACGCTGAAGTCAAAATACGCAATGCCTCGTTGAGAGTCAAAGAATGCGTAATTCTCTTGGGCGGCACCTACATCACCTCGGTGCACCGCCACCAGTGACAGGCCTATCCTGGCCAGGCTGACTGCTAGAGGAACAGCGGCTGGCGACGAGACGACCGTCATGCCGGCGGACTCAGCGACCTCCAGCCGGTCAGTGACGCCGGTGATGCGCGCTACCTTTGCTATCACCTGAGCGCTGAAAGCGTATTCCGCGGATGGACCGGGTGGTGCGCCCGTCATAGCCTCCAAGAGGCGCTGCATAAAAGTCTCCCCTTGGCTGTATTCACCTACCTCGTACTCCAGCATTACCCGAGTGCCCAGGATGAAGGTGTCAAAATGGCCATTCTCGAGTCCCCGGTCATTGAAATCACGGGCAACCTGCCAGTCACCCCCAAGCCGAGCCGGGGCTTCGTTCAGCCACAGTGCGTAGGCTTGCAAACCGTGCTCCACTCTGTCCAGCAGGCTTAGGCTGGGCTTTATGAACTCCCTTCCCCGCTCACGTTCCCCCAGAATGACCAAACTAGCCGCGCCGTGTATCCGGGCGATGACCTCGGCTCGAGGGTTTCCAACATTAGGTGCAAGTTCGACCGCTCGGAGACCCATATCCACGCTTGACTGCCACCGTGATTGCCACATTTCCGACATGGATGACATAGCCAGCGCCTCCATTTCAAGAGCAGCGTCGCGTTCCCGCCGGGCTATGGCTAAAGCTCCATTGAAGGCCTTCGTAGCAGCTTCGTAGTCTCCCAATTCGCGGTTCAGAAAGTATCCGTGTCTGGCCATCAAGCGGCCTGCTTCTATAGAATCGCTCTCGACCAATTCCAAGGCTTGAGCGATCAGCCGTTCAACGCCGGTGAATCCTAATGCGACGAACATGGGTTGCTCCGCGACAGCGACCGCCTGCGCTACCAAGCCAGCCTCAGCGTAGTAATCGAAAGCACGTCGCAAGGTGTTGAGTGCTTCCTGAAACCCGTGGGTCTGAGCTGTGGCTGCTTGGGCGCGGCCCAGCCCGAACAGCAGGGCCGCGGATTCTTCATCGGGAGCCGCCTCCGTCCCGGACGGGATTATGCCCCGCGCAACCATGCCCCTTTCAAAATGAGTAAGTGCGTCCTCGTAGGCATAGGAAGCCAGCCCCCGCTCGCCCGCCAGCAGACAGTAACGGACCAGTTTTTCGGCCCCTAACACAGTCTGGGCTTCGGAGAAGTGGTGGGCTAATTCTGCGGCATGGCTCTCAACTTCAGAGCCGTAGAACTCCTCGAGGGCCTCGGCAATACGAGCATGGAGTCGAACCCGGCGATTGGTGGACAGTTCCCCGGCCATAGTTTCCTGAATCAAGGCATGGGTGAATTGGTACCGCGCCAAAATATTTGGTGTTTCTTCAATGATGCGAGCCGTTAGACCATCGTCCAAAACATCCATCAACTGTTCGTCCGTCAAGTTGGCGAAAAGTGGGGCCAGTTGCCCCAACGTAAACTCTCGGCCGATGACCGAGGCCACGGTCAGCACCTCTTGGCACGTTTCCGGCAACCGGAGGACCCGCCGGCCGATGACGTCCCGGATTCCCTCTGGTAGCCTGGCGGTCCACGAATCAGCGGCCCCTTCCCGTTCGTCGGCAAGAAGGCGAACAAGCTCGTTCAAGAACAGAGGGTTGCCTTCGGTCCTGGCGTAGATCAATTCTAAATTGGAACCGGTAAGGGTAACACCGGCGCTTAGCTCTACGAACTTGCCAACATCTTGCAGGCTCAATCCACCAAACAGGAGCCGGTGGAAGTTGGGTTCCCGGATCAGGGTTCCTATAGATCGGGAGAGAGGGTGTCTTCGGTCCACCTCGACATCCCGGTAGGTGCCCAACAGCATCACTCGAGCGTCGGATAACTCCTTGCTCATGAACTCCCACAGTAAAAGAGAGGAACGATCGGCCCAGTGTAGATCTTCGAGGATTATGACCAAGGCGGAAGAGGTGGATGCATTCCTGAAAAACGTGGCGATGGAGTCAAAAAGCCGGAACCTGGCCTGCTCCGGCTCAAGTTGGGGTGATGGTATTAAGTCAGGGAGTTTTTCATGGACCGCAGGCACCAACGTGGCGATGTCAGCGGCACCCGCCCCCATCTCAGAGGCAAGTTGAGCGGCGATGGCGCCTCTCACGTATGACCTGATTGATTGTATCCAGGGCCAATAAGGAGGCGCGCCTTCTCCCTCGTAGCACCAACCCCATATTACCTGAGCGCCTAGGGCCTGGGCGTAGTTGGCCAGTTCGCTGGCAGCACGGGTTTTGCCAATGCCGGGTTCGCCTGCCACCATGGCCATCTGGCCGTGGCCAGATAGAGACTCGTCCAAGACGGCCTTTAGTTCCGCCATTTCTCGTTGACGGCCTACAAAAACAGGTTGGGAGGCATCTGAGAAGGTCATCGACCTCGCCCAATATCAAAGTTAGCCCTATTTTATAACGGAACGGTAGCATTCTGTAAAAGCAGATGGGCGATGTTGATTCTTCTCGGGAGTCCCGGCTCGGACACGAAGATTAAAATCTTGAATTCGATGGCGGGAGAAAAATCGAACCGATGGATAGCAAGGCGAGCCGAGGGGCGAATGATGGCAAGAGCAAGGCAACATTTTAAGTTGGTGGAGACCGGCTGGTACCCGTCTCCCCGTCCACTTTTTCAGATACAAAACAGAAAGAAACGCCCCAACCGTTAATGGCCGGAGCGTATATTTGTAGCCTGGTGGAGGCGGGGGAGAGTCCAAACGCCCAGCAGCTAACTTCTCTTAGGCTCCGTTTTAATCGAGTCAGGTCGATCGTCTAGTTAAAAAAACCGCTTAGGAATTGACCGTCGACAAAAATCGATGCCGCTGGCAACGTATACCGAATTACTCCGCTGACATTATATTTCAGACAGCGGTAAGGCGGGGTTAACCCGACGCAATCCAGTCGACGACACGTTCGCCTATCATGACAACCGTTGCATGGGCGCCACCTGACCTTGGAACTCGCGGCATCACCGACGCGTCAACCACCCACAAACCCGCCACGCCCTTGACCCTGCAATATTGATCAACGACCGCCATTGGGTCCGAATCGGGTCCCATCTTACAAGTCCCCGACACGTGCCTCGCTGTACCCACGGTCTGGCGTATCCAGAGGTCCAGCGCGTCGTCGTCGGCTAGAATGTCATCCGTCGGCTGTATCCGGTGATCAGCCACGTCTTTAAACGCGTCCGATTCCAGGAGTCCGATCGCCATTCGCACGCCTTCCCTGATGCGCCGAATGTCATTCGGATGCTGTAGGTAACGGTAGTTGAAGGAAGGCTGTACTCCGGGGTCCGCGGATGCCAACCTGACGTGTCCTGAACCGTCGGGCAAACCGAGGGTACACGATATTCTTGCCGCTTGGCTGGCTGGAACGTCACCGGTCAGGTATTTGGTCCGTACACCGGCGACTCGCTCCTCACGCTCATCGACGACTGGGTTGGTCCTCATCACCATGTCGTTGACCTCGCTTGACCCTTGGGAGGTGTAGTGCAAACTAAAGTGCACCGAATCGACGTCGCCAGAGAGGGTGATTCCTTCTTTGACCTTGAAGGTAACCTGGGCGCTGAGATGGTTAAATAGGTTCTGTCCGACTCCGGGGAGTTCATGAACCAGGTGTATCCCAAATTGCTGAAGTTGGTCCTCGGCGCCGATCCCCGACAGCATGAGCAGGTGGGGAGATTTGATTGCTCCGGCGCTCAGCACGACACGGTCTGCTCCGATGTTGAAAACCTCGCCACCGCTTTCGGCTTCCACACCCACGGCCTTTGAGTCCTCTATCAAGACCTTTCTGACCAAAACCCCGCCCCTCACCGTGAGGTTAAGACAGTGGCGCATGGGATTGAGATGCGTCATGGCAGCGCTCATCCTCACGCCATCCAGATTGTTGGAGGGAGAAACGCCGACGCCAGCGGGGTTTGGGCCATTCGTGTCTTCCGTGGCACTGAACCCCGCCTGCAAACAGGCAGCATGGAAGGCTTTTTGGATGTCAGGCCAGGGACCCGACTGACGGCGCCTGACCGGCATCGGTCCATCCGTTCCATGGTAATCATCCCGAATGTCTAGATCACGCTCCGATTTTCTGAAGAAAGGCAGTACCTTGGCATAGGACCATTCATCGTTGCCGAGAGCGGACCAAGAATCAAAATCCTCGGGTAATCCCCTTTGCATCGCCTGACCGTTGATGGACGACCCTCCCCCGATCACCTTGCCCTGCGCCACGTGAATCTCCCCTTGCTCCTCGGTGATTGTTCCCCGCAGGGCCCAGTTGTGTTCCGAGTCTGGGGATTCGGCAAATCTGGTGTGGCCGAACTTTATTTCGTCCGGAAGATTGGCTGGATCAGGGTAGTCCGGTCCGGCTTCCAGCAACAGAACGGAGGTATTCGGGTTTTCAGCCAATCTGCTGGCCAACACCGATCCCGCCGCTCCACCGCCGACGATAACAACGTCATATTTCATGGACCCTCCCTAAATGTTTCGTCTTCCAAGCTGGGATTTCCCAGATTTAACTGATTCCCCTGAGGATAGGACGTTCTGGGATGTCTCGAACCATCAACCGGGTTGCCGTTGCAACACGCTCCCTGGCCATTGTGAGGGAATAGTAGCGTCAGGTTGGCGGTTTTGTCCACATCCAGCGCCGCGGGGCGCTTCAATCACTGCCACGTAGACGAGGTTTCTTGCTGATCCTAAAAAAAGGCGTTCTTCAGGCAGCCTTCAACAGCCAAGCTACGCTCCGGGCACCAGTGAGACGTGTGTGGTAAGAAGTTAACGGATGGGGGCTAGAGTAGGGGTGAAATCGTGGGCGTCAGTTTCAGATTGTTGAGCTACTAGCCGGCTGTCAGCCGGTGTATATAGCGAGTCACGGACCGGGTTAATTGGGCAGCGACCGGGGCAAGCTGGTCCGTCCCATCAGATAGAGATCTACTCCCCGGGCCATCTCCCGGCCCTCGGCGATCGCCCAGACCACCAGCGACTGGCCCCGGGTAGCGTCGCCGCCAGCGAAAACCCCGGGGACGCTGGTCATTTTATTCTCATCGGCTTTGATGTTGCCCCGCTCGTCCAGCTCAACCCCAAACTGGTCCAGCATGGCGCCATGCTCCGGATGCAGAAATCCCATGGCCAACAGCACCAGGTCTGTTTCTATGACGAAGTCGCTTTCCGGGATCTCCTGCATGTTGGGGCGGCCGTTCTCCGACTGGCTCCAACCCACCCGCACGGCATGCAACCGCTGCACCCTGCCGTTGCTTCCGGAAAATGACTTGGTGAGAACGTCATATTCCCGGATGCCCCCTTCCTCATGGGCAGCGGATGAACGCAGGATGATGGGCCATTGGGGCCAGGGATTGTCGGAGTGGCGTTTCTCCGGTGGCTCGGTGAGGAGCTCCACTTGATAAATTATCTCGGCTCCTTGCCGGTGGGCGGTTCCCAAACAGTCGGCGCCCGTATCCCCACCGCCCAGGATAACCACCCTTTTCCCCTCAGCGGTGATGCGCTCTGCAGGGTCGATTGGCTCCCCTGCCAGCAACCGGTTCTGCTGTGTCAGATAGTCCATGGCCGGATGTATACCGTCCAGCTCCCTTCCCGGGACCGGAAGCTCTCTGGGCTCGGTGGAGCCGCAGGTAAGGCACACTGCGTCGAAATCCGCCCGGAGTTGTTCCGCCATATAGTCGACGCCCACGGCCACGCCGGTTCGGAAATCGACCCCCTCCTCCGCCATCAAATCAACCCGGCGCCGCACAATACTCTTATCCAGCTTGAAGTCGGGAATCCCCAAAGTCAGGAGGCCGCCGATATAGTGGTCCCGTTCGAAGACCGTAACCCAGTGGCCGGCCCGGTTGAGCTGTTGCGCGGCGGCCAGGCCGGCGGGGCCGGAGCCCACCACGGCCACCTTCTTGCCGGTGCGCTGTTGAGGTGGCTCGGCTTTAATCCAGCCTTCGTCGAACCCACGGTCGGCAATCTCTTTCTCGATGTACTCGATGGTCACAGGGTCGGAGTTGATGCTCAGGACACAGGAGCCCTCGCAGGGCGCGGGACAGATTCGGCCGGTGAATTCGGGGAAGTTGTTGGTGGACAGAAGTACCTGAAGGGCTTTGTCCCAGTTACCCAGGTATATCTGATGGTTGAACTCGGGAATTACGTTGCCCAAGGGGCAGCCCGATTGGCAGAAGGGGACCGCGCAGTCCATGCAGCGGCCGCCCTGGCTCCGAGCTTCCTGCTCGGGCCAGCGGGTATAAAACTCGCGGTAGTCCCCTTTCCGCTCGGCCACCGGCCGGCGTCCCGGAAGCCTCCGCGGCGAACTCATAAAACCGGAGGGATCACCCATGGCGGGCAGCTTCCATCTGTTGGTCCGCCCCCCTGCCCTTCCGCTCCTCCAGCACCCGGCGGTAGTCCCTGGGCATTATCTTCTTAAACTTGGGCAGCTCTTCGTCCCAAGCCTCCAAGACGCGCAAGGCTGGCTGGCTGCCCGTATATTTGGCGTGGTCCTCGATCATGCTACGCAGGGTCGCCACGTCATCGGGCTCGACCACCTGTTCCAAGTCGGCCAATCCAGGGTTGAACCGTATCTCGAAGTCCTGATCAGGGTCATAGACGAAAGCGATGCCGCCGCTCATTCCTGCGGCGAAGTTCCGTCCCGTGCTGCCCAGGACCACCACTACTCCGCTGGTCATGTACTCGCAGCCGTGATCACCCACGCCTTCAACCACAGCGTGGACACCGCTGTTGCGGACGCAGAAGCGCTCCCCGGCCCGGCCGCGAATGAACACCTCTCCTCCGGTTGCCCCGTACATGGCCGTATTACCGATGATGATGTTTTCTTCAGGGACGAAGCCCGCATCCGGCGGCGGGCAGACGACGATCCGGCCGCCGCTGATACCCTTGGCCAGGTAGTCGTTGGTGTCTCCGTCCAAGTGAATTTCGATTCCCTTGGCTAAGAAAGCCCCAAAACTCTGGCCGGCCGAGCCGGAGAAGTGAATCTTGATAGTGCCCGGAGGCAGACCGTCCTCCCCATAACGCTTCGCAACCTTGCCGCTGAGCATGGCTCCCACGGTGCGGTTGGAGTTCCGTATGGGCAGGTCGATCTTCACGGGTTGTTGCTTTTCCAGAGCCGGTTGGGACTGGGCGATGAGCTCCAGGTCCAGGGCTTTATCCAGCCCGTGGTCCTGCTCTTCACAGCAGTAAACTGCCACTTCATCGGGATTGGGCTGGCGATACAGCAGCCGCGAGAAGTCCAACCCCTTGGCCTTCCAATGGTCGATGGCCTTTCGAGAATCCAGCATGTCCACCCGGCCGATCATTTCATTGACCGTGCGGAATCCTAGCTGGGCCATGATTTCCCGCATCTCTTCGGCAACAAAGAGGAAGTAGTTGACTATGTATTCTGGTTTCCCAGCGAACAGCTGGCGCAACTCCGGGTCCTGGGTCGCAATTCCCACGGAGCAGGTTCCCAGGTGGCATTTGCGCAGCATGATGCATCCGTTGACCACCAGGGCGGCGGTGGCGTAACCGAACTCCTCGGCGCCCAACAAGGCTGCCACGGCGGCGTCGCGGCCGGTCTTCAGCTGGCCATCGGTTTGCACAGAGATGCGGCCCCTTAGATCGTTGGCCACTAACACCTGCTGGGTCTCGGCGATGCCCAGTTCCCAGGGCAGGCCGGCGTACTTGATGGACGACTCCGGCGAATTTCCGGTGCCTCCGTCGTGGCCGCTGATCAGCACCACGTCGGCATGGCCCTTGGCAACGCCGGCGGCGATGGTGCCGACCCCGACTTCGGCCACCAGCTTGACGTGGATCCGGGCGTCGGGGTTGACGTTTTTCAGGTCGTGGATAAGCTGGGCCAGGTCCTCGATGGAGTAAATGTCGTGGTGAGGCGGGGGTGATATCAGCTCCACACCAGGCGTTGTCCGGCGCACCCACCCGATATACTCGTCCACCTTGTTCCCGGAAAGCTGGCCGCCCTCGCCGGGCTTGGAGCCCTGGGCCATCTTGATTTGCAGGTCGGTGGCGTTCACCAGATAGTTGGGCGTGACACCGAACCTGCCGGAAGCTACTTGTTTGACGGCGCTGCTGCGGGAGTCACCATTGGCGTCCACTTCATAACGGTGAAAGTCTTCACCGCCCTCCCCGGTGTTGCTGCGGGCTCCCAAGCGGTTCATGGCGATGGCCATGGACTCGTGGGCCTCTCTGCTGATGGAGCCCAAGGACACGGCGCCGGTGGCGAACCGCTTCACTATCTGAGACGCCGGCTCTACCTCGTCCAGGGGCACCGGGTTGGTATCCTTGAATTCGAGCAAGCCTCTCAGGGTCGCCATCTTACGAGTTTGATCGTTGGCCAAGTGGGCGAACTCGCGATAGGCCTCCCGGCTGTTGGCCCGCGTGGCGTGTTGCAGCTTGGCGATGGCGTCGGGGTTCCATTGGTGGAACTCGCCGTCGCGCCGCCACTGGTAATCGCCGCCCATGGGCAACTCCCGCTCGGCGGCAATTACGCCGGTAGAGAACGCGCCCCGGTGCCGTTGCAGGGCCTCTTCTTCCACCAACTCCAGTCCGATGCCCTCCAACCGGGAAGATGTCCAGGTGAAGTACTGGTCAATCAACTCCCGGCCCAAGCCGACAGCCTCGAAAATTTGAGCGCCCCTGTAGCTCTGCACGGTGGAAATGCCCATCTTGGACATTACCTTGAGGAGGCCCTTTTCGTTGGCCTTGATGAAATTCTTCTCGGCGTAGTCGGGCTTGGTCCCGTCGAGCTCTCCCATCTCGGCCATCTGGTGCACGGTGGCCAATGCCAGATAGGGGTTGACGGCTCCGGCGCCATAGCCGATGAGCAAGCAAAAGTGATGCACCTCCCGCGGTTCCCCCGACTCCACCACCAGTCCTACCTTGGTGCGGGCGCCTTCCCGGATCAGGTGGTGGTGCACCGCCGCCGTGGCCAGCAAGCTGGGAATCGGCGCATTCTTGGCATCCATGCCCCGGTCGGACAGTATGATGATGCAATATCCGTCCTCAATGGCCTGGGAAGCCTCGGCGCACAGCCGGTCCAGGGACGCCTTTAATGCGCCGGACCCGCCCTGGGCATCAAACAAGATTGACAGAGTAATCGAGCGAATGTCCCCCCGGTCGATGTGCCGAATCTTCTCCAGTTCTTGGCTGGAAATTATGGGAGACTTTAGCTTCAACTGGTGGCAGTGCTCCCGAGTCTCGTCGAAGAGGTTCTGTTCCCGGCCGATGAAGGCCTCCAGGGAAGTCACCAAGTCCTCCCGGATGGCGTCCAGCGGCGGATTGGTCACCTGAGCGAACAACTGCTTGAAGTAGCTGAACAGCAACTGGTTCTGGTCCGACAGCACTGCCAAGGGAGCATCGTTGCCCATTGACCCGACGGCTTCCGCGCCGTGCAAGGCCATGGGAGTGGTCAGCATGCGCAACTCTTCCACGGTGTAACCGAAGGCCTGCTGCTGTTGCCGCAGGGTATCGGAATCCTTCAGACCTCCGCCTCCACCGTTTGCCGATGAGGCACTCTGCGGGGATCGCGGTTCGGGCAGGTCCTCCAGGGATACCTTTCTCTCTTTCAGCCACCGCCCGTAGGGATTCCGGTTGGCCAGTTTGTGCTTTAGCTCCTCGTCACCGATGATACGGCCCTCTTCCAGGTCGACCAGAAACATGCGCCCCGGTTGCAGCCGGCCCCGTTCTTTGATCTGGGGAGCCGGTATGTCCAGCACGCCGGTTTCCGAGGCCATCACCAGCTTGTCGTCGTAGGTCACCGTGTAACGGAAAGGACGCAAGCCGTTGCGGTCCAGTAGAGCGCAAATGCTCCGGCCGTTGGCGGCCACAATCATGGCCGGACCATCCCAGGGTTCCATCAAGCACGAATGATACTCGTAGAAATCCTTCTTTTCTTGGGACATGGTCTCGTGCTGGTCCCAGGCCTCCGGGATCAGCATGGCCATAGCATGGTCCAAGTCCCGGCCGGTCATTAGCAGCAGCTCCAGAGCATTGTCGATGCTGGCTGTATCGCTGTCTCCGGAGGTCATGACCGGCGGAATCTTGGCCATGTCTTGGCCGAACAAGGGAGACTCGAACTGCGCCTCCCGGGCATGCATCCAGTTTAGGTTGCCCCGGAGGGTGTTGATCTCACCGTTGTGGGCCAGGTAGCGGTAGGGATGGGCCAGCTTCCAGTGCCCCAGGGTGTTGGTGCTGAAGCGAGAATGGACCAGGGCAAAGGCGCTGATCACCGATTCTTGGCTCAGGTCTTGGTAGAACCCGGAGATCTGGTGGGCCATCAGCAAGCCCTTGTACACAACGGTGTTGCAGGACATGCTGCAAATGTAGAAATAATCGGCTTGGTCTTCGGTAATTCCGCAGTCCACAAGAGAGTGCTCGATCACCTTGCGCACCAGGTACAGCTTGCGTTCTAGCTGGGCGGCGTCCGCGATCTGGGCGCCACGGCCGATAAAAACCTGGCTGATGCGCGGGCACACCGACCGGGAGTCCTGGCCCAGCTTGCTAGGGTCCACCGGAACGTCGCGCCAACACAGGAGCTCCAGCCCCTCTTGCTGAATGACGCTTTCGATCAGCGCGCGGCACGTGGCCCCGGCCTCGTCTTGGGGAGGCAGGAACACCATGCCCACGCCGTATTCGCCGGGACCGGGTAGGGTCATTCCCAGCCGGCCGCACTCACCCTGGAAGAATTGGTGGGGCATCTGGATCAGGATGCCGGCTCCGTCGCCGGTTTCCGGGTCTCGCCCGCAGGCGCCCCGGTGTCCCAGGTTTATCAGTACCTGTAAGGACTCTTCTATTATCTGGTGGGACTTGTTGCCCTTGATATTGGCGACCAGGCCAACCCCGCAGCTATCGTGCTCCAACTCCGGGGAGTACAGTCCATATCGGGCCAGATTTTTTAAAGCATCCATGGTGGGCCACATATCTCTAATGTCCTAACCGGCGGTGCGGGCTTAGGTCCCAGGGAATAGCTAACCGCCAGAGGTTGGGACACTTGTCTCATAGAACTCGCATACCATCCCGGGGGACTACCGGGACAGCATGCCTAAATCTTTGTTAATTGTGTCACAATCGAATCTGGATGGGTAGCATTATACTATTGACCCCAACATCTGAGTAGTCCCCCGGTCCAGAATTACGGGGATTGATGTTAAATCTTTGTTACAATTTGGGGAACATTGACCGCTACCATTCGAGATATTATACTCACACCAGGCGAATCACGAGTCAACACAGGAGGCGATAGACTGAATTCGACGGAAGTAGCCCGACTGGTGGTGGATATTGCCTCAGACAAATTAGCTGAGAACATCGTGATGTTGGACCTGCGCCGGGTCGCTTCCTTCGCCGATTACTTCGTCATAATGAGCGCTGATTCATCCCGGCAGATCGAGGCCCTGGAAGAAGACATCAGCCAGGGGCTCAAAGACGTCCAGGTGCACCCCTATCACCGCGAGGGCGCCGCAGCATCGGGATGGGTTCTGTTGGACTTCAGCGACGTGATCATCCACATTCTGGGATCAGAGCAGCGGGAGTTTTACCAGTTGGAGCGGTTGTGGTATCGAGCGACCGAGGTGGTCAGGGTTCTATGATCCAGGGGTCGTTGCTGCGGGAATAGTCTAGCAATTCCTCTGGCCGGAAAAACAGGTTGATTTCCCGCTGGGCAGACTCGACGCCGTCGGACCCGTGCACCAGATTCCTGCCGATGTTGACTGCCAGGTCTCCGCGAATGGTCCCCGGGGCCGAATTCCCGGGATCAGTTGCACCGATGGTGTTGCGGACGATTTCCACGGCGCTGTCCGCCTCCCAAACCATCGCCACCAGTGGCCCCGACGTTATGAACTCCACCAAGCCGGCGAAGAAGGGCCGGTCCACGTGCTCTCCGTAGTGCTGGCGCGCCGCCGGTTGGTCCAATCGCATCAGCTTCATGCCCGCCAGCTTTAACCCACGCCTTTCCAGCCGGGAGACAATCTCACCAATCAGTCCTCTTTGTACCCCGTCGGGTTTCACCAACACCAAAGTCCGTTCCATCTTCACCGTCCGAAAATTCCGGTCGAATATTCGCGGGACCGGTTTACCTCAGAGACGCTGCGTACACAGAGATATTTAAGCCTACAAAAGCGACGCCCCCCCAAATACTATGGGGGGGCCACACACAATTTTCTCGTAATTCAGGCGTTAATCACACCGACCCCGACACCTTCCTCAACGGCACTAACCGAACCCTGGCGATCTGCCCAACGCGCGGCGCATG
>JADFFS010000005.1 GCA_022568195.1 Chloroflexota bacterium | reverse complement strand
CAGGCACATTGCCCTGCTGCGGGACATCCAACAACAGACCGGCGGAATCACCGAGTTTGTTCCCTTGAGCTTCGTCCACACCGAGGCGCCCATGTTCATGAAGGAACTGGTGGACGGCGTCCGCTCGGGTCCAACGGGAATGGACGTGATCAAGGTTCACGCGATAGCCCGTATCATGCTGAATAATTGGATTCCCAATGTCCAAGCGTCCTGGGTGAAAGAGGGTTCCCGCATGTCCCAGCTATTGCTGACCGCGGGGGTCAACGACCTGGGAGGCACGCTCATCAACGAGAGCATCTCCACCGCCGCCGGCGCTCAGCATGGCCAGTTGATGCGTCCCTCCGAGTTCCGGGAAATGATCAGGCAAGCGGGCAGAATCCCAGCCGAGCGCTACACCACCTACCAAATCAAGCGCGTTTTCAACGACGATGACCGGGAGCTGGACCCGCTGGACTTTGTGGGAGACAACGTGGAGGAGGTGTTCGGTTCCTATAAGCGCTTAGTCAAACTGGACACCTTCCGATACGAGCACCCCAACCGGGCTCGCAAGAGCGCCGGTGATGACCAAGCGGACTCCAGAAAGACCGAAGGCGCTGCCCAGCGACATTCAATCGACCTTCAGGCAATCTCCGGGCAGCCAACCTCCGGGCCAGCGGACGCCAATCCGCGTTAGCTGTGAGTCAAACGGGCCGTGACGTGGCGGGGGATGCGGTGGACACAATCAGAGTGGTTGCGTTTGCCGGTGGTGTGGGTGGCGCCAAACTGGCGCTGGGTTTATCCAAAGTCCTATCTCCGAACGAATTAAGCGTCGTCGTCAACACCGGAGACGATGAGTCCTTTTATGGACTGCATGTCTCACCCGATCTGGACACCGTGATGTACACTCTGGCGGGCTTGTCCAATCCCGAATCTGGCTGGGGCCTGGCCGGCGATACCTTCAACGCGCTGGGTATGCTACGCAATTACGGGATAGACACCTGGTTCAATCTGGGCGACCAGGACCTGGCGACCCACATCAGGCGCACCCAACTGCTGCAACAAGGCGCTACGCTGTCGGAAGTCACGCTGGAGTTGTGTCGGCGCTTGGGAGTGCAGCACACGATTCTTCCCATGAGCGACCAGCCGGTGCGGACGATATTGAGCACCGATGCGGGTGAGCTGCCCATGCAGCAGTATTTCGTGCAGCACCGCAGCGAACCCAGCGTCTGCGGCGTCCGTTATGCTGGAGCCTCGGACGCCAAACCGGCTCCTGGGTTGCTCGACGTCATGTCTCAGGCGACAATGGCGGTGTTCTGCCCCTCCAATCCCCATCTGAGCCTGGGCCCGATTTTGGCCGTTCCTGGGATCAAGCAGGCCTTGGAGACCTTTTCCGGGGTTCGGGTTGCGGTGAGCCCCATCGTCGGAGGCGCCGCGCTGCGTGGCCCGGCGGGTAAGATTATGGCGGAACTGGGGCTAGAAGTTTCCAGCGTAGGGGTAGCCCGCCAATACCAGGGCTTGTTGGATGTTTTCGCTATCGACCTTGAGGATGCCGATCTGGCTTCGGAGATAGCCTCGCTGGGCATCGAACCCATGGTAACATCCATCGTTATGGATACCGAAGCTGATAAGGTCGAGCTGGCCCAGCGCATCCTCGCTCTAGGAGGCGGCTAACCGATGTCAGAAGAAGACCGGGGCATCATCGCGATTATTCCGATGAAGCCCTTGGACCAGAGCAAGACCCGCTTGTCCCCTAACTTGACGCGAGACCAGCGGGCGGACCTGGTCGTTGGGATGTTGTGGCGGGTTCTCATGGCGTTGAAAGGAGCTTCCGTCGACACGTTCTGGGTGGTCGGCGGCGATCGGCGGGTACGCAACATGGCCCGCAATTTCGACGGCATCTGGATGGAAGAGTTGGGGCGGAACCTGAACGACACCCTGGGCAAGGCCTTCGACCTGGTGATGGAGCGCGGCGGTTCGCCGATGTACGTAGCTGGTGACCTTCCCTTTTTGAAGACCAGCGACCTGCACAGCCTGCTCCGGGCCTCGCAGCGCCGCAACAATATTTCGCTGGCCCCCGCCCGGCGGGACGGTGGGACCAACGCGATTCTGGTGCCCAACGGAATACCATTCCGCCCTGAACTGGGGACCAACAGCTTCCGGCGGCACATGTCCCAAGCCGCCCAGATGGAGGTTTCGGTCGCCATTTGCTACAGCCCCGGTCTGGGCTTCGATCTGGATATCACCGACGACCTGGAAACCTTTCAGCACATGGAACCCGGCTTGCTAGACCGTCTGATTGCCACTCAAAAGAGCATCCAGTAATGGCATTGGGTATCCTAAAATCAGGCCTATGAGTATCCTCATGCCTGTAGGAATGCCGCCTAACCATAGTTCGAGGTGCATTTGGCGATTCCGAAAGTGAAACTGGGTGTCCTGTTGCCCACCCGAGGGCTGTTGCTGAGGGAGCAACCGCCGGCAGACGCCGGCTTGGTGATACGTTTGGCCCAGCAGGTGGAGTCAGCCGGACTGGACTCGGTGTGGGTCGGAGACAGCCTGACCGCGAAACCCCGTCTGGAACCCCTGTCGGTGCTGGCGGCAATCGGGGCGGCTACCAGCCGGGTCCGGCTGGGAACCGCAGTCCTTTTAGCAGCCCTCCGCCACCCTGTCTTGCTGGCCCAGACCCTTGGCACGGTGGACCTGATTTCCCAAGGACGGTTAGTCATCGGCGTTGGGGTGGGTGGAGCGTTTAATGACGAGCAACGTGGGGAGTGGGCGGCGGCCGGGGTCGACCCCGCCAAAAGGGCCGGCCGCCTGGAGGAGATTCTCCAGGTCGTCCGGGCGTTGGGGTCCGGTGAGGTCGTCACGTTTGCCGGGGACCACTTTCAACTGGATGGTGTGAAGGTCGAGCCGCGCCCGGTGCAGAAGGGGGGAGTGCCCATCCTGCTGGCCTGCCACTGGAGGGCCCAAGCAAGGCAGGCTCAGTTGCAGAGGGCGGCCAAGTGGGGTGACGGGCTCATCTCCATATCCGACACACCGGATGAGTACGCCCAGGTGGTGGCGGGTGTGCGGGACATGACTGCGGAAATAGGCCGGGACCCAGACTCGCTGGAGAATGCATTTTACCTTACGGTTAACATGGACCCGGACCAGAGGAAAGCCCAGGCGGATGCGGAGGACTTCCTGACCCGCTACTACGGGGCAAATATCTGGGGGACCCGATGGGGTCCTTTCGGAGACCCGGAGCGGGTAAAGCAGAGGATGTCCGAATATGCTGAAGCCGGGGCCGGTACACTGGTTGTGCGTTTCGCCTCCTTCGATCCCCAGCGTCAGCTAGACCTATTCCTTGATCAAGTGGTCCCAGCATTTGCCTGATGTGCTGGCTTGGCAGGCCTAGTACAATTGCAAGTACCGTGCCAGTACCGCTGTTGTTCTCTAAATTGCAACTTAGCGCAGGCGAACCTTTCCGCAACCGGGGCAACCGGGAGATGGGCTGATGAGCCAGACCGACGTGGTTATGGGAGCCGCCGGAGCGCTGGGCTCGGCCATAGTGCGCAAGCTCACCGCCGACGAGAAGCCCGTGCGCGCCGTGGTACGGGATGTGGAGCGGGCGCGGCGCGTTTTACCTCCTTCGGCTGACATAGTGGTGGGCGACGCTGCCGGTGCGGAAAACGTCCGGCTGGTCTGCCGTGACGCCGCCGTGATTTATCATTGCGTAAATGTGCCCTACCAGCACCGGGCTGCCGTGATGCCCGGTATAACAGACAACATCCTCGCCGCCGCGAGAGAATCCGGGGCCCGTTTGGTTTTCCCAGGCAACGTATCCGGTTACGGCCCCTTTCGGACGGTTCCCGCCACCGAGGACCATCCATTGGCTGCCACCAGCAAGAAGGGCCAGCTGCGCAACGCTATCGAGCGTAAGCTGATGGACGCCTATCTCATGGGCGACGCAAAGGTGGTGATCCCCCGGTTTCCGGATTTTTACGGGCCCAACGTCATCAACAAGCTGATGGCGCCTGTCTTTGAAGCTGCTCTGGCGGGTAAAACAGCCTCGTGGCCCGGCAGCCTGGATGTACCCCACGACCTGATATACGTGGAAGACGCGTCGGCGGCCTGTTGTTTGCTGGGCGCCACCGACAGCGCCTACGGGCAAGTGTGGCACGTGCCGGGCGCGGGTCCTCTCACCGGCAAGCAACTCATCGATATGGCCTTTTACGCCGCTGGGACCGAGCCCAAGGCCAGGGCAAGGGGACGGGGATTCTTTCTTTTGCGGGGTATCAATCCGCCAGCCGTCCGAGAGTTGCTCGAGTTGGCCCAAGACTTCGCCAAGCCCCTGGTAATGGACGGCGCCAAATTCGCCGCCGCATTTCCCACATTCCAGTACACTTCCCACGAAGAGGCAATCAGCCAAACAGGCCATTGGTTTGGCCAACACCTGAGCATCCGGAGGTAGTTTCCATTGTATTCCATCGACCTATCGGGTAAAAAAGGAATCGTCTTCGGGGTGGCCAACGACCGTAGCATCGCCTGGGGGATCGCGGAAATCCTGGCCAGTGCCGGGGCGCGTCTGGCATTGACCTACCAGAACGAGAGGTTGAAGGAGCGAGTCGACCGGTTGGCTGGGACTTTGGACGGGGCGCTGACCATCCCCTGCGATGCCACCGACGACGGTCAAATCGAGGAGGCATTCAAGCAGGTCGCGGACACCTTCGGTGATATTTCATTCCTGGTGCATAGCATCGCCTACGCCAACCGGGAGGACCTGTCTGGGCGATACTCGGATACCGGCAGAGAAGGGTTTCGCATCGCCCTTGAAGTCAGCGCCTACTCTTTGCTGCCCTTGGTACGCCACGCCGCGGCGCTGATGCCCAACGGCGGCAGCGTCGTCGCCATGACCTTTCAAGCGTCCCAGCGGGTATTCCCTGGGTACAATGTCATGGGCACGGCCAAGGCCGCGTTGGAGCACGGGGTCCGCCAACTGGCGGCCGAGTTCGGCGGCGACAACATCCGGGTCAACGCCATCTCCGCCGGTCCGCTGGAGACACTGGCCGCCCGGGGGATTCACGGGTTTAGAGACATGAGACGAGTGCACGCCGATACGGCGCCGTTGAAACGCAACATATCGGTGGACGAGGTAGCGAAAACAGCCCTGTTTCTGTGCAGCGATATGGCCAGCGGGATCACCGGGTCGATTATTCCAGTGGACGCCGGCTACCACATCATGGCGGTCTAGCCGGGGGCGGTTGACCGGGCAAAGTGCGAACTGGGCGAAGGGCCAGGGTTGAAAGAGAAGGGGACAAGAGAGTAAGACCGGGGCTGATCCCTGGGACAATCAGGTGGCGTTGATAGCTTCGAGACGGCGGCGGTCTTCCGCCGCTTCTTCGTTTCGGCCCAATTTCGCGTAGGCCTCGGCGCGGCCTTCCAAGGCCGGACCGTAGTCGGCTTGCAAAGCCATGGCCTTGGTAAACTGGTCAATCGCTTCCTGTGGCTTTCCTTGATCGAACAGTCCAAGGCCCCGCTCCGTCATACGGGCCGCCGTAGGCATCCCACCGGTCATGGGTTTGAGACCAGCCGGCTGGTACGGCGTGGCGGCTTCAGCAGACTGGGGTTCAGACGTCTGAGGTTTGGCGGACTGGGCTTCCATGGCCGGGGCTACTTCCTTGCCAGGGTCTTCTTCCGGGGCTGATGGTACCTCGGAATCAACGGGTGATTCAGTTTGGGCGGACTGGCTGGGGACATCGACAGCCTGGGGCGCATTGGTAGCCGCCGCAGGCTCCAAGGTTTCCGTGATGGGCCGAGGCTGCGCCGGCTCTTCAGGCACAGCGCCGGCCTCGGAATAGGCTTTGGTGAGTTCCCAGCCGCAGTTTGTGCAATAGTAGCGGCCGTAGGGATGGTTGGCCTGGCACCTGGGGCAGGAGACACCCTCCGGTGGCGGCACGGTTTTGGGGGTTGGGGCCTTCAGGAACAGCAGGACGATCATTGGCGCCAAGCTAAACAGCTGCCATGGGTCTCCGAGCAACTTTTCGTGGCCGAGAACCGTTATCGCCAATGCTGCTGCGGTCCATAGCCACGGTTGCCGGGCCTTGGCACGGGCCAGCCGATATGTCCACACCAAGACCAAGGCCAGCGAAAGGTACAGGAAGAACAGAGCCACGCCGATTGTCCTCCGCACAGGCCTAAGGTGCCCGCACAACCTGTGATTGGTAACGAGCCCTAATTAGCCCGTATTTGAATATACACTCTCTGAGCCGGTTTTCACAATGGGCTGGGGCGCCATCGATCGCCCCCTTCTATTGGCGGCGGAGTGATGAGATAGGAAACTTCAGCCGCGCTCCAAGATTCGGCGAGCAGTCCAGGAGTCGGTGATCAATGTTACCCGGGCAGGGTCGATGGGTGCGTCCTTACAATTTCCCTTGATGAAATTGTACAATGCCTCCTCTTTTTGCGCTCCTCCCGCCACCAGGATGATTTCGTCAGCGTCCTGCAGGATCTTTTTGGGAGCTGCCGACATCGCGTTGTTAAGCTCGGCCACCGTCTCCGCTACTTCGTCTGGAAGCTGACCCGGCCCTACGTAAAACAGGATATGACAGATGTCAGCGATGCTGGCATGAAGGTCCTTATCCTTTTCCTGGAACTCCCTGATGCGCGCCAAGGCATTGCTCAGGCTTTCCAATTGGAGCGCCGCGTCGGGCCGAAGGAAGTGGTGCCCTGTATTGAGTTGCCCGATCCCCACGATGGCCAGATCGAGATGGACGCCCTCGTAGCTTGGCTGCTCCGGCGCTCCCTCCCTGACCAGCAACCAGGAGCCTTTGTAGGTTCGCTTGCCGGAAGAGACCTGCAAAATGGTGCCCAGGTGAAATACGTTGGCATCGGCGTCTAAGGGCCGGTTGAACGGGATCGCCCAGCTACCCATCCAAGAACCACCGCTCAAGGAGAATATCTCTGCCCCTTGATACCCGCTGATCCACGCGGGCCGGTCCCTGGATAGCTCTTCCAGGCGTTGGATCGTAAAAGCGACTCCCCTTCCTGAGGCCAAGCCGATGGTCATGTTGGGCCGCAGGCGGTCAAGCAGGAGCCGGGCGGCCACATCCCCAAGAGCCCTGTGGAGCTGGTCTCCGGCTTGGTAGGCGACCTGCCCCCGGTCACTGTCGGCCGGCTGCCGGTAATCCGGTCCCGTCGCCGCCTCCACACCAGGCACGTGCGCCACCCGAGCCCGCCGTATCAAGGTCTCTCGGGCCAGGTTCTCGCCCAAGGGCTCATCGGTGGTCACGTCCAGGGCCGAGGTCTGTCCGCTCCACTTATCGATCAGCTCAAACCTGCCCTGTTCCAACCAGGTTTTCAACTTTCGGTGCAGGGTCGTGGCGCCCGCCGAGAATTCGCTGGATAAGTCCTTGAGGCTCTCCCCTTCCAGCTTGTTTCGGCGAACGATTTCCAAGGCGCGTTGGTCGAGAGGTTCTTCTGTCGCGGAGTCAGGTCTGGGCATGTTTCGAGGGGATATTTTCATTGCTAGAAGGTTCTCCGCTGAAATATCAATCGGGGCAATATTCTACATACTAGTAGACTTATGTGCAATAATCGCCAGCCAAAAGGCTGCCATTGGAATATTATTCCGTAGATTCCTCGGAACGAGGATTATTGTGTTTAGTACAGTCTATCGTTACCGTTTACCGCAGACCCGGTGCGGCCTGATGTCGTTATGGAGCGGGTTATTCAGTGCGGGAGGTGATGCGTGCCAGCAGCAGGACATCGGACTACTCTACAAGAATACGTAACCTCAGAGTGGCAGGACAAAGGCCAGAATGACGGCCTGGCCGCGGTCATCATGGCCATCGCCGACGGTTCTTGCCGGGTCCAACAGCAGGTCCGTCAGGCCGCCTTGGCCGACGTGCTGGGCACCACCGGTGAGATCAACGTCCAAGGTGAGATCGTCGAACGCTTGGACAAGGCCAGTTCGGACATCTTCGTAGAGACCCTATCCCAATCCGGTCACGTGGCCGCCATAGGCTGCGAAGAGATAGAAAAGCCGGTCATTGTGGAGGGCGACGTTGCCGACGGCTATATCGTGTTGATGGACCCCCTTGACGGCTCATCCAACATCGACGTTGCGGTGAGCATCGGCTCCATCTTCGGGATCTGGTTGAAAAGGCCGGGCGAGACGGTGAACGACGACTCTCTACTGAGGCCTGGCAACCAGCAGGTTGCCGCGACCTACGTGGTTTACGGGTCGAGTACCGTTTTGGTGCTGGCTACCAAGAACAAGGTCTCCGGTTTCACATTGGACCCCGAGTCTGGCGCCTTTGCACTAACTCATCCCAACATCAAGATCCCCGCGGAATGCGCTTACTACAGCACCAATGAGGGCAACAACAAGGTCTTGGACAAGCCGACCCAGAAGGCCATCACACTTCTCAGAGACAAGTATTCCCAGCGGTACGTGGGTTCTCTGGTGGCCGATTTTCACAGAAACCTCTTGAAGGGCGGTATTTTCGCCTATCCAGCCGACCAGAATCGTAAGGACGGCCGCCTTCGGCTGATGTATGAGGCGAATCCCCTGGGCTTTGTGGCCGAACAGGCTGGGGGGGCCGCTTCAACAGGCTATGAGCGGATCATGGACATTGTCCCGCAGCAGCTGCACCAGCGGACACCGCTGATCTTGGGGAATAAAGATGTCGTCGAGGAAACGGTGTCGGTGATTAAAGCCGGCTAGCAGCCCGGTTTGGTACAAGACATAACCAGGATAATAAGGGAAGGAGGCGTGATCTATGGATAAGCAGCGGCTAGTCCAGACCGCACAGGCGCTGGTTGCCGAGAAGAAGGGTATCCTGGCAGCCGACGAAAGCAGCGGAACCATAAAGAGACGGTTCGACAGCATAAACGTGGAGTCCACCGAGGAGAGCCGGCGCAACTACCGCGAGATACTGTTCCGCACTGCCGGCATCGCTGATTTTGTCAGCGGCGTGATCCTGTTCGACGAGACTATTCGCCAGGATGGCGCCGACGGGACCCCGATGGTCAAGGTCCTATCGAACCAGGGCATAATCCCTGGGATCAAGGTCGACAAGGGCACCGTGCCGCTGCCCAGTGCGACCGATGAGTTGGTGACCGAAGGTCTGGACGGTCTGCGGGACCGGCTCAAGGAATACGCCGAGTTGGGAGCAGGCTTCACCAAATGGCGGGCAGTGATCAGCATCGCTGACGATACCCCCACTGCCTACGGTTTGAGCGCCAACGCCCACGCCCTGGCCCGGTTCGCGGCCATGAGCCAAGAAGCAGGCTTGGTGCCCATCGTGGAACCGGAGATTCTGCGGGATGGCGGCCACAGCATCGACCGATGCTTTGAGGTCACTGAAGAGGTCCTGCGGGAGGTTTTCGACCAGTTGGCCCAGCAGAAGGTACTGCTTGAGGGTATGCTGCTGAAGCCCAGCATGGTGATCTCCGGAGGTTCCGCGGATCAGCGCGCCGAGCCAGAAGAAGTCGCCGAGAAGACCATCGACTGCTTCAAGCGAGTGTTGCCGGCCTCGGTCCCCGGGGTGGTCTTCCTCTCCGGCGGTGAGCCCGACGGCTCGGTAACGGCCAATCTCAACGCCCTGAACCAACGGGCGCCCGAGGTCGACGCGCCCTGGCAGCTCAGCTTCTCCTTCGGCCGGAGCCTACAGGGAGCGCCATTGGCCGCCTGGGCAGGAAAGTCGGAGAATACGGAGGCCGCCGCTCTGGCCTTTTACACACGGGCCAGGCTCACCAGTGCGGCCCGGCAGGGCACCTACGTCCCCGAAGATTAGGAGGTGTCCGCCGGCTAGGCCGAGCATTCCCAAACAAGGAAACAACAAAGGGTCCGCCCCGATGCAATCGGGGCGGACCCTTTTCCTTGTTACGGCTCAATCGTTTTAATTGCGCTAAGGCTGCGGAGTACCATGTTTCTCTTCATCATCTTCGGTATGGTCCTCTTCGCTGATGGCTTCGGTCAACTCGGAGATGTGGTGTTCCGCCTCAGAAAGGTCACCGGCTCCCAGTAGGTCCATGATCTTGCCGCCGATTCCCGCCTCTTTCGAGTCACCTTCAACCACGTCCAGGTAGTGCTCCAGATGATGAGCAGCGTCACCCGGATCGTCCACCTTGATTGATGTAATCGCCAGCCTCAGGTGTACCTCTCTCTCGTCTAGCCCAGGAGAAGCCGTCCCGGCCAACATTTCCTCAACCATGTGCTCGGCATCGTGCAAATTACCAGACTCAACTGTCAGCAGTGACTCCCTCATTCTAGCCAGGTGGTCGCCTTCCACCAGGTCGATAATGTGACTGATGTGATGCATCGCCTCATCTTGGGCTTCATCCTTCAGCGCAAACAGTGCCATCCAATGGTGCTGGGCAATTGCGTCTGCGGGGCTGACCTGCGCTATATGGGCATGGGGACCGGAAAGGCTTGTAATGTACGCTGCTATTTGCGCCAACTCCTGGTTGGATACCCGGTCGGGAGGGAAAACAGGCATTAGCCCCATGGGGGCCCGGACCTGGCGCCGGACCTGGGTCTCACTGTGACCGGGTAGAGCCGGCGCGATCTGACTACCCTGACCCATTTCCCCATGGCAGGCGGCGCAGCCCTTGATGACGAATAACTTCTCGCCTGGTGACGCTGGTTGGAGGGCCGAGGCCGAGGTAGGTGTAGGCGTTAGCTTAAGTGCGGATGTAGGCGTAGCAGAGCCGCCACAGGCGGCGGCCAGCAATAGCAACAAAGCACCAAGCACCACTGGTCCCATTGGCTTATTCACTCCGTCTCTCCTTTACGCTGTGAGGGCACCCGAGTTTCTTTCGGAAGCTACTCCAGCAGCCCCAGGCCCAGTTCCTGGAGTTGGTCCGGGGCCACCGGCGCCGGCGAGCCGAACAGCAGGTCCGCTCCGGTCTGGGTTTTGGGGAAGGCGATAACCTCTCGGATTGAACTCGACCCGGCAAGCATGGCCACCAGGCGGTCGATGCCGGGAGCTATGCCGCCATGGGGTGGCGCCCCGTACTCGAAGGCCTCCAGAATATGCCCGAACCGGGCGACTATTTCCTCCTTCGGGTAGCCCAATATGGTGAAAATTTTCTCCTGAAGCTCCCGCCGGTGAATGCGTATGCTGCCGCTGGCCAGCTCCGCTCCGTTGCACACCAGGTCGTAGGCTTTCGATTTGATTCTGGACAAGTCTTCGCCGTCCAGGAGGTCCTCCTCGCCCGTGGCAGGCGAGGTAAAGGGATGGTGGGAAGAGTGCCAACGTTGGTGTTCTTCGTCCCATTCGAAGAGGGGGAACTCGGTGATGAAGGCGAAGGTCATCGCGTTGGGGTCGCCAAGGCCAAGCCGCTCCCCCATGTAGGTCCGCATGGCGCTGAGCCACAGGTTCGCCTGCTTCGCCGGCCCGGCCATCAACAAGATCAGGTCTCCGGGCCCGGCGCCTACGCGCTGTGCCATGCGCCGGCTCCACTCCACCGGCATCCTCAACCCCGGGGATAGTTGGACAGCCTCTTCTTCCAGCGCCTCGATGGAGCTGGCCTGTCCTAATCGCAGGTGGCTCAGCCCGGCCGCCCCGGCGTCTTTGGCAGCCTGTTCCAACTCCCTCATGTTGGAGCCTGTGTAATGGCCCTGGCCTTTGACGGCAAAACCTTTGACTATCCCCCCGGCTTGGATGACCGAGTGGAACACGCGAAACTCGGTCTCCAAAGCCAGGTCGGTGGCGTCGGCCATCTCCATGCCGAAGCGAAGGTCAGGTTTGTCGCTGCCGTAACGCTCCATAGCTTCATCGTATGTAAGCCTGGGAAATGGCTTAACCAGGGTCTTCTCCGGGGTCAACGACTCCACCAAACCGGTGTAAAGCTCCTCCGTCAGCTGGAGGATATCCTCTTCGTCGGCGAAGCTCATCTCCAAGTCAAGCTGGGTGAACTCGGGCTGGCGGTCGGCTCGAAGGTCCTCGTCGCGGAAGCAACGAGCGATCTGAAAGTATCGCTCCACGCCGGAAACCATCAATAGCTGCTTCAACTGCTGGGGAGACTGGGGCAAGGCGTAGAAGCTGCCTTTTTGCATGCGGCTGGGCACCAGGAAATCGCGAGCGCCCTCCGGGGTGCTTTTGATCAGGATGGGAGTCTCGATCTCCAGGAATTCCCGGGCGTCCAGGAAATCTCGGATATACTTTACGACCTTATGGCGCAGCACCAAGTTCCGGTACATCTTGGGCCGGCGAAGGTCCAGGTAGCGGTAGCGAAGGCGCAGGCTTTCGTCCACCTCCACGTCATCAGTGATGTAAAAGGGAGGGGTTAGGGATGAGTTGAGAATGGTGGCCGCGTGAGGGATTACCTCCACCGTCCCCGTGGCCATGGCTGGGTTTTCGCTGCCGGGGGGTCTTCGCTGCACAGTCCCCTGTACTTGCAGCACCCATTCGGCCCGGAGCTGGTCGGCAACCTGGTAGGCCTCGGGAGCCAACTCGGGATTGAAGACGACCTGCACCACACCGGTACGGTCACGAAGGTCCACGAAAATGATCCCGCCGTGGTCCCGCCTCCGGCTCACCCAGCCAGCCAAAGTGGTCTGGCTACCGATCTGCTCCTCCCCCAGGTCGCCGCAATTCGTGGTTTTAAGCAAACACCGCCTCCGCTGCTCTCGTGCCATTTCAATTTGAAAACGACCAATGTCATTCCGACCGCAGGGAGGAATCTGGGGATGGGTGGAACGGCCCCACACCAGATTCCTCGTCGCTTCGCTTCTCGGAATGACAGGTAGTCAAAACCGGTCAATCCATCATAATCAACTCGACGCTGTACTAGATGCAGCTATTAGCGATTTAAGCACCGGGGAGGAACCGGCATGACAACACCTCAGCCCTTCAGCTACCAAAGCCTGTTTGCGAAGAACGTACCAGTAACCTCCCGCTCTCAAAACCCGCGGGTGAAGTACGATTTCGCCGTGGCCTATCCCGACCCGGACACCTTGCCTCTGGACGCCTTGGCGGACGCGTTACGGCAAGCCCTGGACCGGGAGGGCCGGGACCTGGCCTACTATCCCCATCCTGCGGGGCATCCCCCCTTACGGTCATTGGTGGCGGAAAAGCTGGCCCGAGACCGGGCGATCAACGTCACCCCCGACGACATCGTGCTGACCTCCGGATCGGGAGAAGCCATCGGTATGCTGATCCAGGCGATGACCGACCCCGGCGACGTACTGTTGACCGAGGAGTTCGTCTACCTGGGGACCCTGCGCCAGATGCGCCGCTACGGAGCGGACGTGGTTGCGATCAAGTGCGACGACCAGGGCATCGTCCCCGAGGAGCTGGAAGCCACACTGAAGCGGCTGCTGGGCCAGGGGAAGAAAGTCAAGTTCCTGTACACCATCCCCACCTTTCAGAACCCATTGGGCTGGACCATGACCCTAGACCGCCGGAAGCGGGTTTTGGAAGTGACCCAGGAGTTCGGCATCCCTGTGTTCGAAGACGACTGCTACGTGGACCTGCGGTTCGAGGGAGAGGATGTCGCTTCTTTCCACTCGCTGGACGACACCGGCCGTGTACTGTACGTGGGCTCCTTTTCCAAAATCATCGCGCCGGGAATGAGGATGGGCTACGTGGTCGCGCCCCCTGAGGTGATGGAACGGGCCATGAGCTTCAAGGCACCCAGCGGGGTCAACCAGTTCGCCGCGCTGACCATTGAAGAGTTTCTGAAGAACGATTTGTATCCCCATATAGACGAGCAGAATCAATCGCTGCGCGTCAAGCGGGATGCGATGCTGGCGTCCTTAGGCGAAAACTTTGGCGACGCCGCTACCTGGAACAAACCCGAGGGAGGGCTGTACGTTTGGTTGCGGATGCCCGAGGGGGTGGACTTGGCGGCGTTACAGGAGCAGAGCTTCAGCGAAGGAGTGGGCTACTATAACGGAACCATGTTCTCGCCCGACGGCAGCGGCGCCAACCTGGCCCGGCTATGTTTTGGCCACCCGTCGGCTCAAACCGTCTCTGACGGCATCGCCGAGCTGGCCAAAATCCTGACCCGCCACGGGGCGTTGGGCGGCTGACCACCCTAGAATCACCCGCGGCCGATGTAGGGCATCTTGGTCGCCATGACAGTCATGAACTGGACGTTGGCGTCCAGGGGGAGACTTGCCATGTACACCACTGCCCGGGCCACGTGGTCCGGGTCTATTGTCGGCTCGGTGGCGATGGCTCCGTGGGCCTGGGGAACCCCTACCTTGAAGACCGCCGCCATGTCGGTCTCGGCGTTGCCAATGTCGATCTGGCCGCAGGCAATATCGTATTTGCGGCCATCCAGGGACGTAGACCTGGTAAGCCCCGTGACCGCATGTTTGGTGGCCGTGTAGGGCGCGGAGTTGGGCCTTGGCACGTGAGCCGAGATGGACCCGTTATTGATTATGCGGCCGCCCCTGGGGTCCTGGCTTTTCATCATGCGGAAGGCTTCCTGGGTGCACAGAAACGTGCCGGTCAGGTTGACGTCCACCACGGCCTTCCATTGCTCGTACGTCAGGTCCTCCAGGGGTATGCCGGGTGCGCTGGACCCGGCGTTGTTGAACAGGACATCGACCCGGCCGAATCGCTCTTTGGTTGCGGCGAACAGGGCTCGCACGGCCGAGGGGTCGCTCACGTCGGTGGGTACTACCAGCGTACGCGAGGCAGCCGGCCCGGCCTCCGCCGCGGTCATCTCCAACAGCTCCGCCCTCCGTCCAGCCAGGGCCACGCCGTAGCCCTCATTTAAAAGAGCCAGGGCGGTACACTTGCCGATCCCGGTCCCGGCTCCGGTGACAATGGCAACCTTCCCTTGGGCACTCACTGGTCCTGCCTCCTACGACAAGGGCTGTCCGATAAACGCGGAAAATTCTGAGGCTACCGGGGCATTAGCTCGAGGCCAATGCCGTTGGGGTCGTTGAAGTAGATCGAGCCGCCAATCTCCTGGTACTTGACCCGGTTCCGGCTCAAGTTTGCCTTCACTTCCTCCAACTTTTCCGGTGCTATGGCCAGCGCTATGTGCATGATGCCGCCGACTCCCTCGGGGGATCGCCGCTGCAGACGGCGCACGTGAGGGAAGTCGAAGAAAGAGAGCATGGTGCCGTTGCCCAAGTCCACGTTCATGTGGGTAGACTCGGGCACATCCCGATTGGCGGTTACTCTGACCACCGGCATGCCCATGACCTGCGAGTAAAATTCGGCCGTCGCCTCCAGGTCTTTGGCAAACACGGCCAGGTGGTCGATGCCGCGGGTGGGACTCTGCTGTGCGCCACTGGGTATTCGATTGCGCAGGCGGGCCCGCTTCTGCTCCAACTCTGCTGTTGTGTCAGTTGACATTGCGCATCTCCTTTGCATCAATAGCTCTTCCCGACGGAGACGAAATCACAAGTGAGTGCGGCGACCCACCTAGCAGCCCGGCTTGTTGGAAATTCCAGGGTCGACCTTGCGGCGCAGAAACTGGCCGCCGCCAAGGGTTCCGCTGAACTCCCCATTTTCCACAACAACCTTTCCCCGGAGGATTGTCATTACCGGCCACCCTTCGATGTCGAAGCCATCCCAGATGCTGTAGTCGGTGATGTGGAAGTCGCTGCCAGTCAGCCGCCGCTTGATGCTCGGGTCGATCAGCACCAGGTCGGCATCGCTGCCCGGAGCGATGACTCCCTTCCGGGGATACAGCCCCATGATCTTGGCGGCGTTGGCCGAGGTCACGTCCACAAACCTTTGCAGGGTCATCCCCCGCTTGGACACACCTTCGCTGTAGGTGATGCCCACCCGTGTCTCCGCGCCGTTGTGCCCGCCGGTCACGTCGGAAATCGTCCTGCCGGCAATCTTCACGTCCCAGGTGGTGCAGTACTCGTCGGTGGCCATGGTACTGAGACCGCCGTTGACGATGCCGTCCCACAGGGATAACCGGTCCTCCTCCGACTTCAACGAGGGGTAGGTATGGTATTTCATACCGTTTTCCTCGCGGTAGTTCTCGGCGCTGAAGCAGCAGTAGTTGTGCAGGGTCTCGCCGTAGACCGGCATGCCTTTGGCCCGCGCCTCACCTATCGCCTGCACGCCCTGCCTGGCGCTAACGTGGACGAAGTACACCGGCGATCCGGTCCACTCGGCTACCCGGAGCACTCTGCGGAAGGAAACGTCCTCGGACTCGTTGCTGTGCACCAAGGGCATGTTCCACCACTCGGTGCGCTCCTCCTCGGTTAGCTTGCGGTACATGTGCTGCACCATGTCATCGTCCTCGGAGTGCACCAAAAGCATGGCCCCCGACCTTTGGATCTGCTCCATCAGGTCGTGGAGATGGCCGGTGCCGACCATCCGGGGCTCCCCCTGACTGGTGGGAGGACGTATGTTGGTGGTGAAGATCTTGACCGTGGCGAATCCATCGGTGACAAACTCGTTGAGTTGGCCCAGGATGTTTCCGGGTATGGCTCCCAGCATCATCAGGTGGTGAGAATAGTCGGCGTAGGAGTTGCCCTGCCACACCGAGGTCCGCTCCTGGACAGCCTGGTTGATGTCGATGCCGGGATATTGGATGGCGAAGTCCAGCAAGGTGGTGGTGCCACCGAACAGGGCCGCCCGGCTTACCTGCTCCGGGGGCGCGGTGGTCAGGTCCCCGTGCCCCATGATGGGAGCGGCGATGTGGGCATGGGGTTCGATTCCACCGGGCGCCACGATCTTCCCTGTGGCGTCGACAATCCTTCCCACGTCGTCGGTCATAGTGCCCGGGGCGGCGACCGCGACGATCTTTTCACCCTGCACCGCCACATCCCAGTCGCCCACGCCCCAGGGGGTCACCACCTGGCCGCCTCGAATCATCAGGTCCAGCATGTCAAGCCCTCCTACGTGTTTTATCCATTAGAATCTGATTATGCCCCGGCAATCCGTCCGTCCCGACGTAATCGGCCCCGATGTAATCGGGGTTTCTCCATCTATGAGACTTGCTCTCCAGCGAGAAACAGGGGGGCAAATTTGCGCTCGTGGCTCCGTCAACCGGCGCTGCGGGCCTCTTGGGGCAGGGCCTCCTCCCAATCGGGTAGCAAGTGGTGCGAAGTCGTGGGCAGCAACAGGATGGCGACTACTCCAATCAGGCTCAGTGTCAGCGACACAAGAATGGTGGCGTCGAAATTACCCGTCCAATTCCTCAGGAAACCGCCTATGCCGGCTCCCAGCGCCATGCCGACGCCTGAGCCCATCATTTGCCAGCCGTAGGCGGTACCGATGGGCGCACTGCCGTAATACTGGCGGTTGATTATCGGGAAGGCGGTCATCTCACCGCCGAAACCGATGCCGAACAGGACGGCGAAAAGGTAAAACATCCACGGTTCGTAGGCGAAGAACAGGAGTATCATCGGTGCGCTTTGCAGGATGAAGCAGGCAGCCATGACTCCCTTGCTGCCGATACGGTCGGCCAGCACCGGTACCCCGAACCTGGTTATCGTGCTCATCACCGAGAGAACAATGAAGGTCGAAGCGGCCAGGCTTCTGCCCAATCCCCGGTCTTCTATAATAGAAGGCAGGAAAGCCAGGATGATTGCGTGCCCAGCGCAGCCCCAGAAGTGGATCCCGATAAGGTTCCAAAAAGTGTTGGTCCGCTGGGCTAGTTTCAGGAACACCTTGGTCCGTATCTGGGCCGTCCGGCCCCGTGCGACCCGGCGGATAGGCTCATCCTCGGATGCCCCCAGGGGCCTGAGGCCAATGTCAGCGGGCTCGTTGTAGAACAGCCGTACCAGGATAGCCAGCGCTACGCCCCCGCCGATGCCCGTAACCCAGAACGCCGCCCGCAGACCGTTCTCTCCACCGCCAAACACGTGGATGATAAACAGCACCAATGGTACAAACACCAAGGCGCCAAGGCCCTGGGACGCCTGCAAGATGCCCATTCCCACGCCCAAGTGCCGATGAAACCACATGGTCACGGCCGCCGTCAGAGGAACCTGGAAAATGGCCAGCGAAACGCTTAGCAACACGCCATAGAACAGGTAGAATTGCCAGATATGAGTTACCTGGCTGGTCAAGACCATGGCGGCCGTGAACACCACCGCTCCGAACAGCATGGTCCGGCGGATTCCGTAGCGGTCCCCAAGCCAGCCCGCGCCGGGGCCGAAAAGCCCGGAAACCAACCATTGCAAGGAAAGAGCGATGCCCACCGCGCCGTAACTCCAGCCAAAAGTCTCGACGAAACGGGGCACCAAGATACTGAATGAGGTCCTTACCGCGGAGGCGCTCAGCCGCATTGCCGCGGCTACTACCACTATCGCCCAAGCGTAGTGTATGGATCGCTGGCCCACCGCCAGCCGGCTGGGATTGAGATTCACTTTCAGCATCTACGCAGAAATACCACCCCTAGTCAAATACCCAATCATGCTGATGCCGAGGCGCCAGTCTGTCAAGTTGCACAGCCGGCTGCAGTCCCAGTTCCAATTTAGGCGGACCGCTACGCCCCCGGAGCACGGTGTCAAGCTTACGGGAATTGGCATCCTTGATACTTGACAAGCTGTGTATTCCTCGTATAATTAAAGTTTGCTGAGATATGCCTCAACCTGCGACTTCCGCCATCCACCAACCGATTCCTACCCCCTGTCCCCCTTTTTTGCCCTGACTTTGGTCGCCTGACCAACCGGTTTCATTCACTCTAAGGAGAGCGAGAATGGGATTTTCTGCGCAGCAGAAAAATGGCCATGCTAAAACGACACCTGAGGTTCACAATTACTCCCGCATCGCCCAGGTTATTGACGTTCCCAACCTGATACAGAGCCAGATCCAGTCTTACGATTGGTTCAAGACCGACGCGCTGCAAGAAGTGTACCGGGAGATATCCCCCATCGCCGACTATACCGGCAAGAAGTACGAGCTGCACTTTCTGGAGCACTATTTCCGGGACCCCAAGTACACACACCAGGAGTGCAAGGAACGGGAAATAACCTTTTCCCAGCCCCTTTACGTCAAGACCCGCCTGGTAATGAAGGAAACCGGCGAGATCAAGGAGCAGGAGATCTTCATGGGTGACATCCCCATGATGACTCCCAACGGTACCTTCGTAATCAACGGCGCCGAACGGGTCGTGGTCAGCCAGTTAGTCCGGTCCCCCGGCATCTACTTTGTCTACGAGCGAAACGCGGCTAGCAACCGCAACCTGTGCTTCGCCAAGCTGATTCCCTCTCGCGGAGCCTGGTTGGAGTTTGAGACCAGCGCCAAGGACGTGCTGTCGGTCAAGGTAGACCGCAAACGCAAGGTTTCGGCCAGCATTTTCCTTAGAGCCTTGGGTGTGGCTTCCGATGAAGAGCTCATCGCCCTGTTCGCCGATATCGACACCGACGAGGCTCACCAATACATACGCTCGACCTTGGACCGGGACCCGGCGGTCGACACCAAGGAGCTATCGTTCCGAGAGGATGACCTGCGCTCCCTGTGGGAGTGGCTGCGTCCCGACGATGAGTACAACCAAGATCTGGCCAAGCGTATCGCCGGCGCCCAGATCGAGTTCTACCGGCGCCTGCGTCCCGGGGAGCCTCCCAGCCTGGAGAACTCCCGTAACCTGATACGCAACCTGTTCTTCGCTCCCAGGCGCTACGATTTGGGGCGGGTGGGCCGGTACAAGCTCAACCGCCGGTTGGGCCAGTCGGACAACCAGGACCTGATGACCCTGAGCGTGTCAGACTTGGTGGCGGTGATCCGCACCATGATCCGTGTCAACCAGGGCGACGGGAAGCCCGACGACATCGACCACCTGGGCAACCGGCGCGTGCGGGCGGTGGGAGAGTTGGTCCAGAACCAGGTCAGAGTGGGCCTACTTCGCATGGAGCGAATGGTCAAGGAAAAAATGACCTTGGTGGACCCGGAAACCGCAGCTCCTCAAGGACTGGTAAACATTCGGCCGGTGGTAGCGGCGGTCCGGGAGTTCTTTGGCGGCTCTCAGCTATCCCAGTTCATGGACCAGACCAACCCGCTGGCCGAGCTAACCCACAAGCGCCGCTTGTCGGCCTTGGGTCCCGGCGGCTTGTCCAGGGAAAGAGCTGGCTTTGATGTCAGAGACGTTCACTTCTCTCACTACGGCCGGATTTGCCCCATAGAGACGCCGGAGGGTCCCAACATCGGCTTGCTCAGCTCTTTGGCTTCCTACGCCAGAATCAACCCCTACGGCTTTATCGAATCCCCTTACCGCCAGGTGATCAAGTCCCTGCCTTGTGACTCCCCCGACCTCAAAGGGCGCACGGTCACCGAGACAGTGAGGGACGAAGACGGCAAGGTCATCGTCGGCAAGGGACGGGCCATTGGGTCCAACAGACTCGCCGCCTTGGCCCAGCTACCCAAAGGCACGATGCTTGCCTTACGTCCCTTTGTGCCGGGTGGCAAAGATGACATCCTATACCTGTCGGCGGACCAAGAAGAAACCTTCCGGGTGGCCCAAGCCAATTCGGCGCTGGACCACCTGAACCAGTTTGTTGCCGACCGGGTAGAAGTCCGGGTTGGTGAGACCTACATCCAGGAATCTCCCGAGGCGGTGGACCTGATGGACGTGTCGCCGATGCAGATCATGAGCATTTCGGCGGCTCTGATCCCCTTCTTGGAACACGACGACGCCAACCGGGCGCTGATGGGCTCCAACATGCAGCGCCAAGCAGTACCGCTGCTCCGGCCTCAGGCCCCGATCGTCGGCACCGGCATCGAAGGCCGGGTGGCCAGGGACAGCGGCCAAGTGATCATGGCCAAAGCCACCGGCGTTGTAACCTCGGTCACCGGGCGTGAAATCGTAGTCACCGACGCCGAGGGCAACGAGCACAGCCACACCTTGATCAAGTTCGCCCGCACCAACCAGGGCACCTGCTTCGACCAGCGACCCACAGTTTCCAGGGGTGACGAGGTGGCCGAAGGCGGCATCCTAGCGGATAGCTCGTCCACCGAGCACGGAGAGCTGGCCTTGGGCCAAAACGTGCTGGTGGCCTTCATGTCCTGGGAGGGTTACAACTACGAGGACGCCATCATCATCAGCGAGAGCTTGGTCAAGAACGACTACTTCACCTCCACCCACATCGAAAAGCATGAGATGGAAGCCCGGGAAACCAAGCTGGGTCCCGAGGAAATCACCCGGGACATACCCAACGTGGGCGAAGCCAGCCTGAGAGACCTGGACGAAAGGGGCATCATTCGTATCGGAGCCGACGTGGGCCCCGGCGATATCCTGGTGGGCAAAGTCACCCCCAAGGGGGAAACCGAACTGACCGCCGAAGAGAAGCTCCTGCGGGCCATCTTCGGGGAAAAATCTCGCGACGTAAAGGACACTTCTTTACGAGTGCCCCACGGAGAGCGCGGCAAGGTAATCGAAGTTAAAGTCCTGAACCGGAGCAACCGGGACGACCTACAACCCGGCGTTAACGAGGCGGTACGGGTGTGGATCGCCCAGACCCGGAAGATTTCGGTGGGCGACAAGATGGCAGGCCGCCATGGTAACAAGGGAGTGGTGGCCCGGATTCTCCCCGAAGAGGACATGCCCTTCCTGGCCGATGGAACTCCGGTGGAAGTGATCTTGAACCCCATCGGTGTGCCTTCACGCATGAACCTGGGCCAGGTTTTGGAAACCCACCTGGGCTGGGCCGCCCGGGCATTGAATTTCCGGGCCCAAACCCCGGTGTTCGACGGGGCCAAAGACGACTCCATTGAAGACGCTCTGGCGCGGGCGTGGTTCGCCGAGCAGGCCGGGGCCATCGATGCCGCCCCTACGGACGGCGCGCCGAACATCGACTACCAAAAGATTGAGGCCTGGCTGTCGGAGCGGGGTTACGATAGCCATCGGCTGTTCGACCAGCAGGTGAGGGGCGAGGCCCAGGAAGCCTGCCTGCGCTTGTGGCTGAAAGACGTGGCCGGTGTAGAGCCCGACGGCGATACGGCGGAGGAACTGAAGAAACAGGCATTGCAAATCCACCGGAAGCGGCGCATCGCGCCGCCAACCTTCGGCAAGTTCGAGCTGTTCGACGGCCGGACCGGTGAAACCTTTGACCAGTTGGTAACGGTGGGCAGTATCTACATCCTAAAGCTGATTCACTTGGTGGAAGACAAGATTCACGCCAGGTCCACCGGCCCTTACTCCATGATTACCCAGCAGCCTCTCGGCGGCAAAGCCCAGTTTGGCGGCCAGCGGTTCGGTGAGATGGAAGTCTGGGCTCTGGAGGCCTACAGCGCGGCCTACAACCTCCAAGAGGTGCTGACGGTCAAATCCGACGACGTGGCGGGCCGCGTTAAGACCTACGAGGCCATCGTCAAGGGAGAGGCCATAGGACAACCTGGGATTCCGGAGTCCTTCAACGTGCTGCTGAAAGAACTGCAAAGCTTGGGCCTGTCCGTCGAGCTGCTCAATGAGGAAGCACGCCCTCCGTTGACTCAGGCGATCTCCGACGACACAGACCTTTACCAGCCACTGGAGGCGATTTAATGGTCAGGATGATGGACCGAACGGAGACCCAGAGCACCAACTTCAACTCGATTCGCATATCCATCGCTTCTCCAGAGCAAATCTTGAACTGGTCCCACGGCGAGGTGACCAAGCCGGAGACTATCAACTATCGGACCCTGCGTCCTGAGAAAGACGGGCTGTTTTGCGAGCGCCTCTTCGGTCCCACCAAGGACTGGGAGTGCTTTTGCGGAAAGTACAAGCGGATTCGATATCGCGGAGTAATCTGCGACCGCTGCGGCGTCGAGGTCACACGGTCCAAAGTACGCCGGGAACGCATGGGTCACATCCGTTTGGCCGCGCCTGTAGCCCACATCTGGTTTAGCAAGACTACCCCCAGCCGGTTGGGGCTGCTGCTGGACCTGTCTCCACGAAACCTGGAGCGGGTGCTCTACTTCGCCCAACACATCATTGTTTCCGTGGACGAAGACATCCGGCAGGAGACCATCGAGGAGGAGCGGGCCAAGCACGAGTTAGAGGTGCAAAAACGGCGCAGAGACGCCGAGCAGACCCTGGAAGAGCTGCAGCAAAAGCTGGAAGCCCTAGGTGAGCCGCCCGACGACCCTGAATCCCCCGAAGCCCCCGAAGCCCAAGTCGAGCGCATGGCCATACAGGTGGAAACCGATGCCCTCAACGACAAGCTGGCCAGCGAAGAGACCCAGCTTGGAGAGCAGCTGCAGTCCAGTATCGACGAGTTGGAGGACCTGAGGGTCCATAAGCTCATCGCCGAATCTCGCTATCGGGAATTGAAGGAGGCCTATGGCAGCGTTTTCCAAGCCGCCATGGGCGCCGAGGCGATTCTGGCCATCCTGCGGATGATTGACCTGGAGGCCCTTAGGGAGCAACTCATCCTCGAGATGCAGTCCACCTCCGGACAACGGCGCAAGAAGGCCATCAAACGCCTTAGGGTGGTGGAGTCCTTCCGGCACAGCGGCAACCGGGTCGAGGACATGATTCTGACCATCTTGCCGGTACTGCCCCCCGAGCTTCGCCCCATGGTCCAGTTGGACGGCGGCCGCTTCGCCACCAGCGACTTGAACGACCTCTACCGGCGTGTAATTAACCGGAACAACAGGCTCAAGCGTCTCATGGACCTGGGAGCGCCGGAGATTATCATCCGCAATGAAAAGCGGATGCTCCAAGAAGCGGTGGACGCGTTGATCGACAACGGCCGCCGGGGAAGGCCGATTCAAGGCAGCCACAACCACAAGCTAAAGTCTCTGTCCGACCTGCTCCGGGGCAAGCAGGGCCGTTTCCGCCAGAACCTGCTGGGCAAGCGGGTGGACTACAGCGGCCGGTCGGTTATCGTTGTGGGGCCAGAGCTCAAGATGCACCAATGCGGCCTGCCCAAGCGCATGGCTTTGGAGCTGTTCAAGCCCTTTGTTATGCATCGTCTGGCGGTGCTGGGCATCGCCCCCAACATCAAGAACGCCAAACGCATGGTCGAGCGTACCCGGCCCGAGGTGTGGGACATCCTGGAGGACGTCATCAAAGACCGTCCTGTGTTGCTGAACCGGGCGCCTACGCTACACCGGCTGGGCATCCAGGCTTTCATGCCGGTATTGATCGAAGGGAACGCCATACAGATCCACCCCTTGGTGTGTTCGGCGTTCAACGCCGACTTCGACGGGGACCAGATGGCGGTGCACGTTCCTCTGTCACGAATGGCCGTCCTCGAGGCCAAGCAAACCATGCTCAGCATCCACAACATGCTGTCCCCGGCTTCCGGGGACCCCCTGGTGGCCCCGACCCTAGACATGGTCATGGGCTGTTACTACTTGACCGAGATCCGGGAAGGGGTCCAAGGAGAGGGTCTCAAGTTCTACGACTTTGACGAATCCCGTATAGCCTACGAATCCGGCCTGATTGACCTGCATGCCAAAATATTCGTCCGCAACATCCCCGGGTCTACCGAGGAAGAATGGGTTGAAACAACCCTTGGACGGTTGATCTTCCAAGAAATCATGCCTCCATCGATGGAGTTCAAGAACTGCTTGATGGACCGGGGAGCGCTGAAGGACCTGACTGCCGTGCTTTACCGGACACTCAGCAACGAGGAAACCGCGGATGTCTTGGACAAGATCAAGGACCTGGGCTTCCACTACGCAACCAGGTCGGGCATTACCATCGCCATTAACGACATCCAGGTGCCTGAAAAGAAGCCAGAGGTCCTGAAGGAAGCGGCCGCGATGGTCGCCGGCTACGAAGAGCAATTCCTGTCGGGCTTGATGTCGGAAGAAGAACGTTACACCAAGACGGTGGATGCCTGGACTTGGGCCTCCGACCAGACAACCAAACTGGTGGAAGCCGAATTGTCCAACTACGGAGGCATCGCCGTCATGGCGGTGTCCGGAGCCAAGGGTAACATCGCCCAGATCAAGCAAATGGCGGGGATGCGCGGCTTGATGAGCAACCCCAAGGGGCGAATCATCGACTTACCCATCGTGTCCAGCTTCCGGGAAGGGCTGACCGCCCTGGAATACTTCATCTCCACTCACGGCGCCCGCAAGGGTTTGGCCGACACGGCGCTGCGGACGGCTGACAGCGGCTACCTAACCCGGCGGTTGATCGACATAGCCCAGGAAGTCATAATCCTGGAAGAGGACTGCGGTACCTACGACACCTACTATGTCTGGTCCAAGCCTGATGACCCTCTCCAGACCTCATTGCAGGAGCGGATCCTGGGACGCCGCGCCGGCTCCGCCATCGCTCACCCACAGACAGGAGAAATCCTGGTGGAGCGAAACCAGGAGATCGACGAGGCCATCGCCCAGTTGCTGGTGGACTCGGGGGTCAAGGAAGTCCCGGTACGCTCCCCATTAATCTGTGAGTCCCGCCGGGGTATCTGCCAGATGTGTTACGGCCGCCTTCCCGCCACCGGTGTTCTGGTGCAGGTGGGCCAAGCCGTGGGCATCATTGCGGCCCAAAGCATCGGCGAGCCGGGCACCCAGCTAACCATGCGTACCTTCCACACGGGTGGAGTAGCTGGTCTCGACATCACCAGCGGTTTGCCAAGGGTGGAAGAGCTTTTCGAGGCCCGGGTGCCCAAGGGTGCGGCCATTCTCGCCGATATCGACGGTGTGGTCTCACTGGAATCCGATGAGGAAGGGCGCAGCTTACGCACCATGAACCGCGAGGAGTTCCGGGAAGACTATGCGCTGCCCGACGGCGCTCAGGTACACGTGGGCGAAGGGGAGTACGTTGAGCCGGGCATGATCCTGGCCAGCGTGGAAGCTGCCCCATCGGGAGAGAACGGGACCGGCGAAGAAGAAACGCCAGCCTCGAAGCAGGTTCTGGCCAACATTGGAGGCCGTGTCGAGTTGAGCCCCGGCAAGGTTTCCATCATCTGGGAGGACATGGAAATACGGGAGCACATGGTACCCGCTGCGGCCTACATTCTGGTCAAAGACGGTGACCAGGTCAAAGCCGGAGACGCTCTCATCAGCGGCCCGTTGAACCCCCACGACATCCTGCATATCCGTGGCAAAGACGCGTTGCAACGGTACCTGGTGGACGAAGTGCAGCAGGTCTACCAGTCACAAGGCGTGAGCATCCACGATAAACACATCGAGATCATCCTGCGGCAGATGCTGCGCCGGGTCCAAGTGGAATCCACCGGCGACTGTGACTTTATCCCAGGCCAAATGGTCGACCGGTTCGAGTTCCAAGAGAGAAATGCCAAGGTGCTGGCCGAAGGCGGTGAGCCGGCCACGGCCAAACCGGTGTTCCTGGGAATTACCCGCGCGTCACTGCTGACCGACAGCTTCCTGTCGGCCGCTTCTTTCCAGGAAACGACCCGCGTCCTCACCCAGGCCGCCGTCAGTGGCGCCCAAGACTGGCTGCTGGGCTTGAAGGAGAACGTTATAATCGGCCGGCTGATTCCGGCCAAGATTGAGATTCCCGGCATGGAACAGTTGCTGAAGCCCGAACCCATTCCGGAACTGGCTCAGGTAGCGGCCGCGGGTTGGCTGGGCATGGCTCAGCCACCGGATTCCGGCGAGTTCGGGGGAGAGCGAAACCTGTCGGATCTGGAAATGGAAATGCTCTTCACCAAAGCTGAAGGTGACGGCGGCTCCGGCCTCACAGACGGCGGCATCTTCACGAAAAGCGACACCACACTGGGCGAACGCCCCGAGGGCACTACCAACGGTCACGACGAACTCGCGGGGACCGAGAGCTAGGGCCTAAACGCCGAATCCGACGCCGGTAGCGGTGACCCGGAGGACTCTCCAGTGGAAAAGGAACCAGAGGAATAGCCTAATCACCGGTGTGTCAACGCAAGAATCACCAGGTTCTACTCTAGGAGAGGTGAAAGCAGTGGGGTTGTCGGTGGATCTTGCGCCGCGTAACCCTAATCATCTCTGGTTGACCAATCCGGTTATGATCGCCTCGGGCACCTTCGGCTACGACGGCTACGGCCGGGGGATTACGCCGGACATGGACCTGAGCCAGCTAGGGGCGGTGATTCCCAAGACGGTTACGCGTCTGCCCAGGGAAGGGAATCCAGAACCCCGTTGGGACCCTCCATCCTACCGGCAAGCCCTGCAAGACGGGGAGTTCATCCTCCTCAACTCCATCGGCCTGGCCAATCCGGGCATCGAAGGCGCCCTCACCGATCTGACGCCTCTATGGGCGGAGTACGGGACCACGGTGGTGCTAAGTCTATCCGCCGACAGCGCGGACCAATTTGCCGAGATGACCGCCATGGCCGAGGGCGTGCGTGGCTTCCAGGCCATGGAGCTTAACCTCAGTTGTCCCAACATCGAGAACGGCGCTATGTTCGGACATAGCCCCAAATTAACGGCGGCAGCGGTAAAAGCGGTTCGCGCCAACACCGCTCTTCCCGTCTTGGCCAAGCTGGCCCCCAACGTTCCGGATGTCACCGAGATCGCCCGGGCAGCGGTAGACGCCGGGGCCGATGCCTTGACCATATCCAACACAATCCCGGCGATGCGGATCGACGTGGAGACCCGCCGGCCCGTACTGGGAGCCATCACCGGAGGGCTTTCCGGACCCGGTTTACGGCCAGTCTCAATGGCCATGGTTTACCGGACGGCGCAAGCGGTGGACGTGCCCATAGTCGGCGTGGGAGGCATCTTCAGCGGCGAGCACGCGGTGGAATACCTCTTGGCGGGAGCCACCGCCGTCCAGGTGGGCAGCGCCAACCTGGCCGACCTCTGGGCGCCCTTTCGCATTTTGGACCAGTTGAGATCCTTCCTGGGAGAATCCGGCATCACCGACGTTTCCGACTTGACCGGTGCGGTCGACATCCGGGCTTTGGAATAGCATACTGGCCATTGGCGTATGTCCCCCACACTGCCCGTTAACAGCGTATAAGCAATTTATCGGAAAAACTCTACTGCGAAGTAAACCGTCAGCGCCAAAGGCGCCCGGCCGTATCCTGGTAAACCGGTTACCATCGCGGTACGTGCAACATGGGGTGCCTTTGGTTACAATAGAGTTGAATCGGGGTTGTCTAACGAGGTTGATACTCCCGATTTTTTATTCTTGGGAACTTAATTCTGCCCGGCGCCGCCGGGTATGCCCACGTATGGTGGTGGATGCATGGTTTCCCTGCTAAACATATTCATCGGCGACACCAACGAGAAGCTGTTAAAAAAGGTCCAACCTTTCCGCAGCAAAATTAACGCTCTGGAAGCCAGCGTCCAGAAGCTGACCGATGCCCAGCTAAGGGACAAAACCCAGGAATTCAAGCGGCGCTTGTCGGGCAAAGAGACCGTAGACGACCTGCTGCCCGAGGCTTTTGCCGTGGTACGGGAAGCAGCCTGGCGGACCCTGCGCCAGCGGCATTACGACGTGCAGCTCATCGGCGGTGTGGTCCTTCACCGGGGGCAAATCGCCGAAATGAAGACCGGGGAAGGCAAGACCCTGGTGGCTACTCTTCCGGTCTACCTCAACGCCCTTACCGGAAAGGGCGTACACGTGGTTACGGTCAACGACTACCTGTCACGTCGCGACCCCGTGTGGATGGGACCTATCTACCATGCCCTGGGAATGTCCGTTGGTTGTCTGCAACACGACGGGGCCTTTCTATTCGACCCGGAGGCCGAAGAATCCTCCTCCCCATCCAAGGCGCCAGTCCAAGAGGGTATGAAGTTCCTGCGCCCGGTGGCCCGGGCCGAGGCTTACCGAGCAGACATTACCTACGGCACCAACAACGAGTTCGGGTTCGACTACCTGCGAGACAACATGGCTTTGGAGCCGGACCAACGAGTACAACGGGAGCTCCACTACGCCATCGTGGACGAGGTAGACAACATCCTCATCGACGAGGCGCGTACCCCGCTTATCATCAGCGGCCCAGCGGAAGAGCCGGTGCAGCTTTACTACACCTTTGCCAAGCTGGTGCCCCGTCTTCAGCAGGAAGAGGATTACACCATCGACGACCGGACCCGGGCCATTTCCTTGACTCAAGAGGGTATCGGCAAAATGGAGCGGTGGACCAAGGTTGGCAACCTGTACGAGCCTGAAAATTTCCACCTGGTCCACTACATGGAAAACGCCCTAACCGCCAACGTGCAGAAAAAGCGGGACAAAGACTACGTGGTTCGGGACGGCGAGGTGGTCATCGTAGATGAGTTCACCGGCAGGCTCCAGTTTGGCCGCCGCTGGTCCGACGGGCTGCACCAAGCGGTGGAGGCCCGAGAGGGTGTGCAAATCCAGCGGGAAAGCATCACCTACGCTACCATAACCCTGCAAAACTACTTCCGCATGTACGAGAAGCTGGCCGGCATGACCGGCACGGCCGCGACGGAATCCGACGAGTTCCATAAAATTTACGGTTTGACCGTCATCGTGGCTCCCACAAACGTGCCCTTGAAGCGGACTGAAGGTCCCGACTTGGTGTTCCAGACCGAAGAGTCCAAATGGCGTAACGTGACCGACGAGATAGCCCGCATGCACGAGCTGGGGCGGCCGGTATTGGTGGGCACCACTTCGATCGAAGCTTCGGAAGCCCTCAGCGAGCGGCTCAAGCGCCGTGGCGTCACCCACCAAATACTCAACGCCAAGAACCACGAGCATGAGGCGGGCATCGTGGCCCAAGCCGGAAGGCTCGGCGCCGTAACCGTGTCCACCAACATGGCGGGCCGCGGGACCGACATCATTCTGGGAGGAATCGACACCGACCGGGCCGACTGGCAGGAAGAGCACGAAAAGGTGATCGAGTTGGGTGGGTTACACGTCATCGGCACCGAGCACCACGACGCCCGGCGCATCGACAACCAGCTCCGGGGACGGGCCGGCCGCCAGGGTGACCCGGGCAGTTCCCAGTTCTACGTTTCCCTGGAAGACGAGCTGATGCGCCGTTTCGGCGGCGAGCGGATCAAGGCGGTCATGGCCTGGACCGGATTGGACGAGGATACCCCAATAGAAAACCGGTTGGTCACCAAGTCCATAGCCGGCGCCCAAGTGAAGGTGGAAAGCTACCACTTCGACATACGCAAGCACCTGCTGGATTTCGACGACGTTCTCAGCAAGCAGCGTGAGGTCATCTACACCGACCGCCATGACATTTTGGATGGCAATAACCTCAAAATCAAAATCGTGGAAATGCTCCAGGTGGAGTTCGACGAATTGGCACGCCAGCACCTGCCAGGCAGGCATGCCGACGATTGGGATGTGTCGGGATTTGTTAACGAGTTGGGGGCGATTTGCCCCTTACCCCAGGAATTGGCCGACGAGGATTCGGTGTACCAGTACAACCAGGAGCAGGTCCGGAAAATCTTGGGAGACTACGCGGAACAGGCCTACCAGGACCGGGAAGCCGAGCTAGGCGCCGAGCATATGCGGACCCTGGAACGGCTGTTGCTGCTGCGGGCCATCGACACCCATTGGGTCAACCACCTGACATCGATGGAAAATCTGCGCACGGGCATCGGCCTTCAAGCCTACGGGCAGCGGGACCCTCTGGTGGCGTATCGCACCGAGGGGCACAAGATGTTCCAGGAGTTGCTGAGCAGAATGCGGTACGACGTGGTGCACACACTGTTCCACGTGGCCGTAACCCAAGAGCCGGTCAACGGCGGCCAACGGCGTGGCGGAGGCAGGGCGGCCAACGCCAGCCCGATGCAGGCAGTTAGCGTTGGCCGTCGCGAAGCAGTGGCGGTGGGCGCCACCAAGGTCGGACGCAACGCCCAATGCCCCTGCGGCAGCGGCAAGAAGTACAAGCGCTGCCACGGCGCCAACGTCTAGGGCTGTTGTTCGGCGCACCGCTGTGCAAAGGCCTGGGCTTCTCCTCCAACCCTTCTTGTCCAACCCCAGAGGCTCCGCCGTGGTATCAGAACATCGATTTGGCTAGGACCCGCGGCCGAAGATGCGAGAAAAGAAGGACACCTTCTGGGGAGCGGGCTCATGCATCTCTACCGTGAGCTCCCCAGATAGATATTGGTCTGCCTCCCGCTCGAACGCAATCTTGCAGCCCGGGGCGCAGAAGTAATAGGTCTCCCCCTGGTATTCCGTTTGGCCGCCGTTCGGGTTATCGGTGTCCACTTCCATTTTGCAAACGGGATCGATCGCCGTCGCCATATCAGGTCCTCCTAAAGTCTCATCGTTTGATGCCTGCCTTGGTAAATCCAAATGGGGGCGCTCTTACAGACGCAACCCCCGCAGGCGCAGAGAGTTGGTCACCACGGATACCGAGCTGAAGGCCATGGCCAAGGCAGCCAGGACTGGATTGAGGAAGCCCTGCGCCCCGAAGAAGAAGTGGAGGCTATCGGGCACCCCGCCCAGTGCTCCAAACACCGGGTAAAGCGCTCCTGCCGCCACAGGAATCAGCAGCACATTGTAGAAGAAGGCCCAAAACAGGTTTTGCTTGATGATGCGAATGGTCGCCCGGCTCAGGTTAAAAGCGTGGATTACCCCGTCAACGTCCCCTCGCATCAGCGTTATGTCGGCCGATTCCATGGCCACGTCGGTCCCGGTTCCCATGGCCATCCCCACATCGGCTTGAACCAGGGCCGGCGCGTCGTTTATTCCGTCGCCCACCATGGCGACTACCTTCCCCTGGGACTGGAGGTCTCGAATCACGCCGACTTTGTCCTGAGGTAGGACCTCGGCTACGACCCGGTCGACTCCCGCCTGAGCGGCGATTGCAGCGGCGGTCCGAGCGTTGTCACCGGTCAGCATCACCACTTCGAGCCCGAGCTGACGCAGCCGGTCCACGGCTTGGCGGGACGTGGGCTTCAAGGTATCGGCCACGGCGATGATTCCCCGAGCTTCCTTGCCCATGGCCAAAAACATGGGCGTCTTACCCTCGCTAGCCAGTTGGCCGGCCCGGTCTGCCAGCCCGTTTAGCTCCACGCCGACAGCGTCCATCAAGGCCTGGTTGCCCACGTGGACCTGGTATCCGTTCAGCCTGGCCTGTATGCCCTGGCCGGGGATCGCCTGGAAATCCTCCGGCTGCTCCAGCTCCAGGTTTCGGCTTCGTGCCTCCCGGACCATCGCTTCACCCAAGGGGTGTTCGGAACCCCACTCCACCGAAGCAGCCAAGCGCAGCAGCTCGTCTTCCGAAATTCCCTGGGGAACGAGATCGGTGACCACGGGCCGGCCGGTGGTCAGTGTCCCCGTCTTGTCCAGCACCACGGTGTTGACCTTGTGGGTAATCTCCAAGGCTTGGGCGCTGCGAATCAACACACCATGCTCCGCCCCTTTCCCGGTACCGACAATGATGGCCGTGGGGGTAGCCAGACCCAGGGCGCAGGGACAAGCTATGATCAAAATCGCCACGAAGACCAAAATCGCGAGGGTCAACGCCGGGGAAGGACCCAAAAGCAACCAGAACAGGAACGCAGCCAGGGCCGTAACGATTACCGCAGGCACGAAGTACGCCGCGACCTGGTCAGCCAGACGTTGGATGGGAGCTTTGGAACCCTGAGCCTCCTCCACCAGCCGGATGATCTGTGCCAGCACCGTGTCCTTCCCCACTTTGGTAGCCCGGAACCACAGATTTCCGTACTTGTTGATGGTGGCCCCGTACACTTGCTGGCCGGCCTGCTTCTCCACCGGCATGCTTTCCCCGGTGAGCATAGATTCATCCACCGTGGAATAACCCTCGGTTACCTCCCCATCGACAGGGATCTTCTCTCCGGGCCGGACCAGAAGGATGTCTCCGGTAACCACCGTTTCTATGGGGACCTCGATTTCCTCGCCGTCCCGCAACACTCGAGCGGTGTTGGGCCGAAGACCAATCAGCCGGCGGATGGCCTCCGAGGTCTGACCCCGGGCCCGGGCTTCCAGGTATCGCCCCATGAGAATCAGCGCGACAATGATGGCCGCAGTGTCAAAGTAGACCTCAGTTCCGATGCCCCGCTCAGCCAGGAAATCCGGCGCCAGAGCATTGGCCAGCACCACGCTTACGCTGAAACCGTAAGCCGTGCTGGTGCCCAGGGCTATCAGCGTGTGCATGTTGGCGGTCCGGTGGCGCAGGGCGCCCAGACCGGAAGTGTAGAAAGACCAGCCGGCCCAGAATTGAATCGGGGTGGCCACGGCCCACAACAAGAATAGATAAAAGCCTCGCTCCATCAACGGCGAGACCCATGGGAACGCGCCGAAGGTGCCCAGAAACAGCAGGATCCCCCCCGAGGCGGCCACCAGCAGACGGTTCCTCAGGGACCGTATCTCCTGCACCTTGGACAGACGCTCCAGCTCCGCTTGGGCGTCCAATCCGCCGGCATCCGCGCTCTCCAACCGGTAGCCCGAGTCCGCAACCGCGCGGCCCATTCCATCCAGGTCGGCAACGCCCGCAAGGTAATCGACGGTAGCCTTCTCTGTGGCCAGGTTAACGTTAGCCTCGACCACCCCGGTCACGCCCTTCAAGGCCTTCTCCACGTGGGAAACACAGGCGGCGCAGGTCATCCCGCCGATGTTTACGGTGGCCCTGGTGGTGGGTAACTTATAGCCGGCCTGGGCCACGGCCTCCCGCATTTCGCCCAGGGGCACCTCTTTCGTGGCCAGACTCACCGCCGCTTTGTCCGTGGCCAGGTTTACCGCCGCTTTGGTAATTCCCGGCACACTTTGCAGGGCCTTCTCCACATGAGAGACACAGGAGGCGCAGGTCATACCCTCCACGGTGATAGTTATCTGTTTATTGTCCATTTTGAGACCCTTACTTGCCAATTCCGTTTATTCTGGAGAATCGCTGCTTCCCTCGCATTTTCCGGGGTAGGTGAAGCTATGCCCCGTCCACGATCACTAACTTGCTGACGGTGGACTTGGTGCGAATCGCCATGACCGGGCGGTACTCCTCTCCGTGGTAGAACTCCTTGAGCCGGTCCATGCTTTCAAACTCGATCACCACCAGCCGCTTGGGGACCCAATCACCTTCCACCGTTTCGCTGGCGCCGCCGCGAACCAGGTACTTGCCCCCGTACTTGGCTATCATGGGCGCTACCTTCTGCCGGTACTCCTCGAAGGCGGCCGGGTCGGTAACTTCGATGTCCGCAATCACATAAGCTGCCATTGTTTACCGTCTCCCATCAAGTAAATAACAACCACTAACGGTTGGCTAATAAATAGAGCTCGGTCAGCTCCCCCACCACCTGGTCCTCCCGGCCATCCTTGATGCCTTCAACCACGCAGGTGTGCAGGTGGCCCTCCAAGAGGATGCTCTCCATCTTCTCGATAGCCCGTCTCACCGCGTAGGTCTGCTTCAAGATGTCCACGCAATACTTGTCCTCTTCCAGCATCCTGCGGATGCCGGAGAGATGGCCCTCGATGTAGCTCAACCGCTTCAAGGTATCGGCTTTGGCGTCAGTTGCCATATCCATCCTCCCATTAGAAAACCCATACCCCCTGGGGGGGGGTACACAATGATGATACCTGAACGGTGATTCCAAGTCAAGAGATGCGCCCGTGAACGGCCATGAACGGCTTGGTCCGGGATGGTCGAATTGACAGGAAGGCCTCCGTTCCTTATGTTTGGTGGCGATTACAGCATGGCCGGAGGTGCAAAGTGGCGCTGGGTTGGGGAATCATCAGCACTGGACTACACCCAGACAACAAGATAGCCCCCGCGATTACGGCCGCGGAAGGAGCGGAGCTGGTGGCGGTCTACAGCCGGGACCGCGGCCGGGCGGAGGCCTTTGCCGAGAAACACGGGGCCCAGGCCGCCTACGACTCCCTGAACGACATGCTCAGCGACCCGAGGGTAGAGGCCGTGTTCATCGCCTCGCCCAACTCCCTGCACTGCCAGCATGCCCTCCAGTCTGCCCAGGCCGGTAAACACGTGTTGGCGGAAAAGCCCATGACCACCACCCTGGAGGATGCCCTCGCCATGGTCCGGGGATGCCGGGAGCAGGGCGTCAAGCTGGGCACAGGCTACCACTTGCGAACGCATCCAGGGCACCTCATGGCCCGGCAGGCCATCGCCCAGGGCGCTTTGGGCAAGGTGGTCCTGGCCCAGGGTCAGTGGGGCTTCGGCGTCCGGGGACAAGGCGCGCCGCCCCCACGCACCGGCTTGCGTCAATGGTGGGACGACCCGGAGATGATTGGCGGCGCTTCCACCATCATGGGCACCGGCGTCCACGTGGTCGACCTGCTGCGGTTTCTGCTGGGGCAAGAGGTGACCGAGGTGACGGCCATCACCGACGGCCAGACCAACCAACAGCAGCTGGAGCAGCTTGCCACCATGACGTTGCGGTTCGATGGCGGGACCATCGCCACGGTTTGTTGCGGCCGGTTGATGCCCGATTCCCGCAACGATTTCGCCGTCTACGGCAGCGACGGCCGCGTCACCGGCCGGGCCACGCTGTGGGAGTCGCGCCAGGGCCGGGTCGAGGTGGTCAGCGAGACCGTGAACCGGACCCACACCTGCCCCAGCGAATACCTGGGCAACTTCATCGCCGAGTTGCAGGACTTCCACGCGGCCATCGAAGAGGACCGGGAGCCGGCCGCCACGGGCGTGGACGGCCTGAGGGTGGTGGAAGTGACACTGGCATTGATCGAGTCGGCCCAATCAGGCCGAACGGTCAAAATCCAGCCGGTGGAGGTGTAAGGCCAGAGTACACTAAGGACCAACCTTAAGAGCCCATTTCCGTTCGCATTGGTATGCGCAGCGACTACCAGGGACCAATCGTATCTACCAGGTGCTGTGGGATTAAGCCGTCCGCCTCCGGCGGGTGGACCTGCCCACGGCCACCAGAAACATGACGCTTTTCCCCTCTGCGTGGGGCGAGAAAAACTCGGTTACCTCGTCGTCGAAAAAGGTCAGCCCCGTGGCCCCCAGCCTCTGGGCGTAGGCCCCCAGGTACAGCCGGCCCCCCATGGTGCTGGCTTCCATCTGAGCCATGCGGTAGCCTCGATTGCCGTACCGCTCCAGAACCGCGTTCAGGTCTGTCAGGAAGTAGACGTTGACACTGGCGTCGGACGCCAGCTCTTGGCCCAGGTCCAACCGCCCCGCCGTCTCTCTCATCTCCCCTGCTTGTAGCTGCTCCAAGGCTCCCCGGTCCCGGTGGAACACGTAGCTGCCCGCCGGCAACCCATCCACGTCGTTAACGATCAGGTAAAGCTGATTCAGCGTTGGGACGTCTTCGGGACTTTGGGCGGCGCCCGGCTCTTCCAGAAAGTCGGCGTCGACGCCCCGGGTGGCCCGGTCCAGCATGGTGCATAGCTGGCGGTAAGAGATGCTCTCCCGACGGAATCGCCGGCTGGACCCCCTTCGTATGATCACCTCTTCGATGGTGTCCTGGGGCAACTCCTCCGTGGGCGGCAGGTCCAGGGGAAACAGCGTGCCCTGCGGTTCGGGGTCCTTCCGGTCTTTCAAAGGTGGCGGGCTGCCTCTCAACCCGCTAGCTTCCTCAGGGGATGACAACGAAGACGCCGCGTGCATCTCCCTGATGGCCGGATAATCCACTTCCCGCCGGGAATAGGGTTCCACCCTCAGGCCCAGGGGCACAACTTCGCCGGCGGGCAGCACAGGCGGTTGGGACGACCGGCCTACGGGCACCAGTTGCAGGGCGACTTCCCTCTGCTCGTCCAGGTCCAGCAGACGGTTCACGGGACCGTCGGCGAAAGAGGCTACGACCTTGAGGGGCAACCTGTAGGCGTTGCCCATGGCCAGCAGGTTGGCCAGGATAACGCCGCTGTCCCAGTAGCAGTGGCGGTAGGCCCGGTCCTGGTATTTCCAGGAGTTGCGCCAATATACCGACGTGGTGACAATGACCACTGGAGCATCCGCCACCGAAGGTTCCCCAGCGCTGGCTTCGGCCAGAACCCCTCGGAAGTCCCCCTCCCGCAAGCGGCGCAGGGCGAAGTCATGGGCCCCGAACTGGTAAACGCCGGCCTCCAGGTCCGGCAGGTCGCCACAAACCAGGTATAGCTCGATGTGGTACAAAGCCCCCGTGCACGCCGCCGCCCGGAAGAACATCCGGCCTCCCGGCCCCTCGGCGCCCTTGGTTACGCCTGCGGAGTAGTAGAGCAGGCCAGCCAGATTCTCCAGCGTCAGTTCGGCGGACTCCCCAGAGGCGCCGCCCGTCAAACTGTCCAACGCGGACATCCCGCTGGAGGGGAAGCCTGTTGGCAATCTCTGTTCCGGGAGGTCGGGATAAATCTTGAAGGGACGTGGTTGGTTGTTCCAGTCCATGTAGTGGCTGCTGGTGGAGACGCTGTGCCAGGTGTGGTTGGTGGCGGTGTGGTACTTCCAGGACGCTTGCGTGTCCCGATTGGAGTAGATGGCCGAATCGCTGGATTCACTGCCCACCACAGTCAAAGTCCCCCTGATTTACCACCCATGGTTGGCCAACACCGGCCGGAGGCCGTTCTTAGGATAAAACCTTGACTACCGGCGGCCCGTTGGCTTGGGCCAGATCAAGTCCAGCTTGGTGGACACTACCCCTTCCACTTGTGGAGGCCGGAGTTCGGCCGGCCCCAGCAGGCAAAATTCGGGGGTCGGTCCCAAGACCAAATGTCTGCGCCAGAGGCTGACGCCGGGCTGCTCGGTCCACGGCAGCAGCTGAGAGTAAAAGTCCGGGTAGCTGGTCGAACGGAGCTTGGGCAACCAAATACCGGAGCAGGCATGTGCAAAGTCGACCTGTCCTTCCCGTAATTGGTACAGACCCCCTGTGCCCCCGGCGGCCTCCCTGGCCACGACATCGTGTACTTCCCCGCTGATCTCGCCTACAGAAGCGGCATTAAGCCGGTCCAGGGCCACCGAACCTTCCAGCAAATACACGTCCTGGTAGCTGTGTTCCCAGTCGGTGAGCCAGGGAGCACCCTCAATCCTAAAGGTAAAGGATCCACAAAAGCCTTCGGGTTTGGCTTTGGCCAGGGACTCGTGGAATTTCACCAGGCTACGCTCGTAGCGCCGGGGTCGCACGTCAGGGAAGGGCCAATGCCAAAATACAAAGGCGAGCATGATCGGTCCGTTGTCGCCAGGATTAATCATCTGAGAGCCGGAGGTCTCGGCTTTCTCGGCTGTCGCGGATGCGCCCCCGGGGAGTAACATCTTGCCGGCGCGCTAACACAGCGACCACAATGGGCTTGGCTCCAAGGGCCCCGAATTGTACCGGGTCAGCCGCCTCCACCGATGGCGGGAAGGAAGTGGACCTCGCTGTTCTCTCCCACCCGTTCCAGCAAACCAAGCTGGCTGGCTTCCCCGTCGACGATTACGGCGACGCCGGGGAGTAGCTCATCCTCTTCGGCATCATATATTCGGGCCTTGGTGCCGGGATACTTCTTCTCCAGGTTGTTGATCAGCTGGCGCACCGTGGCGCCCTCTATCTGTACGATCTGCTGTCCATCGGTCAGGGTCTGCATTCGAGTTGGAATCCATACGTCTGCCATGGCTATCTACCCACCGTTCTTGCCGGCGCCATCCTTCTCCCAGAGGGTTTCCAGAATAACTCCGGGAGACATGGGGAGTTGGTTCACCCGGACTCCCAAGGCATGATAGATGGCGTTGGATAGGGCGGCCATGGGTGGAACTATAGGCACCTCGCCCACGCCCCGGACACCGAAGGGATGGCCAGGGTTGGCGACCTCGACTATCACGGTATCGATCATTGGCAGGTCCAGGGAGATGGGCATCCGGTAGTCCAGGAAGGTGGAGTTGAGCATCTGCCCATTGTCATTGAAGACGTATTCCTCGTTCAAGCCCCAGCCTATCCCTTGAACTGCTCCGCCTTGGATCTGGCCTTCCACATAGCTGGGATGGATGGCCTTGCCCACGTCCTGAACCGCGGTGTAGCGCAGGACCTGCACCTTGCCGGTGTCCGGGTCTACTTCCACATCCACAATGTGGGTGGCGAGACAAGGCCCGGCCCCGCCTGGGTTGACACCAGCCTGCCCGGTGATAGGACCGCCGGTAACATTCTGCCGGGCGGCCATCTGCTTGAAGGTCAAGCGCAGCTCGGAGTCGGACTTATGTTGCAGTACTCCGTCGGTGTATTCCACGTCCTCCTCAGGGATTTCCCAGACCTTGGCGGCCCGTTGAATCATCTGCCGCTTGACGTCCTGGCCGGCCTCATAGGAGGCCCAACCGGTCTTGAAGGTAGCGCCGCTGCCGCCGCTGTTGGAGGTAAACCCGATGGAATCGGTGTCTCCCACCGAGGGATTCACGTCCTCCACCGGAATGCCCAGCACCTCGGCCAACTGCTGGGCGAAAGCGACCCGGGTACCGCTGAGGTCCGCCGAGCCCTCCACCAGGTTGACCGTTCCGTCGGCATTCACGATGGCCATGGCGCTGGACGGTCCGGTGCCGTTGCCCCAGAACCCGCTGGCGACACCCCGCCCACGGTTCGGCCCTCCCAGAGGAGCTGTATAGTGGGGGTGGTTCTTGGCCGCCTCCAGGGTTTCAATGAATCCAACCTTGGGGATCAACGGACCGGTGGCCCGGCGGGTGCCCTCTTTGGCGCTGTTCAGCAGCCGGAACTCCAAGGGGTCCATGCCCAGCTTTTCGCACAGCTCATCGATGGCCGTCTCCATGGCGAATGCGGCGGCCGGAGCGCCGGGTGCTCTGTAGGCCGCCGATTTGGGCCGGTTCACCACTACGTCGTAGGCGTTCATGTAGGCGTTGGGAATGTCATAGGCAGAGAACATGCAGTTGCAGGCGCCGGGTACCGGCGAGCCTGGGAAGGCGCCGGACTCGTAATACAACTCGGCCTCTGCCGCCACCAAGTGTCCGTCCTTAGTGGCGCCCAGCTTAACCTTGATGCCCGTGCCGGAGGTTGGCCCCGATGCTTCGAAGACCTCGGTCCGGCTCATGGTCACCTTCACCGGGTGTCCCGCTTTACGGGCCAACAAGGCCGCCACCGGCTCCGAGTAGATGATTCCCTTGGCGCCGAAGCCACCGCCAATTTCCATGGGGATGACCTTGATCTTGGAGACGGGAAGGCCCAACAGCCTGGACATCAGGTCCCGACAGTTGAAGTGACCCTGGGTGCTGGACCAGATGGTCAAACTGCCGTCGGCCTGCCACATGGCGGTACCCGTGTGAGGCTCAATGTAGCCCTGGTGCACCGCCGCGGTCTGAGTCTCCTTTTCCACGATGACGTCAGCCTCTTTGAAGCCTTGCTCAACGTCCCCCAGCCGGAACTCGAAGTGGTTGGCTACGTTAGTGCCTACGCTGGTATCATCATCCGGCTTGTAGCCACCAGCCCGCAAGCCAGGGTTGGACAAGCTGAGCAGCCTTTCGTGCAACAAGGGCGCGCCGTCGGCCATAGCGTCCTTGTAGTTCAACACCGGAGTCAGGACCTCGTAGTCCACGTCGATTAGGGCCAGCGCCAGCTCTGCTTCGTGAGGACTGGCGGCTGCTATCGCCGCGACGGCGTGCCCCTTGTACAGGACCTTTTCGTTAGCCAGGATGTTATTACTCAGGAAGCGGAGGTTGTGGATCGAACCTTCGGCCAAGTCCTCCACTTTGCCGGAAGGCTGTTCCCAATCCGCCGAGGTAACCACTGCGTGGACCCCTGCCGCAGCTTCGGCGCGGCTGGTGTCGATGGACTTTATCCGTGCGTGGGCGTGGGGGCTTCGCAAGATTTTTCCATGCAGCAGGCCGGGAAGATTGATGTCGGCTCCATAGTGGGCGCGGCCGGTGACTTTATCGGCTCCGTCGTGGCGGATGGGCCTGGTGCCTACGACCTTAAATTCCTGGTTAGACAACACGATGTTGGGTTTATAATCGAGCATGGCTTGCCTCCCCCAAAGTGTTTGGAAACGTCTGTATCCAGTTTGGACAATATATTATCACAAAACGGAGGCCACTCCCGAAGATTTGCTGCAGCGTAGATTGAACGCCGCCTCGATGGGGGATTTCAGGAGGTGCGCTATCCGTGAGCATGTCTAGTTGAACGTGCGGAAGGAGAAGCATGGACACGATAATCATCAAGGCCTGCCTCAACGGGGGGCGGGGCCGGGATGCCAATCCCAACGTGCCCTGGACCCCTGAGGAGGTTGCCCAAGAAGCCATCCGGTGCTACGAAGCCGGCGCGTGCATCGTCCACGTCCACGCCCGGACCCCCGACGGCGGCGTAAGCTATGACCCCGGCTGGTACGCCGAGACCTGCGCCCTTATCCGGGCCCAGTGCGACCTGGTCATGAACCACACCACGGCCCGGCGCTCCGGGATACCGGTGGAAGCGGTAACAAGATACCTGCTGGAGACGCCCCATCCTGTGGAGATGGTCTCGCTTAACCTTGGACAAGGGGTCCGGTGGGTCTCCAATGCTGACACAGGCCAGCGGCAGACCACCGTCTCCCCCAACAGCTACGAAGATATCGTCGCCACCCTGGAAGCCTGTTATAAAAGGGGCACTTTCCCCGAACCCGCGGTCCACGATACCGGCATGCTGAATAACGCCATCACTTTGATCAACGAAGGGCACATCAAGAGCTCCCGCTACTTCCTGGTGGAGCCCTCGGCCCACTGGGGTGACGGACGGCAATCCATGGTGGGCTCGCCTCGAAACTACTTCATGTTAACCGACAACATCCGGGAGTTTTACCCCGACGCTACCTGGCTGGCCCACAGCAGCGGTAGCCAGACCTTCGTCATCGCTGGCATCGCCGTAGCCACCGGTGCTCATATCCGAGTGGGGATGGAAGATAGCCCCTTCCTTCCTGGTAATCCCACTCCTCGCTCCAACGCCGAGTACGTGGAGTGGGCGGTGACCCTGGCCCGCCTCCAAGGCCGCGAGCCGGCAACGCCGTCCCAAGCGCGGGAGATCCTGGGACTGCTGCCGCCAGTCGATTCGTAGTCGATAGATAACAGAACCTGTGCCAACGGCCTCGGGAAAGCGTCGCTGCCGTGCTAACGGTCTCGGTACCAACCAACCGGACCCGAACCAACCGGGCCCGAACCAACCGCGCCGTCTAGGGCGGCCATCAATTGGAACTGGCCAAAGGGCTTGATGAGTATCGCGCTTACCCTGACCTCCATGGCTCGGCTTTCGTCTGCGGTGACCATGCGGCCGCTGGCAAGGATTACCGCAATGTCGGGGCGCAACCGGTTGATTTGCCGGGTCACCTCCCAGCCGTTCATATCGAGCATTCCCAGGTCAATGACTGCCGCATGGAAGCCCTTGTTCTTCAGGGCCGCAAGAGCTTCCACCCCGTTGGGGTAGGAGGTAGGCCGGTGGCCGATGGACAGTAGAAACGCCTCCAACGCCATGGCGACCATGGCCTCATCGTCCACCACCAGGACTTCCAGCCGCCGATGGTAAGGCACACCCTAGCTTCGTGTGAGTTTGTCCCGGGAATGAGAGCGCTAGCCGGGCTGGGCCGCCGCAGGCATGCGGGACACCACCTAAAGCAAGACGGAAAGGACAACGGGCAATGACTGGCCGGGACGGGTACTCAAGTCTAGATCGGGCGGGGCTATTCTGTGGCCACCGGGGACGAATAACGGCCGGGTTCGAGCCCTGCACAGGCTCGCAGCCTGCGGGAGTGCTGGAAATTTGATCAGACGCGATGGGGCTTGGGCGGCCAGATGGGCTGGCGAGTAACCACCTTGTAGGCTGCGGCAACTAATAGGCCGGCCACGAATCCTCCCACGTGAGCAAAGAAGGCCACGTCCACCCCGCTGGACATCCCCAGGGACCCCAGCCCATTGAGGACCTGCAACCCAAACCAGAACCCCAGCAGCACCATGGCGGGTAGCTGTACCACGGTGATGAAGTACATCACCACCAAGGCTTTGACGTGGTTGTAGGGATACAGTAGCAGGTAGACCCCCAGCACGCCGGATATTGCCCCACTGGCGCCTACCAGCGGAGCCTGGGAACTGGGATCGATGGCCACGTGGCTCAGGGTGGCCACCACACCCGCCGCCAGGTAGAATCCCAAATACTTCAGGTGGCCCATCCCGCCTTCAATATTGTCGCCAAATACCCACAGGAACATCATGTTCCCAATGAGATGCATAAATCCGCCGTGGATGAACATCGACGAGAAAATGGTGGTCCAGGTGGGCAACGGAGTCTCAATGCTTAAAATCCTGGCGCCGGCGGAGACCGAGATGAAGGGCTCGCCCCCGGTCAACTCCTGGGGGATCAGTCCCCAGGTAAGAAAGAAAAGGCGAATCTTTTCCCCTTCCAGAAATCCGATTCCGCTCAGGGAAAGTTCGTAGAGGAAGACCAGGACGTTGAGGGAGATCAGGGCTACGTTGACCACGGGGAATGAGTGTCTGGTATGCTCGGCATCGGAGAAGGGTATCAACGGAGTCCCCTCCTCCATTCGTTAGCGAAGGGTGTTGGAGAGTAAGACCGAAAAATCAGTTGGATAGGGCCGTGGTTCAACCCGCCAGGTCCCGCGCCGTACGCACGATTACCTCCGCGGCGGTTTTGGATTCCATCCTGCCCATGTTCAACATCATGTGGTAGATGGAGGGGTCATCGGGACCCACCTTCTCAAAAAACTTCCGGAAAAAAGCTACTCTGGCCCGGTCTAGCTCCTCAACGTATCCCTTGGCTTCGTTGGGGTCGAAGTGCTCCCGGCTGATCATGTATTCCACTCTCACATCCAGGGGCGCCAGCAGGCCCACGTGGGTTACACCGGGCGTATCGGCCAAAATTACGTTGGCGCCTCTGCCTATGATTACCACGTCGCCCTTCCGCTGCAGGTCTTTGACTACCGTGGTGGTAGCATCGAGAAAGGCTTTGTCATCGACCTTTTGGGCCGTCGCCGTGGTCTCTCCGGCCAATTCCATGTAGGTTTCCGGCGGGAGCGTTTCGATGCCCCGGCCAAAGTAGGGCTCGCCGCTCACTCCGGAGACGGCCGACCGCTCCAGCATGGTCTGAATCATGCGGCCCAAGCGGTCCCTGAACCGGTCCACCCTCTCCTCCTTGTCGATCAGGGCGCCCACCGGCGTACCCACCAATCTGGCAGCTTGAGTCAACACGAGCCGGTCCACAAAGTCGAGGTGCATCTGATCCGCGACCATTTGCCCGATAGTAACGGCGCCGCAACCGATATTGCCATTGATTGTGATCACTGGCATAGCATCCTCCCCTACAGACGCTCTTTTCTGGATAGTGTTTTTAGGGCTGTAACCCCTGCTCGTTATAGGCCGCCACTGTAGCGGGGTGGAAGTGGTTGGAATAATCTAATCTACGGCCGATGGCAGGGCTTCGAAACGTGAAAGGCGACAAGCAGAGTATGCCAACCTATTCGGCGGGGCTCCCCATGAGCCGGGCACGCCGGCGGGCATATTCGTCTACCAAGAGCCCCATAGCGGAGGAGTCATACCACTCGCCATCTTTTCGGTGTGCTTTTCTGAAGTGGCCCTCCAGCACGAAACCCAGTTGCCGGCACATTTGCAGAGCGTGTTCGTTGTACTCGGGCACATCGACCCACACCCGGTGTAGGCCGTGGTGGTCGTAGGCCTCGTCCAAAAGCCGGATCAAGGCCATGGTCCCGTAGTGTTGGTGCCAAAGGTCTTTCCTGCCCACCAGCAAGAATAGCTGTGCTTCAAGCAGAGGCCACTCAACCACCAGTTGGCCCTCTCCTATGTGCTCCCCCTCGGAGGTGTAGACGGAGTAGATCTTCCGGTCTTCATGCTCAAGGAGTTGCTTCAACTCGTCGTCGGATGCCTGAAGAATCTGGTGCGGAGAATAGCCAATATGGATGGGAAAGCCGTCCTCGCCCATCCCATACCACATTGAGTTTACTTCGGCATCGTCAAGCCATTCGACCAGGCGTTCGACGTCTTCCCTGGTGGTTGCCATGAGTTGAACTTCTGGGAACATGCCGCCCCCTCCAGACACATGGACTTGGGACCGCCGGACTTAGGCTGGCAGTATCACGAATTTGAATTTTTAGCATTTTAGCAGCACCTACCCTGTAAATCAACCGGTCAGGGAACAGTTCTTGAGACTTCCGGCCGCCAGATACCCTATGTTGCAAGATACTGCCATATATCCGCGATTTTCGGATAATATACGTCATCAATTATTCCGATCTGTGAACCTAAACGCCCGGCATAGTATACTCATCCTGCGTGTCATTGCGACACGCGTGCCATCGCTAATAGAGGAGGCGAAATGCGAGAAAACACTCTCAAGCAGAAGCTGCAAGCCGGTAACGCTGTTTTTGGCGTGATGATTACCTTCCCTTCGCCCCCGGTGGTGGAGATGCTGGGGGCCCTGGGATTCGACTGGGTGCTGATCGACAACGAGCACGGATCTATCACCGTGGACAACTCCGAAGACATGATCCGCGCCGCTGAACTGTCCGGCATCGCGCCCATCGTCCGGCCCGTAGGCAACAAGCCCGAGATCATCGCGCCGTTCTTGGACCGGGGCGCTTGGGGCGTGCAAGTGCCCCACGTCAATACGCCAGCGGAGGCATTTGCCGCCGTGGACGCGGTCAAGTATTACCCCCAAGGCCATCGGGGCATCTTCAGCCGCAGCCGCCCGGCGGGCTACGGGTTCTCGGGCTCGACCGGGGATTACATCGAGGAAGCCAACCGCAACACCTTGGTCTGCTTGATGCTGGAAGAGGTGGAAGCCATCGACAACCTGGAGGGATTGGTCCAAGTGGACGGGGTGGATGTCTTCTTCATCGGGTCTGGGGACCTATCCCAGTCCATGGGGTACCCTGGCCAGCAAACCCACCCCGAGGTACAGGAAGTCATGGAGCGGGGAGTGAAGGTCATAACAGGAGCGGGGCGCGTCGCCGGGGTCAGTTGTCCCGATTCCCTGGTCCCCAAGTACTTGGACCTGGGCGTGCAATACTTCCACGGCAACGTCGGGACTTTACTGCAAACCTCCAGCGAGGCGTATCTCAACACCATGCGCCAGTCGGCCGCGGCCGCGGGACTGTAGCAAGGTTGTAAGGGAAACCATCAGGCCAATACCGGCGACAATAGCCACGATAATAAACAAGGTGAGGGGGCTTTCCCTCACCTTGTCTTCTTGGGCCATGTAGAGCCGGCTCTCCCGCCGGAAAGTGATATTAGGTGACTTCGACGGGGCTGCGGCGTACCGCCGCCACCGATCGCACCTGCTGCATCAAGGCGTCGAAGTTTTCGAAGGTCAATGATTGCGGACCGTCGCACTTGGCTAGGTCGGGATTGGGGTGAACCTCCACCAGCAATCCGTTGGCGCCGGCGGCGATGGCGGCCAGGGCCACGGGCGTGACCAGGTACCACCGGCCGGTGCTGTGGCTGGGATCGGCAACGATGGGCAAGTGGCTCATCCGCTGCACCACGGGAATGGCTGCCACGTCCAAGGTAAACCGGGTGTACTGCTCGAAGGACCGGATCCCCCGCTCGCACAGGATCACCTGATCGTTGCCGCCGGCCATAACGTACTCGGCGGCCAGCAGCCACTCCTCGTATGACGCCGCCAGGCCCCTCTTGACCATCACCGGCTTGTTGATCTCGCCCACTCTATCCAGAAGGGTATAGTTCTGCATGTTGCGGGCGCCGATCTGGAGAATGTCAGCGTATTCAGCCACCGTCTCCACATCTTCCGGCGCCATCACCTCGGTGATGATGGGCAGTCCTGTCTCCTCCTTGGCTAGCTTCAGGAGTTTCAGGCCTTCTATCCCCATGCCCCGGAAGCTGTAGGGAGAGGTACGTGGCTTGTAAGCTCCTCCCCGCAGAATCTTTGCGCCGGAGGCTTTGACCGCCCGCGCGGTCGCCACCATCTGCTCCTCATCCTCCACGGAGCAGGGTCCGGCCATGATCACCGGCTCGGAGCCGCCGATGACCACATCTCCCACCACTACCTTGGTGCTGTCCGGGTGGAACTCCCGGCTGGCCAGCTTGTAGGGTTTGGAGATGGGTACGACCTCCAAGACACCGGTCAACAACTCTATCTCGTCTTTCAAGTCTGGGGGTATGGACCCCAGAACGCCGATCACGACGCGCTCTATACCGTTAAACACCTGAGCCTTCAGGCCAGGATGGCTTTCAATGCGCCGTTCCACCTCCCCTATATGCTCCGCAGAGCTATCTTTTGCCATTACCACTATCATTTCTTAACTCACCTTCTGGATCCTCAAAGGTACCACATGCATTCGCATGTAGCGCTTGGATTAATTAACGGGCTTCAAGCCCATGTCAAAAATACTTACGGCCCACAGGCCGTAATATGCAGTGTACGTAAATCTGCTCTCGCGAAACAGCATCAGATCGACTCGACCCCCGCGAGGCGCAACACTTCAGTGCCCTTTAGATACAGATTCACCAGCTCTTGGGGCTCCTTCTCTGTGTTAAACAGTATAAGAATACGGATGCATCTGAGCAAGCTGCCCGGCACGGCAATCTCGGTGGCGCCCATCAAAGCGGTGTTGTTCCAGCCAACCTGCCTGGCGGCCGCGGCTGGAAATCCGGCGTTCAGGTCGGGCGTCACGGTAAAGTAAACCGCCGCCACGTCCCGTTCGGCAATCTCGTTGGCCTCGATCAAGGCATCCAGAAGCTCTCTGGTGGCCCCGTAAATATCCTCGGCCGTATTTTCGCCGGCAATGGTTGCTCCCCGAATCCCCCGGCACACGGTCGTCAACCGGAACCTCCTGCCGCTACCTGCTTGCCCGCCAGCTCGGCGACAAACCGGCTGGCCCTCCGGACCAATTGGTCTCTTGGGGATTCTAGCATCACCTGCACCAAGGCGCTACCCACCACGGCTGCTTCCGCTTTTCGACAAACGTCCACAACGTGTTCCCTACGGGAAATACCGAAACCGACAGCCAAGGGCAATGAAGTGTGGGCGCGGACCCGGTCCACCAACTGGGCCCCCCGGTCAGACACACTGTCCCTGGCGCCGGTGACCCCGGTCAGGCTGATGCAATAAATGAATCCGCCGGCGTCGGTGCAGGCTGTTCGGATGCTGGCATCGGTACTGGTAGGAGCCAACAAGGGAATTATGTGAACCCCTTTTGCCCTGCACTGTTCCGCCAGGGGCGCTGATTCGACGTGGGGCAGATCCACGGCAATGATACCGTCTACCCCCACCCGTTGGGCCTCTTGAGCGAACTTGACCAAGCCATAGTTGAAAATGGGGTTGTAGTAGCCCATTAACACCAAGGGGGTGTCCGGTACTTTGTCACGAAGCTGCTCCACCATGCCTAGGCAATCGGCCAGGGACACCTGTTGCTGTACGGCGAGAAAGCTGGACTGCTGGATGGTGGGTCCCTCGGCCAGAGGGTCGCTAAAGGGGACGCCCAACTCCACGGCGTCGGCTCCCGCCTCAACCAGCGCCGGGACCAGTTCTAGCGTCGCCTCTCTGTCGGGAAACCCGGCTGTCAGAAACACTATGAGGCCGGCCTTCCCCTCCTTGGAGATGGCTGCAAAAGACTCACGTATTCGGTCCCTGGCCATATCGGACTAACCAAGCTCCTCTAACGACACCATCGAGTGTCATTCTGAGGAGCGTAGCGACGAAGAATCTACTCCCGCACGAAGGGAGATTCTTCTCCTTCTGCGGAAGGATCAGAATGACATGGTGTAAGTTTTGTTAGGCGGTCTAAGCTCCAGTGACTAATTTGGGCCGGGTATTGGGCCACGTGCCGGGCCCGCAACTGGACCAATGTATCCCACAAGGGAATCCTTGTCTAGAGCCCGTAGGTGGTCAGCACTATGGCCAGGCTGTTTTGCCCCGCGTGAGCCACGATGGGAGGCCACAGGGAGCCCGTGCGTTGGTACAGCCAGGCCAGCAGAAGCCCGGTGATAAAGATGGGAACTATCAGCCCCAAAGACAAGTGGAAGAGGCTAAAGAACAGGGCGCTGGCCACCACCGCCCTGGCGACTCCCCAACGGGGCGCCAGCCCGGCGAAAATAAACCCCCGAAAAAATATCTCCTCGGTAAAGGGCGTCCATAACGCCAGGGCCTGAAAAGTGAAGATTGCCCCCAGGCCGGGAAAAACTATGTCTGGCGGGATATCCGGCGGCAGCAGGATGTGCGACCAGGACAGGTTGACTATCCAGGACAGGTTGACTATCCAGACGTAAAGGGCCGTTGCCAGCAGGCTGGCTCCCAGCGCTCCCAATGTCAATAAGATGGGCTCGCGGCCGGGAATGGCGGGTACCGTCAAACCCAAAGACGACAGCGGCGCCCCGTAGGGTTTCAACCCCACGCTCCACACCGCCGCCAGGATGGCAAACCCCATCAGGTGGCTGCTTCCCCAAGCGCCCACGGCTTCTTCGAATTCGCCTGCCAGTTTGCCCATCCCAATGGAGATTCCAACCACAGGGAAGACGGCCACAAGAATCAGCATCATCCCCAGGGCCACTTGGCCGCCCCGCCAGGGGACATTCCCGACCATCGAAACTTCCTTCGAAACTTCCTTCGAAGGCTTGTCCGCAGGCTCTTCGGGAAGGTCCACGGGGGCCGCGCTGAGCAGGCGTCCGCAAGCGAAGCAGTAAGAGTCACCTTCGGGTGCTGGAAGACCGCAGTTAATGCAATACAAAAGTAAATCTCAAAGTTGGAGCGCCGGGTCCCGGAAAACATCAGGCCCCACCGGCAGCAATGAGTATATCAACAATGTCCTCTTTGCCAAACCGCCCTTCGGCTAATTGCCAGATGGTTCACCACAGTGGATAATATCGACAAAATCCCGCAAATCCCGAGGCCACGGTCAGGAAGGAGCAGGCATGACGACACCAAGCCCCATGGGCAAAGAGGTATTCTTGCGCCTGGCGGCCGATGCCGGCCTGGATGCCGACAGCGCTCACATGGATGAGCTTTTTCCCTACGTCCAAGCCGTTCTGGACAGCCTGAGATCCCTTCATGATCTGGACGTAACCGCGGTTGAGCCCGATATGGCCTTCGAGCCACACCGGGAGTAATTTATCACCGGTTCCAAGAAACCGGCCTTTGAGGCAGTACCAAACATGGATGCGATTGAGCTTTGCTACGCCAGCGCCGGAACGTTATCCCGGCTGATCCAGAGCCGGGAAGTCTCTCCAGTGGAGATAATCGACGCTCACCTGGAGCGGATCGAAGCCACCGAACCGGTGCTCAATTCCTTTATTACCCTTTTACCAGAGGAGGCCCGCGCCGCCGCCCGCCGGGCTGAAGACGACATCCAGCGCGGGAAATACCGGGGACCGCTGCACGGCATCCCCGTTGCCCTCAAGGACTTGTACAACACGGGAGGAGTGAGGACGACTTCCGGCTCCCGGATTTTCGACACCTACATCCCGGAGCGAGACAGCACCGTCGCCGCCCGGTTCGCCCAAGCGGGGGCCATCCTACTGGGTAAGCTCAACATGCACCCGTTTGCCTACGGTCCCACCGGTGAGAACCCCGACTACGGCCACATGCACAACCCCTGGGACCCGGAGCGGATTACCGGGGGGTCCAGCGGCGGCTCGGGCTCGGCCACGGCAGCGGGACAGTGCACGATTACCACCGGCACCGACACCGGCGGGTCCATCCGCATCCCCGCGGCCCTGTGCGGAATCGTGGGCCTCAAGCCCACCTACGGGTTGGTCAGCCGTTACGGAGTAACCCCTCTATCTTGGTGCTTGGACCACCCGGGTCCCATGGTGCGAACGGTGGAAGACGCCGCCCTGGCCTTGAACGCCATCGCGGGGTACGACCCCAACGACGTTGCTTCGGCCCAAGTGGAGGTTCCAGACTACACCAAAGCCCTGAACCAGGACGTAAAAGGCCTGCGTATCGGAGTACCCAAGGAGTATTTTGAGGGCCCACTGGACCCTCAGGTTGAAACGGCGGTGCGGGAGGCTCTGGCCTTGCTTGAAACCATGGGGGCGGAGGTGATCGAAGTCTCGATGCCCATGTTCAACGACTCCCAGGCCATCTCCAGCGCTATCCTGATGTCCGAGGCCTCTGCTTGCAACCGGGACACCGTGCTGCGGGACGGGGACAAGATGTACCCTCCCGTGCGCCTTCGGCTGGAAGCCGGCCTCTTTATTTCCGCCGCCGACTATCTGCGGGCGCAGCAAGGGCGCACTATGTTCAATCAACAGGTCCGGGAATTGCTGCAACAGGTTGACCTGCTGGCGGGTCCCACCGAGCCGGTGACCGCGCCCACGTTACTCGCCGAACGCATTCCCGTGGGCGAAACCGAGATGGGAACCACGGCGGCACTGACCAATTTCACCCGCCCCTACAACATCACCGGTTCCCCCGCCATCACTATCCCATGCGGGTTTTCCAACGCTGGAATGCCCATAGGGCTGCAACTGGCGGGGCGTTCCTTCGATGAAATGACAGTGCTCAGGGCCGCCCACGCCTACGAGCAAGCCACCGACTGGAGTCAACGCCGGCCGCCGGTGTGATCTGGGCCGAGGCGGCGGGTCTGCCACAAACGCGGCTGGCCCCGATTTCGTGTAAAATCTTGCCAGGACATGCCGCCAGTGCCGCATAATCAATAACCGGCGCTCCAGCTTATGGCTTATCGTCCTGGGTTGGGTGAGAGTGTGGGGCTTCTCCTCGAAACCGGACTCACTGCGGCTTAAGGTGTGGATTCACGCCCAGCACCAGGTTAACCAGACAGGAGACCATCGCTTTGGCGGAAATTACTGCGGTTACCTTCGACCTTTGGCAGACTCTGCTGTTGGATAATCGAGAGTTGGGACGCGCCAGGGCTCAAGTGAGGCTGGAGGGCACTCAGGAGGCCTTGGGCAGGGCCGGCGTGGTCTACGATCTGGAGCACATCCGGGAAGCCTACCGTGCCTGCTACCGGGAGTGCCGCCGCATCAGGGACCAGAATCTGGACGTTAGCTTCCGTGACCAGGTGGAGATGTTCATCAACAACATCGACGTGGGGATGGTGGACCGTTTAGACGAAGAGACCATCCAGGAAATTATACGGGTCTACGCCGACTCATTTTTCGTTCATCCGCCAGTCCCCCACTCCGACGCGCTCTCGGTCTTGGGCGACGTCAAAGCCATGGGCTTGCGGATCGGGTTGATCTCCAACACAGGCATGACCCCGGGCAGCACCTTCCGCCGTTACCTGGACCAGCAGGGCATGTTGAAGTATTTTGACACTCTGACCTTTTCTGACGAGGTCAAGCTAGCCAAGCCGTCGGACGAGATATTTCTGCTGACCCTTCGGTCTCTGGGAGCGGACCCGCCGGAAACGGTACACGTGGGTGACCACGTACAGAATGACGTGGTGGGCGCTAAACGATGTGGGTTGAAAACCGTCTGGATCACCGGCTTTTACGAGAACGAGAATCCCTCGGACCCGGACACCATGCCAGATGTCACCGTTGACGGGTTGGCCGAGGTCGTGCCGGCCATCGCCGGACTGGCCGGCCGCACGCCACACCAGTAGTGGTGCATCCAGATGAAACCGATAGACGTCATTCTGGAGGCCGGTTTCCGCCGATCCAGCCTGGAAAGAGCGCCGACGGAGGCAGTGCCCAGCCCTGATCAACCAGCTTGACAAGCCCCAAGGGAGGTGATAACGTCGAATTACTGCTATCATCGGTCGCTCTGGGCCTGATTTCCGTAATCATAGGTAATTTTCCCTAACTATTTATATCTCATCGGCGGCAACCGCGATGGATGGAGCGTTTTTCTCCCGTTGTAGCCACCATGCAAGTGACCAGCCAGGAAAGTAGTTTGTCCGAACTGAAAGAGCTGTGCGACCGGGTGTTGTCGCAGAGGCCCCTTATCCTGGCCAGCAACCGGGGACCAGTGGAACATCAAATGAGCGCGGAAGGGCGTCCGGAAGCGCGACGGGGCAGCGGCAGCGTGGTCACCGCCTTCAGCTTATTAACCCATTCTTCAGAGTTCACCTGGGTCGCCAGCGCCATGGGAGAGGGCGACCGGGTAGTTACTCAGAACGGACAGGGCTCTCACCTCAAGTCTCCGCTGCCCGGACACAAGATCAACCTGCGCTACGTGGTCACGCCACGGCGGGTCTACCACAAATATTACAACGTCCTCTGCAATCCTCTCCTCTGGTTTCTACAGCACTACATGTGGAATCCTCCCTACAATCCCAACGTGGACGCCAGCGTTCATGATGCCTGGGAGACCGGATACGTCCCGGTGAACCAGGCCTTTGCCCGAGTGATTGCCGAGGAAGCCAAGGGCAGCGAGCAGCCGCCCATCGTCATCGGCCACGACTACCACCTCTACCTGATGCCCGAGTTTGTGCGCAAGGAAATTCCCCAGGCGGTGATTCAGCACTTCGTCCATATTCCCTGGCCCACCTCCCGGTACTGGCAAATGATCCCCAACTACATCATCAAACGCATCTGCTCATCCTTGTGCTGCACCGACTTCCTGGGGTTCCAAACGCCTCAAGACCGGCGCAGCTTTCTGGACACTGTGGAGGAGTTGCTACCCGAGGCCGGTGTTGACCGGCAGCGCAACGTGGTGGACCTGGACGGACACCAGACCCACGTTAAGGTCTACCCCTTGTCGATAAACGTCGCCGAGGTCCAGGGTATTGCTAACTCCGCCCGCGCCCTGGAATATCAATCCCGCTTGGAGCCATTTTGCAACGAAACTAACATCGTGCGCATCGACCGGGCCGAGCCCAACAAAAATATCGTTCGTGGGTTCAAGGCGTACGAGCTGCTGCTATCGCGCCACCCGGAGGTGCGCGGCAAGGTGACCTTTCTTGCTTTCCTGGTGCCGTCACGAACTCACATTCGCCAATACCAACGCTACATGGATGAGATTCAGCAGGTGGTCAACCAGGTTAACAAAACCTTCGGCGACGAGGATTGGCAGCCCATTCAGATGTTTGTGGAAAACAACTACACACAAGCAATCGCCGGCATGAAGCTGTATGACGTCCTTCTGGTCAACTCCGTCATCGAGGGCATGAACCTGGTGGCCAAAGAGGGCCCAGTGGTCAACACCCGCAATGGGGTCTTGATCCTGTCTGAAAGCAGTGGCGTGCACCACCAGTTATCTGAGGCCGCCCTTTCCGTGTCGCCCACCGATATAGAAGGGACTATGCAGGCCTTGCACCAAGCAATAACCATGTCGCCCGAGGACCGGGAGCATCGGGCAGCCGCGCTGGTGAGGTCTATTGCCCAAGAAGACATCACCCACTGGCTCACGCGGCAGCTTACCGACATCGCATCGTTGCTGTAAACCCCGTCCGCTGCACCTGCTGACCCTCGCATAGGAAGCTAAACTTGAGCAACTGCTTATTTGTTGGGCCAAATCCCCCTGTATCCCCCTTTGACAAAGGGGGACGAAGGGGGATTTAATCCTCGTGCAGTTTAACGAATGGTTCAAGGGTCAGTCGTTTAGAGTTGACACTTACGCCCGCCCCGCTTAAGCGTCATGGCTGAAGACCAAGGCAACAAGGAGGAGGACAAGTTCGAGTTCACCGCCGAAGGTGAGGCGTTGGCCTGGATCGGCCTGGAACAGGCCCGAGTAGTGGCTTTACGCCACGCCCGGGATAACCCGGATTTCTATCCCCACCAGTACCGCAACCTTCCGCTGGCACAGGAAGTCATCGCCAGCGAAGAGGGTGAGGACTACTACTACGTTCGCCTGTCATTCCGGCCCTCTGGCCGGTTTCGGGGTGAGTCGGGCGTAGAGCTTTTCACCATCGACAAGTCGGGCTCCATTGAGCTTCGTCAGATTCTCAGCGAGCCCCGTCCGCGAACCAGGATGGTCCCGGTGCTGGCGCTGGTAGGGGGTATTGGGGTGGCCGCCGCCGTGGTGGGGACCCTGTTCGGCCTGGGTGTGTTCTCCGGAGACGGCGCCGAGGCCGGGCTCCCTGAGGTGCCTGCCAAAGAGCTTGTGGCGGTGATTGAGGCCCCAGCCGAGGTGACCAGGTCAACGGGCATCCGGTCCTTCCGGCTCCAGGGCCTGTCCCAAGACGCGGCGACGGTCCCAACGGTTACCAAGCTCACCCCGGACATGCTCAAGGCGCCGGCCATTGCCGAAACCTCGCAACGGTCCATCCACTCCTACCTGGATATCTCCCTGCCGGTTGACCTGGCGCAACAGGTCACCGAAGTGGGGGTCACCTTCGAGGTGGAACGGACCTGGCTCAACGAGAAAAAGGTGATCAGGGATGAAGCCATCGAGCTGTGGCGATACGCCGGTGAATGGGAGCGGCTGCCCACCGAAGTGCTGGGCGACCGGGGCTCCTCCGTGGAGTACCAGGCAGTGGCCAAGGGGCTATCCG